>JBDQFW010000019.1:0-26742 GCA_040265735.1 Planctomycetota bacterium | reverse complement strand
GTCCCGGTGCCCCTCCCTCGGAGGGGTCCTCGCCGTTCCCGCGGCGCTGCTCGCGCTGGCCTCCGCCGCCCACGCAAGCGCCCCCCAGGACGGCCGCTCCCGCGAGGAGATCTGGTACGCACCCACCGCTGAGGACTGGGCCAAGCCCTGCCTGATCACCTGGCAGCGCACCTGGGATGACGCCGTTGCGCTCGCGCTGCGGACCGGACGCCCGCTGATGATCGCCGTGAACATGGACGGCGAGATCGCGAGCGAGCACTACGCGGGGATCCGCTACCGCCAGCCCGAGATCGGCAAGCTCTTCGAACCCTATGTCTCGGTGATCGCGTCGGTGTATCGGCACACCCCGCGCGACCACGACGAGGAGGGCAACCGCATTCCCTGCCCCCGCTTTGGCGGCGTGACCTGCGGCGAGCACATCGCCATCGAGCCCCTGCTGCACGACCAGTACTTCGATGAGACGCGCGTGGCCCCGCGCCACATCATGGTCGAGCTCGACAAGCAGGAGGTCTATGACGTGTACTACGCCTTCGACACCGAGTCGGTGTTCGAACGCATCACCACTGGGATCACCGAGCGCGTCCTCGAGCCCTATCCCGAGCCCGAGGGGGATCGCAGCCTCGACGAGCGAATCGCCTCCACGGACTCCGCGGACCGCGTCTTCGTGGAGACGCTCTACGCCAAGGGGGACCGCGCCGCCCGCAAGGACCTCCTGCAGCGCGCCGAGGCCCTGGGTTCGAAGGCGCCCCTGCAGATCCTGCGCCAGGCCCTCTTCGGGCTGGATAGCGAGCTGGCCTCGATCGCGCGCCGCACCCTTGCCGCGAGCGAGAATCCTGCGGCCATCGACCTGATCATGGAGGCCCTCAAGGTCCCCATGCCCGCCGACGAGAGGCTGCTCCTCGTGGCCAGCCTCGACCGGCTTGGTGACCTGGACCCCCGCGGCAAGACCCTGGCCGTGGTGCAGCGCGGCCTCGGCTCGGGCTCGGAGACCGTGGATCCGAGCCGGTGGAAGGGCAGCGGGCGGACGGCCCCGGTCGCCAAGGAGCGCGGCGCCGTGGAGTCACGCCTCGAGTATGCCGCCGCCCGCCTCGCGAGCCTGCCAGACCCCGAGGCCGAGCTCGAGTTCGCGGAGGCGATGCTCGCCCTGGCTGTCGACCCCAGAGCCGCAATCTCCCCCATGGCGGCGGGTGCCCAGGCCGGCCGCCTGCAGGAGCTTCGTTTCCGCGACGCCCTAGATGCCGCCCTGCGCGCCGAGGAGGCCGGGGCGAGCGGGTGGCGTCTGGACGCGGCCATCAGCCTCGCGCGCTGGTACCTGGGGGATCCCGTCCGCGCACAGGAGCGTGCCGCGCGTGCCGTGAAGGCACTCCCCGCGGGAACCGAGACCTGGAACGCCATGGCGGTCCTCTCGCTGTTCGCCAAGGGCCGCCGAGACTCCATCGAGGCGGCCAGCAAGGCCGGGCAGGACTTCCCCCCCGAGTGGGTCTCCGATGTGCATGCCGCCTACACCGTGCTGGGACGGCACCCCGAGGCCTCCGATGCCCATGTCCTCCAGCACCACGACTTTCTGAAGGGGCTCGGCGCGGATGGGCCGGCGCTCGAGGCCCTGGAATCGGGCCTGGACAGGTTCCCTGCCTCTCCCGAGCTCCACGGCCGCCTGCGCATGGCCCTGCTGAAGGAGGGAGGCCCCCTACGCCTGGAAGAGCACTACAAGCGCCTCCTCACCGCGGAGTCCCCGCGCCCCCACACGGACTGGTACGGCGCCCACGCGGCGCGCATCGCCGCCGAAGTCTGGCGCTTCACGCCGGCTCCCGAGTCTGCGGACGCGGCCTACACCCAGGCCTGGGCGGCCTATGAGCGGGCCGAGGCTCTGTACGCCGCCTGGGAGGACGCCAACCCCGAGCAGTCCGACTCCGGACTCCACTACCGCGTGCTCTGCATCGCCGGCCGGGCGCGCCTCGCCAACGAGAAGAACGAGCGCGGGGCCGCCGTGGACCTGATCCTCGAGGCCTTCCGCCTGCGGCCGCTCTCCGCGGCCACCCGTGACGGGGTCGGCATGTCCCCGGTGGCAGCCGCGTTCACCATCCGCCGGGCCGCCGTGGGCGAGGACCGTCTCGATCTGGCCAAGCGCCTCGATGAAGGCCTCGACGCCCTGGAGGCCCTCGACCCCACGCTCCTGGACCTGCCCCTCAACGAGCGCGGCGGTGGAGCCGGGCGCCGGCGCCGCCGCTGACGGCGCCGTCCTGGTCTGACGCTCAAGCGCCGAAGCCCAACGGGGCGCCTCCGGCAAAGGCGCGGCCCAAGCGAAGGTGGCTCCCCGAGCAGGACTCGAACCTGCGACAAACCGGTTAACAGCCGGTTGCTCTACCAACTGAGCTATCGGGGAAGGCGCGCAAAGAATAGAGGGCTGGCGGGCCGAGTCAAGCGCCCAGCGGCGGGTCTTGGCCTCGAGCCCCCGGTTGAGACCGATCGGTATCCCCCGCGGGGACACAAACCGGCCCCCCAACCTCCTGGCGCAGGGCGCAGATTGGGGTGGTCTTCCCCCCCGTCCCAACGGTCTCTGCGATTCGCCATGAGAAACCTGAAATATGCCCTCCTGGGGCTCCTGTGCGCCCCCGCCCTGGCTCAGCGTCCTGAGCTCCCGTTCCCGATGAGCAGCATCGGAACGGATGCCGGGCTCGAGGCCCTGCTGCTCCAGCCCGACCTCGTGGCCCTTGGTGGCCTCGAGAGCCTCGCCACGGTCGAGCTGACCGGGTTCCCGCTGCCCTCCGGAGCCACCGTGGACCTGGTCCTCGACCGCCTCTCCGTGCAGCGCCACCGCTTCGGCCTGCACCTCAACGGCGTCCCCGCCCCGGGGATCGTCGAAGGCCTCGGGCTCACCGTGTGGAAGGGCACGGTCGAGGGTGCACCCGACAGCGATGTCATGCTCGGCTTCTCCCCCCATGGCTGCCGCGGCTGGGTCAAGCTCGGCCAGGAGCTCGTGCATGTGATGCCGCAGCCCGATGACAGCGGCGATTGGACCCAGGGGCACGTGGTGCTCATGGAGGAGGCCAGCCTCAACGAGCGCGGGTTCGAGCTGCGCGGTGACTGTGAGACGGCGCGCCAGATCCCGAACGGCGAGCCGGTGTTCGTGAACCCCGGCACGGACGAGCCCCCCCTCGCCAACATGGGCAGCTGCTCGAAGGTCGAGTGCTCGGTCGCCATCGAGTGCGACACGCAGCTCTTCGACATCTTCGGAGATGTGAACGCGGCCACGGCCTATGTCACCACCCTGTGGACCTTCATCGGGGAACGCTACGACACCCAGGCCAACACCATCCTGGTGCACCCCTACCTGAACATCCCCAGCAACGGCAGCGACCCCTGGGTCGCCCAGGACAATGGCGGCAGCAGCGTAGACCTGCTCTACGAGTTCCAGGCCGCCTGGGTCGGGAACATCCCGCTGAACTGCCGCACAGCCCACTTCATGTCCGGGGCGAGCCTGGGCGGCGGCGTCGCCTGGCTGGGCGTGCTCTGCAACAACACCTACAACTTCGCGGTCTCGGGCAACATCAACACCGGAGTCAGCTTCCCGGTGGTGCAGGCCCCGACCAACTGGGACTTCATGGTCTGCGCCCACGAACTCGGGCACAACTTCGACAGCCCGCACAGCCACGACTTCTGCCCGCCCCTGGACGAGTGCGCCCCCTCGGGCTACTTCGGCCAGTGCCAGACCCAGCAGATCTGCACGAACCAGGGCACGATCATGTCGTACTGCCACCTCTGCAGCGGCGGCACGGGCAACATCACCACCTACTTCCACCCGACCGCTGCAGCGCGCATGACGCTCCACGCGGCGGCCTGCCTCCCCAGCTATGTGGACGCGAGCGCGGACGCGCCGACCGTTATGGCGCCAGGCGTTCCGACGCCCGTCACCCTGACGACGACCGCGTCTCCCGCCACGCCGCCCCAGGTCTGGTACGCCGCGGACGGCGTGAGCTTCACCGCCATCGACATGGTGCCCGGAGCCGTGGGCACCTGGACGGCCGACCTGCCGGCCGCCGCGTGCGGAGACCTGCCGGCGTTCTACTACACCGTCACGGATCCGGCGTGCGGAGCGCTGACACTCCCCGCCGGCGCGCCGGCAGCGGCCTACACCGCGGTCGTGGGGACCTTCTCCATTGCGGCGTCGGACGCCTGTGAGGCCCCCACCGGCTGGACCGTGGGTGACCCGAACGACGACGCGACCACAGGCATCTGGGAGAACGCCTCACCCCAGGGCACCACGGCCCAGCCTGGCGAGGACCACACGCCTGGTGCGGGAACGAACTGCTGGGTGACCGGCGCCACCGCCGGCGCCTCGGTCGGCACCAACGACATCGATGGTGGCACCACGACGCTCTACTCGCCCATCTACGACCTCTCCGGCCTCACGGCTCCGGTGGTCTCCTACTGGCGTTGGTACAACAACTCCGCGGGCTCCAACCCCGGCCAGGACTCGATGGAGATCGAGGTCAGCAACGACGGCGGAGCCACCTGGGCCTCCCTCGAGGTCGTCGGCCCCACGAGCGACAACACGGGCGGCTGGATCCTGGCCTCCCACGACCTGGCCGCGATTGTGACTCCGACCTCCCAGGTGCAGCTGCGCTTCAGGGCCAGCGACCTGGGCGGGGGGTCCATCGTGGAGGCCGCCATCGACGACCTGGAGATCAGCGAGTTCTCCTGCGGCGGCGGCGGCACCCTTGGCACGCGCTACTGCAGCCCGGCCAGCCAGAACTCCTCGGGGACCAGCGGCACCCTGGACCTCGCCGGGTCCGCGGTCCTGGCGGACAACGACCTCACCCTCGAGGCCAGCGGCCTACCCCAGAACCAGTTCGGCCTGTTCGTGACCAGCCAGACCACGGGCTCGGCCACCGTCGGCTCGGGCACCCTCTGCGTCGCCGGCCAGATCGGCCGCTTCTCGGGACCCGGCCAGATCCAGAACTCCGGAGCCTCGGGCTCCTTCAGCCTCGCGGTGGACCTCACCGGCGGCTGGCCCGTGGCGGGCGTCAATGCGCCGGCCCCCGGGGAGACCTGGCACTTCACCACCTGGTTCCGTGATGTGGGTGCCACCTCCAACTTCACGGATGCGGTGTCGCTGACCTTCCAGTGAAGCCCCGACGGTGACCCTCTCGAGCGGGCCCACCCCGCTCACAGCACAGAGGCGGGGGTCCGTGCGCCAGCACGGGCCCCCGCCCCGCTGTTCCAGGCCGGAACGGGGCCGGGAGGGGGCTCGCGCCCCCCCGATGGCCCCAAGTCCTTGAAATCGCCGGGAACGAGTCGCGACCATGCGTCCATGCCGACTCCTCTCGTGACCCTCGCGCGTGTGCTTCTGGGCCTGCCCTACCTGGTGCTGGGGCTGAATCACTTCGTGAAGTTCTTCGGCATGCCGGCCCCGCCCAGCGCCGCTGAGGCGTTCCTTGGGGGCCTGGCGTCCACCAGCTGGGTCTTCCCCGTGGTGAAGGGTGCCGAGGTGGTCGGCGGTGCTCTGCTCGTCCTCGGCTGGGCTCAGCCCCTCGCCCTGGTCCTGCTGACGCCGGTCACCATTGGCATCGTCGGCTACGCGTTCGACTTCGGCGGCGGCATCAAGGACTACGCCTTGCCCTACACCATGGGCGGGCTGCACCTCTTGCTGATCCTCCGCCACCGGAGCGCGTGGGGCGCGCTCTTCTTCAGCGAGGTCGACGAGGAGGAGTGAGCTCCGGCACCAGGGCCTACTTGCCCTGGACCTTGGCCCAGGTGTCGCGCAGCGTGACGGTGCGCAAGAAGCGAAGGCTCTCTGCGGCCGGGTCTGCCCTGTAGTAGCCCAGGCGCTCGAACTGGAAGGTCTCACCGTGAGCGGCCTCCGCCGCGGCCGGCTCGACCCAGAGCGTGCCCTCCACCCGCGAGGTCGGGTTCAGGTCCTGGCGCCAGTCCTCGAGAGCAGCCGGGTTCGGGTCCTTGAAGAGGGGCTCGAAGCTCCAGAGAGCCGTCTCCACGGCCGTCTCCGCGGCGACCCAGTGGATGATGCCCTTGACCTTCTTCTCGCCCTCGGGAGTCACCCCGCCGAAGGTGCGCGGATCGTGGGAGCAGCGCAGCTCCACCACCGCGCCCTCGTCGTCCTTGATGACCTCGTCGCAGGTGATGACCGGCCCGTAGCGCAGGCGCACCGAGCCTCCCGGACGCAGGCGGAAGAACTTCCGTGGCGCGTCCTCGAGGAAGTCGTCCCGCTCGATCAGGACCTCCCGCCGGAGCTCCACCGGCCGGGTCGCCCCGCTGGTGTCCTCAGGGTTATCGACGGCCTCGCAGCGGATCACCTCATCCTCCCCGATGCTGGTCAGCACGACCCGCAGCGGTGCCTGGACCGCCATGCGCCGGGGCGCGGTCCGGTTGAGCTCGCTACGGACCGCGTCCTCGAGCCAGGAGAGCTCGGCGGTGCTGGTGACCTTGGTCACGCCCACGCGCGCGCAAAAGGCGCGGATGGCTTCGGCGGGATAGCCCCGGCGCCGCATGCCCTGAAGGGTGGGGAGCCGCGGGTCGTCCCAGCCGTCCACATGCCCCTCCTCGACGAGCTCGACGAGGCGGCGCTTCGAGAGCACCGTGTGCGTCACATTCAGCCGGGAGAACTCGATCTGACGCGGGCGCGCGGCGACATCGAGGCGCTGCACGAGCCACTCGTAGAGCGGACGGTGGTTCTCGAACTCGAGGCTGCACAGGCTGTGCGTGACGCCTTCGAAGGCATCGCACTGGCCGTGGGCCATGTCGTAGGTCGGATAGATGCACCAGGCTTCGCCGGTGCGATGGTGCGGCGCCTTCAGGATGCGGTAGAGCACGGGATCGCGCATCAGCAGGTTCGCATGCGCCATGTCGATCTTGGCGCGAAGCACACAGTGTCCCTCTGGGAACTCGCCAGCCCGCATGGCGCGGAACAGCTGCAGGTTCTCCTCGGGGCTGCGCGCGCGGAAGGGAGACTCCGTTCCTGGAACGCCGGGGCCTCCGCGCTGGCTGCGGATCTCCGCGACGGGCAGATCGTCAACATAGGCGTCACCGGCCCGGATGAGGTCCTCGGCGAAGCCGTAGAGCTGTTCGAAGAAGTCCGAGGCGTAGTACTGCCGCTCTCCCCAGTCGAAGCCCAGCCAGCGGACATCCTCCTGGATGGCCTCGACGAAGCGCGTCTCCTCCTTGCTCGGGTTCGTGTCGTCGAACCGCAGGTTGCACAGGCCCCCGTACTGGGTAGCCAGCCCAAAGTCCACGCAGATTGCCTTGGCGTGGCCCAGGTGGAGGTAGCCGTTGGGCTCCGGTGGGAAGCGCGTGTGGACGCTCTGGACGCGCCCCTCGGCGAGGTCGCGGTCGATCTCGACCTCGATGAAGTGGCGGGACGGGCGCTCGTTCTCGGAGGAGTCGGTCATGGCGGACCTCCTAGCCAGGAGGGCGAGCAGTCTAGCGCGCGCCCGATCGGGCCCGTGGCTCTGGATCCGCGCCGAACCCCGGATCGGGCCCCGAGGGCATCGGCGCCCCCAAGGCGCTGCGCCACGCAACCAGCCGCCCGTGCAGATCCTCGACGGTCTCGGGCTCGGCGGCTGCAAGGTCTCGCTCCTCGCCGGGATCCTCCTGGAGGTCGAAGAGCTGGAGCTGGCCGGACTCGAAGTCCTCCAGGAGCTTCCAGCGGCCCAGCCGAAGGGCCCCTCCGGGGCGGGCGCGCCAAGGATCTCCAGCGTGGCCTCGGCCCTCCAGGTAGCACGGGAAGTGCCAGAAGAGCGGGCGCTCTTCCAGAGCTCCCCGCCGGGCCAGGTCGCGCCCGCGCAGGCCGGCGGGAAGGCTCACCCCGGCGAGGGCCAAGAGGGTGGGAGCGAGATCCACATGGTGCGCCGGCTCCGGGCACGACTCACCCTCGAGCGCGAACGGGCCCCCGTGCAGGACGAGGGGCACGCGGATGCCCCCCTCACGGAGCATTCCCTTCCAGCCGCTGAGGGGCTCCATCGAGGTGATTGGGGCCAGGCCCCCGTTGTCGCTGGTCAGGATCGTCACCAGGGGGCGCCCGCCACGCAGGCGCCGGTGTGCCGCCAGGGACCGCCCAAGCTGCCGGTCGAGGCTTGCAAGCATGCCCGCGTACCGGGCGTTGCCCTGTCCGTGATCGGGGAGCCGCTCGCGGAAGGCCGCAACCTCACCCTCCGGCGCCTGGATCGGGGTGTGGACCGCGTAGGGCGTCCAGCTGAGGAAGAGGGGCCGGTCCTCCTCGGAGCTGAGCACCTCGGCCGCGGCCTGCCCCTCAAGCTCCGTGAGCCAGCTGCCCTCGGGCGCGTCCTCGGTTCCGGGCAGGCCGTGGGGCGCCTGGTAGCCCTTGGGCGGGTGCCCCCACTTGCCGCCGGCGAAGTTGCGCTCGAAGCCGAAGGCCGTCGGGTCCTCGCTGAGGTGCCACTTGCCCACATGAACCGTGTGGTAGCCCGCATCCCTCAGAGCCTCCGCAACGGTCCAGCAGCCCTCCTCCAGGGTGGTGCGGGAGTCGGGCACTAGCAGCCGGCGCGTCCCCTCGCGGCCCCGAGCCGGACTCCCAACGGTCAAGATCCCGTGCTCGGGGGTCCAGGTGCCCGTGTGCACGCTTCCCCGGCTGGGAGCGCAGTTGGGCGCGGCGGCGTAGGCTTGGGTGAAGACGAGCCCCTCACGAGCGAGGGCGTCCATGTGCGGCGTGAGGTGATACCCGCTACCCATGAAGCTGGGATCCCGCCAGCCCATGTCGTCGACCATGAACAGGAGCAGGTCCGGGCGTACGGCCTCGGGCTGCTGGGCGGCCGTTGGAGCGGCCGCGGCCACGAACAGGAGGGCCGACAGAGGCGCATGTCCCCGCGAGGCAAGCAACCTCCGCATTCTCTGCGGCCAAGAACGGGGAGGAGCCCCCTGCAAGGCAGACGGCTCCTCTCCAGCGGCCAGGACGCCGCGTGACATGGATCTGGGCTGCTCGTAGGTCAAACGAACGGAGTGATCCCGGGCTGCGCGACCGGGCGCATGGGGACATCGCCCCACTCGTAGGCCGCCGGCGAGAGATCCAGCTCGCTGTTCCACGCCTGGTCCCAGGTGACCGTCTTGCCCGTGTAGGCGCTCATGCGCGCCATGATGGCCATCATCGTCGACTTGCACATGTAGTCCGCGTTGTCGATCCGCTCGCCGGCACGGAGGGCCGCGAACAGAGCGTCGTGCTCGTTCTGGTACATGTCATCGGGGCCCTCACCGCGATAGCGCCACTTCTCCCCCTCGGTGTTGATGCGGTGCGACTGAAGCGCAGCGGTGCCCTTGGTGCCGTAGGCGAAGTCCGACACGTTCGCGTCCGCGCCGACCCACTGGCGGCAGGAGCTGAAGCCCTTCACGCCGTTGCCCCACTCGTACACCGTGTTGAAGTGGTCGTAGATGTTTCCCCACTGCTCGTCCGTGCGAACGATCCGGCCGCCGGAGGCCGTGCACTTCACGGGGTAGTCGTCCTGCATGGCCCAGGCGAGCTTGTCCAGGCTGTGGATGTGCTGCTCCGCAATGTGGTCGCCCGACAGCCAGGTGAAGTAGAGCCAGTTGCGCATCTGGTACTCCATCTCGCTCCACTCGGCCTTGCGGCCTCGGTGCCAGAGTCCGCCCGTGTTGTAGGTGCACTCCAAGGCAGTGATATCACCGATCATCCCATCGTGCACGCGCTTGAAGGTCTCCTGCTTGGCGAACTGGTAGCGGTAGCAGAGGCCGGAGCTGATGGAGAGCCCCTTCTCCCGCGCCTTCTCGCTGGCGGCCCAGACGCGGCGGACGCCGACCGCGTCCGTGGCAATCGGCTTCTCGACGAATGCGTGCACCCCGTGCTCCACCGCGTACTCCACGTGGAGCGGCCGGAAGTGAGGAGAGGTGGCCAGGAGGACCACATCGCAGCTGTCGATGACGCCCTTGTAGGCGTCAAAGCCAACGAATTGGCGATCCTCCGGAACGTCGATGCGGTCGGCGATGTCGCCGATGGCCTTCAGGCTTCCGAGCTTGGAGGTCAGGAAGTCCGGAAAGGCGTCCCCCAGGGCGACCAGCTTGACGTTGGGGTCGGCGCGCAGGGCGTTGACCGCTGCACCACCGCCGCGTCCGCCGCAGCCCACGAGGCCAACGCTCAGGGTCTCCTTGGAGTCCGCCTTCAGGGTCGCGCCGAGGGCCGAGGGCAGAGTGGAACCGGCGGCGGCCAGGGCGCCGCCCGCGCGCAGGAACTGTCGGCGGTTGCCGCGGGGAAGGGGGGAGCTCATGTGCCTGTTATAGCAGGTGCCCACGCAAGGAATCCGGGGCTCACCTCGATCCCAAACGCATCCCCTACAGGCTCGACCACGCGCCCCTGCACTCCGTCGGGCAGCTGCTCCAGAGCAGGCCCGCCTTCGAGGCACAGGGCCGTTGCCCAGCCGTCTGCCTGGGTCGCCGTCGGGGCAATGCAGCTGGCCGCCCGAGGAAGGTTCAGCCAGGCCCCCGTCCGCGGATCGAGGATGTGCCCCAGGACCTGTCCCTCAATGCTGAGGGGCCGTGCGGTAAGCCCCGAAGTGGCCAGGCCGCAGCACCTCAACTCGAGGACCTGACGGTCTCCCGGGCGAGCCTCCACCACGACCTCCCACCCGGTCTGACCCGGCGGTGGTTGCCCGATCCGCAGATCCCCACCGCCGTCGATCAGCGCCCGGCGCATTCCTGCCGCGCACAGCGCTCTGTAGGCGCGGTCCAGAGCCAGGCCCTTCCCGAAGGCGCCGAAGTCGAGGCGCATTTCAGGTCTCCCAAGCCGAATCCTACCGTCGGGTGCCCACTCGAGTCCGGCCCAGCCCACGGCGCCTCTCGCAGTCGCGAGCCGAGCGGCGGAGGGAAGCTCGGCCTGACGGGCGGCGCGGCGCCAGAGTCGCGTCAGAGGCCCCACGGTCGCATCACAGGCCCCGCCCGTCTCGCTGACCAGCTGGCCGCCCCACTGCAGCGCCTCGGCGAGGATGGGCGACGGCAAGTGCCAGGCGCCATCCTCGAGTCTCCGTACCTCGCTGTCCGGGCGATAGTCGCTCAGGGACTGCTCCACCCGCTCGATCTCCCTCCAGACGGCCTCGAGCGCCTGCTCCGCGCCTCCCGAGCCGCGATGCCACACGCGCACCTCGAACCAGGTCCCCATGGCTGCACGACGCGCGCGCACCTCCTCCCATCCATCCTCTGGGGTCGAGCACTCCGCCCCTTCTTGCACGGAGTTCACGGGCGCCGCGTCCCGTGCCCCGCCGCACGCCCCGAGCGGCCATGCAGCGAGGGCGCAGGAGACCGCGCGAAGCAGGGCTCGAGAGGTCGGCTTCACGCGGGCGAGGTTACCCTGGAGCCTCATGCAGCGCAGCCACTCGACGCGTCCCGCTCCCCTGGCCCTGGCCGCACTCCTTGCCCTGCCCGCCCTTGTCCTGGCGCGGGGGGACTCCAGCGACCCTGCCACCCAGGACACCCAGGGACCCCGCGTCCTGCCCGACGCTCCGAAAGGCGCGCCTCCCGTTCATCCCGTGGAGGGAGCCGAGGCGTCCTCTCCCCAGGAGATGCAGGACTTCACCGAGTCCATCCCCGGCAGCAAGGCCACCTTCGGCATGAAGGCCCTCCCAGGGGGCACCTTCCTCATGGGGAGCCCCGAGGAGGAGGATGACCGCTCGCAGGACGAGGGGCCCCAGGTCGAGGTGAAGCTCTCCCCCTTCTGGATCGGGACCCACGAGGTGACCTGGGCCGAGTACAAGGAGTTCACCGACTCCCTGGACCTTCAGCGCCGAGCGGCCGGCGCCGCGGTGGGCACGCCCCAGGATCCCTGGTCCGATGCCGTGAGCCGCCCGACTCCGCCCTATGTCCCCATGGACTTCAACATGGGGATCGAGGGCTACCCCGCGATCTGCATGACCCAGTTCGCGGCGCGGCAATACACCAAGTGGCTGTCGATGAAGACCGGCCGCTGGTATCGCCTTCCGACCGAGGCCGAGTGGGAGTACGCGTGCCGCGCCGGCACCACCACGGCCTACTCCTTCGGGGACGACCCGGACGCCCTCGAGGACACCGCCTGGTACTTCGACAACGCCGACGATCAGTACCAGAAGGTCGGGACGCGCCCGGCGAATCCCTGGGGCCTGTTCGACATGCACGGCAACGTGGCCGAGTGGTGCCTCGACGGCTACGACCCCGAGGCCTACTCCCGGTTGGAGCCCGGCACGCTCGATCCCGTGACCTGGGCCACCGAGCTCTATCCGCGCGTCGTGCGCGGGGGCTCCTGGGACCACGATCCCGAGGACCTGCGCTCCGCTGCACGCATGGCGTCGAAGGCGGGCTGGAAGGTCCAGGACCCCCAGATCCCCAAGAGCATCTGGTACCACACCGATGCCAAGTTCCTCGGCTTCCGGGTGGTCCGGCAGCTCACTCCCCCGACGCCCGAGCAGGCCGCCCGCTGGTGGGAAGCAGACCTCGAGGAGGTCCGCACCATCGAGCAGCGCCAGCGCAAGGGCGACCGCTAACCCCAAACCCCAGGCCGTCCCCATGACCAGCACCCCCACTCCTCCCTCTCGCCGGAGCCTCCTGCAGACCTCCGGCGCGGCCGCGGCAGCCCTGACCCTCTCGCGCCCCGCCCTCGCCCTTCCTCCCGGTCGCGCCCGCAGGCGTGAGACCCTACGGGTCGCTCTTGTTGGCTGCGGCCGCGGCACGGGCGCCGCCATGCAGGCCCTCGCCACCGAGGGAGACGTGAAGCTGGTGACCATGGCAGACGCCTTCTCTGACCGCCTCGAGGGGGCGCTCGAGTCCATCTCGAAGCGCCACGGCGAGCGCGTGGAGGTGCCTGCGGAGCGCCGCCACGTGGGGTTCGACGCCTACCAGAAGGCCATCGACGAGGATGTGGACGTGGTGCTCCTTGCGACCCCTCCGGGGTTCCGTCCGTCGCACTTCGAGTACGCGGTCTCGAAGGACCGTCATGTGTTCATGGAGAAGCCCGTCGCCACTGACGCTCCCGGCGTGCGCAAGGTGCTGGCCGCGGCAGAAGCCTCGCGCCAGAAGGGCCTGAAGGTCGGCGTCGGCCTGCAGCGCCACCACGACGCGGGCTACCAGGAGACCGTGCGCCGCGTGCAGGAAGGCGCCATCGGCGACCTGATCCTGATGCGGTGCTACTGGAACTCGGCTGGCGTGTGGGTGAACCCCCGCCGCCCAGAGCAGACCGAGATGGAGCACCAGATGCGCAACTGGTACTACTTCAACTGGCTCTGCGGGGACCACATCGCCGAGCAGCACATCCACAACATCGATGTCTGCAACTGGGTAAAGGGCGGCCCGCCCGTCAAGGCCCAGGGAGTCGGCGGGCGCCAGGTCCGCACGGGGGTGGAGTTCGGCGAGATCTTCGATCACCACATGGTCGAGTTCACCTACGCCGACGGCACCAAGCTGCTGTCGGAGTGCCGCCACCAGAAGAACACCTGGGGCTCCGTCAGCGAGCACGCCCACGGCACGAAGGGGACGGCGACCTTCAGCCGCTACTCGATCGAGACCGAGGGCGAAAAGTGGCGCTATCGCGAGGAGGTCAAGAACCCCTACCAGGTCGAGCACGACCGGCTCTTCTCGGCCATCAGGAGCGGCGCAGAGCACAACGAGGCCGAGTACGGAGCGACCTCAACCATGACCTCGATCCTGGGCCGCATGGCGACCTACAGCGGCAAGGAGGTGGACATGGAGAAGGCCCTCGCCAGCGAGACCGACCTCATGCCCGAGCGCCTCGCGTGGGATGCGACCCCCAAGGTCACTCCTCTCGCCGACGGCTCCTACCCCATCCCCACTCCCGGCGTCTCTGAGCCCTACTGATTGCACCCCTCATGAAGTTCCTCCTCCTTGCAGGCCTCGCCGGCCTCAGCGCCGTGGCCGCGGTTCCCACCGCAGACCTCAGTCCTCTTCCGGGGGCGCCCACAACCGCCGCGGACGATGATGAGTCCGAGCTCGACAAGCGCATGCTGGCGATCAAGGCTCAGGTGCGCACCCTCCGACGGAGCCTGCGTGACACCGAGAAGAACGCCGACTCGCTCGAGGCCCTGCACGCGCTGCAGGTCGCGGCCCTCGAGGCCAAGACCATGGAGCCCCGGCGCGCCGCGGGCGTGCCTGAAGGGGAGCGTCCGGCGTTCGTGCAGGCCTATCGCCAGGAGATGATCCGCTTCACGATGGTGGCCCTCGAGACCGAGGCCGCGCTGCTGGCGGGAGACCAGGAGAAGGCCGGTGAGCTGTTCAGCGCCCTGCGGGACCTCGAGGACCCCGCCCACGAGCGCTTCACAGAGGACGGCTAGTCCTCGGTCCGTGGAGCGAGACCCCATGAGCGGGGCGGAAGCGTGGCGGCTTCCGCCCCGCACTTCGTATGGCCTCTGACCTGGACCCTCTACTCCACGGTCCAGCCGGCAAGCACCTGCTGGAGGTCTCCCGAGTGGCTTCCGAGCCGCACGCTGTAGGTTCCTGGCGCAACGGCCCACGCCCGCACCGGGCTCGACCCGCAGCGCACCGTGTAGACCGGCTCACCCGTGGCCTCGTCCACCAGCTGCAGCAGTGGGCGCTCCACTCCATCCAGAACCAGCGGAGCGGAGTGAGCAACGGGCTCCGGCCCCTGCTCAAGGGCATGGAAGCGAACCGGCCAGCCCGGATACGGCGCGGCATCGGCGTCCCCAGGATGGGCCCAGCGCGGCCATGCCGTGAAGGTGACCTGCTGGGTCAAAGGATCCAGATCCACGATCCCGTAGCCCGGCATCCGGTCATGCAGCAGCTCCGGGGAGCGCCCCTGCCGCATCGGGTTCGCAACCGCATGGACCCGCACCCGGTTGCCCCAGCCATCCGTGAAGTTGCCCAGGAACCTCGGGGAGCCAGCAGGCCGGTCGCCCCCCTCCACCTCCGGGAACCAGCGTCGCGGGAAGGTGTTCGCGACGGCAGGAGTGCAGAACGCGAAGGGACCGTCCCGATGAGCCTCGACGCCGTACTGCACCACCGAGGCCAAGTGCTGGTCACCCGCGACGTGGAAGCTGTACGAACGCCGGGCCGCACGGAGTGCGCGGTCACGGGCTGAGCGTGGCCAGCCATTCGAGTCGCCATCCGCGGCCCGCAGGTCGCCCTCGATGAACTCTCCCGGGCTGGCGTAGCGCAGCCCGGGCACCACGCCGTCGTTGTTGGCCGAAGCGGGCAGAGTCGCGAGGTTCGCGAAGATCGTCTGAGACAGGATCCCCTTCACCGAGGTCTCCTCGGACCAGGAGGCACCCCAGGTTTCGAGGAACTCGAGCTGACGCGGTCCCAGCAGCAGGGCGCCCTCGGGATCGCCCTGGGCCACAGGGTCAAAGCCCTCGGCCCGCGGCCAGCCGTTCACGATCTGTCCCTCGGGACATGCCACCGAGGGCGAGGGCTTCCACATGCGGTCCGCCAGGATCGCGAAGGACGCTCCACCGTAGTCGAGAGCCGTGTGGTACACGGGGATCCCCCCTGGAAGGGGCTCCGGATCCACGGGATCCGGCAGGTGCGAGACCTGCGTGCCGTGCACGGCGCGGACGAAACGCGGACCGAGCTTGTAGCCGCCCAGGTCCTGGGCGGAGAGCTGTCGTCCCTCGGGCGCGACGCCCTGTACACCCCCGTTGCCCCACACGTTCCCGTGGTAGACATCGTGATCGTCCGGAATGGTGATGGTGGGCCGGCTGCGCGTCAGCTCGCCGAAGGACCAGCACCACCTCTGCCACTTCATGTGGTAATCGAGCAGCGCATCCTCGTAGGGCGCCGTGATCGCAGGCGTCAGGTCCCCCTCGTAGATCTGGTCCCCGGCGAAGAACCACAGGTCCGGGTCGTGCGCGGAGGCGTTGCGGACGAGGTCCGCATGAGGGAACCACAGCCCCCCCTCGTTCCACTGCAGTCCGCCGGTGTAGCTCTTGACGCAGGACAGGGCCCCCACTCGGAGGGGCCGGCTCGGATCGGGGTTCGCGGGGACCGTCACGGTGGGGCTCGTGCGCAGCTCTCCGTCCAGCAGCCCCTGGACGGCAAGCCGTCTGGGAGCCTCGCCGCGCCAGCCCTCGACCCGGAAGCGCGCCACGAACGACTCGTCCTCGAGGTCGGCCCAGGCGAGGGTCAGGTCCTGATCCAGATCCACCAGTCGCCAGCGGGGAGCGTCCGCCAGGGGCAGGGGGGGCAGCTGCGCGGTCAGCTTCAGCACGCCGTCGTGCACCGTGTACTGGGTGCAGAGAACCGGTCCGAAGCGGGCGTCCGCGCGCCGCTCGAGTCCTGGCCCACCCGTCGTCCAGGACCGGAACAGGTGGCCCCGGCGGCCCCCGTCCGCGCCCCCGTGGCTGCAGAGCCCCAGCAGGCCGTCCACGGCCTCGTAGGGCAGCTCGGCCGCGGCGTGCACCAGAGGAGCCAGAGGCTGTTCGAGCCGCTGGGCAGTTGCACTCAGAACGACCCCGTCACCTGCGGGCTGGACCCGCACCTCGAGCCGAACGGCCCCGGTGCCATCCAGAGCCCCCTCAGAGGCGCCATGGGTGGTCAGGGTCTCGAGGCGCGCGGTGTTCCGCATGGTCCACTGGCCGCGGTCGCCTCCCGTACCGAAGTCCTTGATCACGAGGTGCCCGTCCCCGGTCACCAGCACGAGCGTGCCACCGTCCGCCGCCGGTGTCTGGTGCACCTGCGCGCTGATGCGCGGATCCACGTCTCCCCCGCCAGCACCAAGGAGGATCCCGGCCGCCTGCTCGTCCCGGCTGGCACCAGCATCCAGGGGCTCCAGCTCCACCGCGATCTGGAAGGCACCTCTCCGCGGGTCCATGGCCTCCGTCAGCCGCATGAGCGTGCGGAACGGCCAGCGCTCGCGGCCCTCGACGCAGGCCCAAGGACCCCCACGCCGTCCCCTCCAGTCCGCGAGCCGGTTGGCCCAGTGATCCTCGTCGGTCCAGACCCGAAGTCCGGGGACCTCCTGAGGGGCCGACCAGGCCACCTCGCCGAGTTCGAAGGAGCCAAGAATCGCGAGGAGAGCCGTGCAGATGCGCATGCCTGCGAGTCTAGAGCCGCCCCGGAGCGCACGACACGCGCATCGGGCACGCCGGTCCCGCCCCTCCGAAGCCGCTAGCGCAGGCGTGCGCACTCGGGGCAGTCGCAGCTGGCGGGGAACCACTCGCGAACGACCTGGGCATCGACGGGGGCCCCGCTTCCGTAGCCCAGAGCCGCGAGCTGCGCCTCATCCGCCTCGGACAGACTGGCCAGGCGCACGAGCCCAGGTCGCGCTGCGGTGCGCAGCCAAGAGATCAGCTTGCGGCGCAGCTTGAGTGCCCGCAGGGGCTCGACCCGGGCCACATCCACGGCGCAGCCCGGGTCACGAGCGAGATGGAAGAGGCGGTGCCCGTGCAGGGGACGGGAAGGCAGGCCGCGCCGCTCTGCCGCTCCGACCAGATCCAGGATCAAGAGATCCCCCTTCTCTTCGATGCTCGCCTGCGTGGCTCCCGAAGCCAGGGCGTACCGCGTTGTGGCGGCCTCCTCTCCGAGGAGGTCCTCACCCGGAAAGCCCGCGTCGTCTCCGAGCGTCAGCTGCGCGAGGGTACGGGGTAGCCAGGACTGCTGGACGCTGCGCCCGACGCTCACCCCCGCCGGGATGCCGGGCCCGGCAAGGATCAGGGGTACGTGCAGAGTGTCCGGATACAGGCCCTGGTGATCGAACCAGATGCCATGTCCCCCCAAGGACTCGCCGTGGTCGGCTGTGAACGCGACCGTTGCCCCTTCGAGTGAGGGATGGGCCAGGATCCGGCCGAGGGCATCGTCGAGGTACTGCACCTCGCCCCGATACCGGCGAGCAAGGTCCCAAGCAGAGTCGGCCTCCGGCTCCCAGGTTGGGCGCGCCCACACGGGCAGAGGCTCTTCGTCGCTCGGTCGTGCCTCGGGCTCGAGGAACTCGGTCGGCGGCGTATACGGGGCGTGCGCATCGAAGAGGTGCAGCCACAGGAAGCGATCGCGCCCCGCCGTGCGATCGAGAGCATCCTCAAGGGCCGGGAGCCGCTCGGAAAGGTCCAGGTCGTGGATGCGCGCCTCATGGAAGCGCTCGAAGCCTTGGGACAGGCCGCTCACCTCATCCCGCAGGTGAGGGACCGAGACAAAGGCTGCGGTCTCGAAGCCCGCGCTGGAGAAGACCTCTGCGAGGCTCGTCACCTCCGAGGTGATACCCATGCGGTTGTCGATGACGGCGGTCTCCGCGGGGTGAAGTCCCGTGAGGAGGGCCACGTGAGAGGGCGTGGTCACGTTGGTGGTTGACCAACAGTCGTCGAACCGCGTGCCCCGCGCGGCGAGAGCGTCCAGTGCCGGCGTGGAGACCTTGGCGGCTCCCGTGCTGCACGAGAGGTGGTCGTAGCGGTGGGTATCCGAGCTGATCAGGAGAACCGTCCGCCCTGCTCCCTTGCCGCGGACCGCACGGGCGTTGCCCATGACCGCGACACGGCGGCCAGGCTGCTCTCCCATGAGATGCACCGTGACCTCTGCCGCGGAGGGCATGGGCACCGCGAGCTCCTCCCAGCCCCCGGGCTCGAGGTCCCGAGCGAGCAGAACGCCGCTCGGGTCGCGGAGCTCAACGCGCACGCGCCCGTCGTACGGGGCCAGGCGCTCGGGCACGCCGAGGCTCAGGGTCAGGGCGGCCCCCTTGAGCCCCTGCAGGGGCTCAGGGATCCGGATCCGGCCGTGCACCTCGCCCGAGATGGCTACGCCCTCGAGTGAGGCTCCTCCGCAGGTCACGCGGCGAGACTCCTCCGGGGCAGGCAGGCTCCACAGCAGAGGATTCTGATCCAGGTCCAGGTCGGAGACCGCGCAGGCCCCCACGGCTGTGCCCACGGCATCCTTGGCAGCGAACAGGACCCGCACGCCATCGAGAGGTTCCTCGGGCATGGGAACACTCGTGAAGTCGAAGCGGCCGTAGGCTCCCTTCCCAGGGCTCTCCAGCACCGCGCGCTCGGAGAGCGCCACGACCTGCCCCGCGCGCACGAGCGCCACTGCGACCTGGGTGCGAGCGAGGGCCCCCACCCGGACGCGAACGGCGTCGAAGTCCATGGGGCGCGCCTCGAGAGCCAGCGCGAGGCCCACCGTGGCGCCATCGCCCTCGAGCAGGACGCCGCCGGCGAGCGATGCGTCCCAGGGCCCCTCAGCGGTGAGGCCGCCCAGGCGGGTCCCGTCGAGAGCTCGCAGCCCTTCGAGATCGGGGGCCACGCGGCGAGCCAGGACGCGCGTAGGGCCCGTGCCCACATCCCCGATCCGGTCCATGGTCAGCGCGCGCCGAAGCGCCATGGGCGCAGGGGGCGGCTGGCCGGGCGCGGACTGCTCGGGGGCCTCGGCACCACCGCAGCCCGAGAGCAAGGCGGCCGCAAGCAGAGCCTCAAGCACTCCCCCTCCGAACCCTCGCAGGCCTCTCACGCTCAGGGGCTGCACCAGTGCTCTCCCAGGTCGTAGCTGTCGAGGGCGTAGCGGGGCCCCACGCCGTTCCAGTCCAGGCGCCCCTGATGGAAGCTGGTGCCCTCGGGATCCGCGGTCCACCACTCGAGCGCCTTCTCCATCACGGGGAAGGCCCACTCCCGCTGCAGCACCTCTCCAAGCGGCAGCCACGCGATCTCGTGGCTCTCCGGCCCCGGCGCCGCACCCGGCTCAGTCAGCTCCGCGCGGAAGAACGCGTGCACCTGGTGAATGTGGGGCAGGTCCAGGGTCGCCAAGGGGGCCATGATCCGCACGCGAGCTCGAGCTTCCTCCCAGGTCTCGCGCGCCGCCGCCTGGGCCATGGACTCTCCGCACTCCATGAAGCCGCCCGGGCAGGTCCAGAAGCCCTCACGCGGCTCGATGGCCCGGCGGCAGATGAGCAGGCTCCCCTCATGCAGGACCATGGCGCCGACCACGATCCTCGGATTCTGGTAGTGAATCGATCCGCAGCCCTCGCAGACCGCGCGCAGACGGTCATCACCTTCAGGGACGCGCTCCGCGCAAGGGGATCCGCAGTGGGAGCAGAACACGGGGGCAGCGAAGCTTGGAAGGAGGGCCGAGGACTCAGGCTGCAGGGTCTCAGAAGCCGCCGAGGGCGTACACGCAGGTGGAGCGGTAGGTCTCGCCAGGCTCCAGACGAATGCTCGGGAACTCCGGGTGGTTAGGAGAGTCCGGGAAGTGCTGGGTCTCCAGGCAGACCGCCGAGCGATGGCGGTAGACCTGCCCCCCCTTACCCTCCTGACCGAAGAGGAAGTTCCCGGAGTAGAGCTGCAGCCCGGGCTCGTTGGTGAAGACCTCGAGCCAGCGCCCCGAGGACGGGTGTTCCAGCCTCGCGGCGGGGCCCTCGCCGCCCCGCAGGACGAAGTTGTGGTCATAGCCGATCGCGGGGGTCCCATCGAGGCTGGCGATCCGCGCCCCGAGGGCCCGGGGCTTCCTGAAGTCCAGCACGGTCCCCTCGACCGGGGCCAGCTCGCCGGTGGGGATCAGCCCCTCGCCCGCGACCGTGTAGCGCTCAGCATCCAGCGTCAGCACGTGGTCCAGCACCGTCGGCGCGCCCGCGCCCGCGAGGTTGAAGTACGAGTGGTGGGTGAGGTTCACGACCGTCGTGCTATCCGTGGTCGCCTCGTACCGGATCTCGAGCGCGTTGTCGTCGCGCAGGGTGTAGGCCACCTCCACCTCGAGATTCCCGGGGTAGCCCCCCTCGCCGTCGGGGAACAGGCGCCGAAAGCGAAGGGTCTGGCCGTGTCCAGAGGCCTCCCAGAGCTTGAGATGAGCTCCATCGGGGCCTCCGTGGAGAGAGTGAGGCCCATCGTTCGCCTCCACGTAGACGACGACACCATCCGCAGC
Source organism: Planctomycetota bacterium (assembly GCA_040265735.1). GTDB lineage: Bacteria > Planctomycetota > UBA1135 > UBA1135. The sequence goes on along the minus strand of JBDQFW010000019.1, from coordinate 5,940 downwards.
AACCTCGCTGTTCTCCGGGCCGCGCAGCAGGAATCGTGAGTTCCCAATCCGATTGGCGACGCGACCGACGGTGCACCCGAAGTACTGGTTGCCCTTGCCACGGTACCCGTCAGCCGTATCGAACCCCAGCACGAGGTCCACGGGCCCGTCCGCCGAGGGCACCTCGAGCGCCACCAGGGTCGCGCCCAGGTCTGTGAACACCGCGCGCACGCCGTTCGAGTTCACGAGCTCGTAGCGACTCGCAGCCTCACCTTCGGGTCCGAAGGGGACAGCAGGCTGCAGAGAGGAGCAGGAGGCCACGGCGAGCAGCAGAGAGAGGGGGAGGAAGCGAGAAGGACGCATGTTTCAGGAGGAGAGTGGGCGGCTTCGACCCCGACGGGCGACCGCGCGCTGCACGAGCTCGTCCGCGGCCACCCCTCCGAGGATGACGAGGCCGATCACGGCGAACTCGATATGGGAAGGAATCGCATCGACCAGGATGATGGCATTCCGAAGGACCTGCATCAGAGTCGCGCCAACGAGGACGCCGACCACGCCGGCTTCGCCACCCCGCAGGGAGACGCCCCCCAGCACGGCCGCAGCGATCGCGTAGAGCTCATAGAAGCTGCCGAAGTCCACAGGCTGGGCCGAACCCACGTCTAGAACGAACAGCAGGCCGCCAAGGCCCGACAGCGCGCCGCAGATCCCGTAAGCCACAACGATCACCCGGGCGGTGGGAACCCCAGAGAGGCGCGCGGCCTCCTCGTTGCGTCCGGTAGCCAGCAGGTGCCGGCCGTAGACGGTGCGGTTCAAGACGATCGCGGCAGCAAGAGCCACTGCGATGAGCACGAGTAGGGGCACGGGCACACCGAACCCCAGCACGGGGAGCTCACCCTGGGCCCACCACTGGAGGCTCTCGAACTCGCCGCGAAAGCCTTGGGAGCGGTCATTGACCAGCCCACGCGCAGCGCCCCGATAGAGCAGGAGACCACAGAGCGTCACCACGAAGGGCTGCAGGCCAAGGCGCGTGATGAGCAGTCCGTGCAGGAGGCCAAGCCCAACCCCGGAACCCAGGACCACCGCCAGGGTCAGAGGCACGCTCCAACCCTGCTCCACGAGCAGCCACGGGGTGGCGACGCCAACCAGGCAGATCACTGAGCCGATCGAGAGGTCGATTCCGCCCGTCGCAATGACGAATGCGACGCCAATGGAGAGGATGCCGAAGAGCGCGCTACGGCGAACCACGTTCTCGAGGTTGCGTCCGCCGAGGAAGACATCGGACGCGGCGGCCGTGGCCAGCACGACGGCGACCAGAAGCAGCGTGATTCCGAGGACCTTACCCCACTTCATCGTCTGGCCTCATGCCGGAGTGGCGAAGGCGAGCAGTCGCTCCTCGTCAAACTCCGCGCGCTCCAGGGTAGCGGTGAGTCGGCCTTCGGCCAGCACCAGAATCCGATCGCACAGGGCGAACAGCTCCTCCATCTCGCCCGAGGCCACGAGGACTCCGGCACCATCCCTCGCCAGGCGGTCGAAGAGCTGGTGGAACTCGGTCTTCGCGCCCACGTCCACGCCGCGGGTGGGTTCATCCAGGAGCAGCAGGCGCGGCCGACGCTCCAGCCACTTCCCCACCACGATCTTCTGCTGGTTGCCCCCGCTCAGGCTGCGCTCATCCTGTTGCCAACCCGCGGACCGCAGCCCCACCTGTTCGACGCTGCGGGCGAAGAGGCGTGCCTCTTGACCCTGGTCGCGGAACGGACCCCGCGCGCTCGCCCGGCAAGCCGGCAGGGCGAGGTTCGCGCCCACCCCAAGCCCCGTGACAAGGCCCTGGCGAGCCCGATCCTCGGGCACCAGGACCACGCCCTGCTCCACGGCGGCCGCCACGCCTGCTCCGAGAGGCGGCGCTGCGATTCCCGAGACCCGGCCCGCGACGGGGGTCCTGACGCCGGCAAGCGTCTCGAGGACCTCGGACCGCCCAGCTCCGACCAGGCCCGCAAGCCCAACGATCTCCCCGGCGCGCACTTCGAAGTCAAGGGCATGCTCAGGCCAGGCCTCCGTGCGCAGGCCCTGCACCTGAAGAACGAGCTCCCCGAGGGCACCGGGCTCCCTCACGAACAGATGGTCGAGCTCGCGGCCAACCATCGCCCGCACGAGACCCTCGCGGGAGAGCGTTCCTCCGGTCAGCTCGCCGCTGTTCTCGCCATCGCGAAGCGCGACGGCCCGGTCTGCCAGCGCGACGACCTCCGCCAGCCGGTGGGAGATCCAGAGAATGGCCACTCCGCTCGCCGCGAGGCCCCGTACGACCTCCATCAGGTGCTGCGCCTCTCGCTCGGTGAGCGAGGAAGTCGGCTCGTCGAAGATGAGCACCCGAGCATTCAGGCTGAGCGCCTTCGCCACCTCCACGAGCTGCTGGGTACCGAGGGACAGCGACCCCAGGCGCTGGGCGGGATCCACCTGGAGGCCGACGCGCTCCAGGACCTCGAGCGCTCGCTGGCGCATGGCCCCGCGATCGAGGAAGCCGCGCCGGTGCGGCTCGCGCCCAAGCAGGATGTTCTCCTCCACGGAGAGGTTGTCGCAGAGGCACAGCTCCTGATGGATGAGGCCGATCCCGGCAGCCATGGCCTCGCGGGGCCCCGCGAACCGGGCGGGCGCTCCACCCAGCAGGACCTGCCCGCCGTCGGGGGCGTGGATCCCCGCCAGGATCCGCATCAGGGTGCTCTTGCCAGCGCCGTTCTCACCCACGACGGCCAGGATCTCGCCCGCGCGAACCTCCAGGGAGACGCCCCTCAGCGCCTGCACGCCGCCAAACGCCTTGTCCAGACCGCGGCCCTCGAGCACGACGCCGGAGGCGGATGAGGTCGACTCCCTCACCGGCCGAGGTTTCGGTCCAGCTCGGCCTGGAAGGCCTCGACCGTGGCGGCCGTGATCTTGCGCGCGGGGATGGACAGGACCCCTCCGTCGGGGACGCCCAGCTCGGAGAGGGAGCGGCCGGCATGGAGACCTGCAAGGATCCTCACCGACTCGCGCCCGTAGGAGTAGGGGTCCTGGACGACTGTGCCCACGATGGTCCCGCTCCGCACGCCCTCGAGGGTGGCCTTGTCCTCATCGAAGCCCACCACCTGCACCCGACCGAGGGCGTCGGCGCCCTTGAGGGCCTCGAGAATCAAAGGCGGGTTGTAGCCGAAGAGCCCAACTGCGACCCCAAGCTCGGGGTAGCGGTTCAGGGCGTCCTCCACATTGGCCTTGCCCCGGGCGAAGTCGAACTGGTCCGTGTAGGTGCCCACCAGGGTGTAACGCCCGTCCTCGCTCGAGGGCTGGGCGTCCGGATCGTCGTAGCGCGTTGCGTCACGGGACCGGCCCAGGAACGCGTCGATCACGCCTTGGCGCCGTCGACGCGCGTTGTCCTGCTCGAGGCGTCCGATGAAGATGGCCGCTGAGCCCCCCTCGGGCAGGGCCTCCCGGGCGAGCTCACCCGCCATCCAGCCGGCCTCGTAGTTGTCCATCCCTACATAGGCGAGCCGCGCCGACTCCGGAGCGTCCGAGTCGTGGGTGATCAAGGGGCAGGCCGCCGCAGCCTCGGCCAGAAGCGCCTTCTGATTGGGGGGGTCGATGGGGCTGATGGCAATGCCCTTCACCTCGCGCGTGAGGCAGTCCTCGACCATCGACTTCTGCTCCTCCATTCCACGCCCAGGCATGAGCACCAGGACCTCGACACCGGCCTCGGCCGCGCCGGCCTTGGCGCCGGCCTCGGCGACCGTCCAGAAGTCCGCGACCCCGTTCGTGATGAAGGCGACTCGCGGCGCCGCAGTTCCACTGGGCTCTCCGCTCCCGCCGCAGGAGCTGAGGGCCATCGCCAGGCAGAGGAGGCTTTCAGGAAGAGCGCGTCGCATGGCCAGCATCCTACTCAACCCTCTCCAGCACGGTGTAGCCCCGCGGCGATCGAGCGGGGTCGTAGGGCACAACCACTCGCTCACCGACCTCGAGGGCGAACGCCGCTTCGGCCACCGCCGGGGCGAGCTCCCCGACGGACCTCCAGCGATGCTCGAGCAGATACTCGCTCTGTTCCCTCTGCAGCTTGCGCGAGAGGGCAATGTAGTCCTGCCGGGTGATCTCCCCCTGGCCCATCTGGTTGGCCGCATCCTGCAGCTCGCCCTGCAGCCGTCGTGAGAGGGCGCGCACCTCGAGGTCGCCCTCCCGATCGCGAACGCCCTCCGCCAGGAGGCGCCACACCGCATACCGGGGATCCTCCCGGGCGCCGGGTTCGTCGGAAACCTCCGCAGCGAGCTCGAGAAGGGCCTGGCCTTCGATCCGCGCAAGCAGCTCCTCCACGCGCGCCGCCGCCTCCGCCGGGGGGTGCGGGGCCCACGGCCGGGCACGGTTCCGCAGGCGACGAGCAGGCTGTGCACCACCACCCGAGGGACGGCTGCATCGACGCGCCCAGGCCTCCGCAGCTCGGCATCGCCAATGGGCGATGGGCCGCGTACCGCCTCGGCGTCTGTGATCACGATCTCCACCCCGGGAACCGAGGGCTCGCCCCGCCGACTGCTCACGGGCACGCTCGCGATCGCCTCAAGGGTTGCGACCCCCCTGGTGAGCCGCCCGAAGGTCGTGTACTCCCCGTCGAGGTTCCACAGGGCCGGGCCATCGTCACAGCAGATGAAGAACTGGCACGAGGCGGAGTCCGGATCGCCGCCCATGCGCGCCATCGAGAGGACCCCGTAGCGATGGTCGCGCTCCGGAGCCGTCGAGAGCTCGGCGGGAAGGGGCCCGTAGGGCGAGTTCCCCGTCCCGTCCCCCTTGGGGCAGCCGCCCTGAACCATGAACTCCCGCAGGACGCGGTGGAAGCCCAGCCCGTCATAGAAGCCCTCGTCCACCAGGCGGAGGAAGTTCCGCACGGTGACCGGAGCGTCGTCCCCCCAGAGCTCGAACTCCATGGTCCCCACGGAGGTTCCAGCAATCGCCACCTCCATCCGGACGTGGTAGTCCCCCAGTGCCGCATCCGAGATCGGCCCCCCCGGCGCGAATCCAGACAGGCGCGGTGCGGGCACCACGGCCCCCGGAGCGCCACTGCCGGCGGGCTCCGAAGGGGGCTGCCCCCCCTCAAGCGGCTGCGGAGCGTCGGCGCCCCCACCACATGAGCCCAGAGCAGCAACGAGCGCGCAAGCGGCCAAGAGCGATCTCATGGTTGGCATCATGGAGGCTCTCCCAGGCATGATCCAGACGCCATGCAGCCCGATCCGCTGACCCGCCGAAGCCTCCTGCACCTGGGCGCAGGCCTCGGGGTCGGACTCGGGGCAGCGGCCGGCCCGCATGATCAGCCAGGAACCGGCACGCGGAGCGTCCTGGTCATCCTCGTCGACCAGCACCGCTTCGACCATGCGGGCTTCGCGGGACACCCCCTGGCGTCGACTCCCCATCTGGACGCGTTGGCTGCCGAGGCCGTGCGCGTGGAGTCCTGCTACGCCGCCGTTCCTCTCTGCGCGCCGGCGCGTCAGTCCTTCGTCACCGGGTTGCCCGCCTCTGTTCACGGGACCTTCCGCAACCGCCACGCTGCGGTGGAGGGAGAGGACACGGTGTTCCACCGCCTCACCGCGGCGGGCTACCACACGGCCTTCGTGGGCAAGACCCACTGCAATGTGGACGGGTTCGGGCGGGTCGTCTCCCAGGAGGCTCTTTTCGACCGTCATCGCGAGGAGCACCCCGCGGCACGGTTTGCTGGCGAGGAGCGCATCGTGACGGACAGGCCCGTGGCGGTTCCGTTCCTCGAGCCCTACAACCCGCGCCTCGAGACAGCCGGAGAAGGCAGCGTCTTCCACATGGAGGGCGCGGTCACCGAGGAGGTCCTGTCCATCCTGCGCGCGCGTCCAGAGGGCCGCCCGTTCTTCCTGACCGCGAGCTACCTCGCCCCTCACCCGCCGCTCTTCCCGCCCGAGGAGTTCGCCGTGATCCGAGGTGTAGACGACC
>JBDQFW010000018.1:0-26863 GCA_040265735.1 Planctomycetota bacterium | reverse complement strand
TGCACCTCAGTGGATGTCTGCTGCCCCGGCAGCGCTGTTAGCGTGGTCCATTCGAACGACCCCAAGCGCTCGTCCATTCTTGATCGCTACTATTGCGGCGATAGCTAGCCTCATACCAACGGCACGCGTGGCGGGACTGGGGGTCTTGGCTGGGCTGCTCGTTCTAGACCAATTTCAGGCGTCATTACCGGTCGCGCGAACCCGATGGAGCCAGGCGCTTGCGAGTCTGTCATGGCCGGTTTACTTGATTCATCCAGCTGTCCTGATCGGGGGGCAGCGTCTGCTCGGCATCCAGAGTCCTAGTTGGAGGTTTTTCTTTGCTCTTGCCACGAGCGCTACCGTTGGATTGCTGATCCTACGAGTGCCTCTTCTCAAGCGCGTGCTTCTAGTGGAGTCCAACTCGAAGAGAGTGAATGGATCCCACAACATGGACCGTAGAACGCCCTAACGGCAGCGGTGGGCCGGGAGGTAGGCGTTCTTCACATAGTCGCCCACCATGCGGTGGGTGTTGAAGGCGGGGGGGACGGTGCGCAGGGAGGCGCGCATGCGCTGGATCCAGCCGCGGGGGAGGCCGCCGCGGTCGCGCTTCCAGAAGAGCGGGGCGATCTCCTTCTCGAGGACGGTGAGGAGGGCGCGCGCATCGCGGGCGTCGCGGCGCTCGGGGTCGCTGAGCTCGCGCTCGTCGCCCACGGCCCAGCCGTTGGTGCCGTCGAAGCTCTCGGGCCACCAGCCGTCGAGGATCGAGGCGTTCAGGCCGCCGTGGAGGGGAGGCTTCATGCCGCTGGTCCCGCTGGCCTCGTGGGGGCGGATGGGGTTGTTGAGCCAGACATCCGCGCCCGAGGTCAGCATGCGACCAACCTCCATGTCGTACTCCTCGAGCAGCGCGACGCGGCCCTCGAAGCCCTCGGCCCGGCTCCACTCGTGGATCTGCTGGGCAAAGCTCTGGCCGCCCCGGTCGTCCGGGTGGGCCTTACCGGCGAACACCAGCTGGACGGGCTGGCCGGGCTTGGCGAGCAGCCGCCGCAGGCGCTTGGCCTCGCGGAAGATCAGCGGGGCGCGCTTGTAGGTCGCGAAGCGGCGCGCGAAGGCCAGGGTCAGGGCGTCCTCGTCGAAGGTCCGCCACGCGGCGGCGACCTCGGCGGCCGGCGCGCCGCGGCGCTCGGCCTGACGCGCTAGGCGCGCACGCACGAAGTGCACGAGGCGCGCCCGCAGGGTGCGGCGCAGGTCCCACAGCTCCTCGTCGGTGATCGCGTCCACCCGGCTCCAGGGGTCGTCGGTCGGGCCGGCCGCGTCCCACTTGACCTTCAGGCGCTTCGAGTACAGCTCCTCCGCCTCGGGCGCCAGCCAGGTGCGGACATGGATGCCGTTGGTGACCGAGCCGATGGGGACCTCGTCCGGCGTGCAGTCGCCGTAGGCGCCCGTCCACATCTCGCGGCTGACGCGTCCGTGCAGCCGGCTCACGCCGTTGATCTGGGCGCTCGTCCGCAGCCCGAGCACGGTCATACAGAGGGGCTCGTCCTTGTCTCCTGCGCGCTCCCGACCAAGATCCGCAAAGGCCTCCCGCGAGAGCCCGAGCTCGCGGAGCAGGGGCGCGAGATGCTTGGCGACCAGAGCCGCCGGGTAGCGGTCGTGCCCAGCAGGCACCGGGGTGTGCGTCGTGAACACGCTCGTGCGGGCCACCTGGGCCCGGGCGGCCTCGAGGGAGGCCCCGCGGGCCACGAGGCGGCGCATCCGCTCCACATTGGCGAAGGCGGCGTGCCCCTCGTTGAGGTGCACCACGGTCGGCTTCTCGCCAACGGCATCCAGGGCAAGCATCCCGCCGACTCCCAGCAGCACCTGCTGCCGCAGGCGCAGGTCGGGACCTCCCTTGTAGAGGCCCTCCGTCAGCTCCCGGTGGGCGCGCGGCGCGCCGGGCAGGTCCGTGTCGAGCAGATACAGCGGCACCCGCCCGACCTGCAGCCGCCAGACGCGCGCGCGGACCTCGCCGCGACCCATGGGGCAGAGGATCTCCTTGCCCGTGTCCACGAGGGGCAGCTCACTGGAGTCGTAGCGGGGGTACAGCGCACGCGTGGAGCCGTCACCCTGGAGCTCCTGGATGTAGTAGCCGTGCTGGTAGAGCAGGCCGACCCCCACGAAGGGCACGCCCAGGTCGGAGGCCGACTTCACATGGTCTCCAGCCAGGACGCCCAGGCCGCCGGAGTACTGGGGGAGGCTCTCGTGCAGGGCGTACTCCGAGCAGAAGTACGCCACCCGCAGGCGCGCGTCGCCTCCACGATGCCGGCGCGCGAACCAGGGCTTGGCGCCGAGGCGGGTCGCGCGTGCGCTCTCCGCCGCGTCGAACAGGGACAAGACTTCCGGATCGGTGGCGCAGGCCTCGAGCCGCGCGGCGTGCATGCGCCGGAGCGTGGTGAGGGGAGCGTGCTTGGTCGCCTCCCACTCCCGCGGGTCGAGGGCGGCGAAGGCGCGCTTGGCGGCTGGGCACCAGGTCCAGCCCAGATCCAGGGCGAGGGCGCGGACGCGGCGCTCGAGGGCCTTGGCCGCGGTGGAGAGGCGGGTGGTCTGCATGGGAGGGAGAGGGGCAGGGCCAGTAGGCAGGGAGCGCCGGGGCTGCGCGCGGTTGCGTCTCAGGTGCGTGGGAGGCGGTCGGTGGAGTCGAGCAGCGCGCGGGTGCGCGCGGCGAGGGCGGGGCTGAAGTCGGCGGCGGACGGGCGCCAGCGCCAGTTGCCGCTCGGCTTGCCGGGGATGTTGGTGCGGGCGCTGCCGGGGAGCTCGAGCAGGTCCTGAGCCTGGGCGATGGCCGTGTGGGCGGCGGTGGTGCAGGCCGTGCGCCAGAGGTCCCACGCGATCGTGGCCGCGGAGCCGCCCGTGAGCGCCAGCGCCCTCTCCCTGGCCTCGGCATCGAGGGTGCGCCACCATCCGCGGGTGGTGTCGTTGTCGTGCGTCCCCGGATACACGACGGCGTTCTCGGGGACGCGGTGGGGCGCGTCACCTGAGCCCGCGTGGAAGGCCCACTGCAGGATCTTCATGCCCGGCAGCCCGAAGGCCTCGCGCAGCTCGGCCACGGCGCGGGTGGCGTTGCCGAGGTCCTCGGCCAGCAGGGGCAGCCCGGGATGGTCCTGGCGCAGGGCCTCGAGCAGCTCGCGGCCGGGCGTGCGACCCCAGCGGCCGATGCGCGCGTGGTCGTGGGCGGCGGGGATCTCGTAGGCGTGGTGGAAGCCGATGAAGTGGTCGATGCGCACCGCATCGAACAGCTCCAGCTGGCGCCGGATCCGCGAGCGCCACCAGGCGAACTGCTCGGCCCGGTGCGCGCGCCAGGCGTAGTGGGGATGACCCCAGCGCTGGCCGTCGGGGGTGAAGGGGTCCGGGGGACAGCCGGTCACCACCTTCGGGAGGCCTGAGCGGTCGAGGCGAAACAGCTCCGGTCGCGCCTGGACATCCACCGAGTCGAGCCCCACGAAGATCGGCGCGTCGCCCAGGAGCCGCACGCCGCGGCGCCGTGCGTGGCGGCGCAGGGCCTCCCACTGGGCCTGGAAGCGATGCTGGAGGAAGCGCGCCTCGAGGGGGTCTGCGGCGCGCTCGGCCCAGGGGTCGAGCCAGGGGGCCGCGTCGGCGCAGAAGCGCTCGAAGGCGCGGTCCCGCCTGGCCGCGCGCGCGCTCCAGCTCCGATAGGCCTGCGCCAGGCGCGGGCGCTTGAAGGCCGCTGCGCGGCGGTAGTCGATGCACCCTGCCGCGAGGGCGACCGGCGCCACGAGGTCCTCGGCGGAGAGCAGGCCCTCCTCGGCGAGCAGGTCGAGCGAGAGGTAAAGGGCCTCGCCCGCGAAGGCGCTGGAGGAGCTGTAGGGGGAGCTGCCCGGACCGAGGGGGCCCACGGGGAGCAGCTGCCACCAGGTGAGTCCCGCCTCGGCGCACCAGTCCACGAGGGTGTGGGCGCCCGGACCCAGGTCGCCCAGGCCGTGGCGCGCGGGCGCGCTGGCAAGGGGCAGCAGGACGCCGCCCGCGCGGGGGAAGGTGGCGCTCATTGCTCCTCCACCAGCACGAGGCCGTCGATGGCCGGGACGCGCGCTCGTGAGCCGCTGGCGTGCTTGCCGTAGGCCGCTCTCCAGCGCCCCTCGGGCAGCTCGAGCCGCGCGGGCGCCGCCCCCCCCTTCAGAGCCACGAGGACGCGCTCGTTCGCATCCTCGCGCAGGAACACGAAGAGGTCCTGGTCGTCGTCGCACAGCACCGTCTCGAAGCTCCCGCGCCTGAGAGCGGAGTGCTCGCGGCGCAGCTGGCCCACCCGGCGGTAGTGCTCGAGGTGCTCCTCGTCGACGCGGTTCTCGCGCCCGCCCTCGTAGGCGCCGAGGTCCTTCCACAGCATGGGCTTGCGGTTCGACGGGTCGTCCGGTCCCCACATGCCGACCTCGTCGCCGTAGTACACCATGGGCGCGCCCACATAGGTCATCTGCAGCAGGGCCGTGAGGCGCGCCCGCCTGTAGTGCACCGCCGCGGGCCTGCGATTGTCGTAGCCCACTCCGTCCTGCTCGCGATTGTCCGCGTCGTAGCGCCGATCGGGGTTCAGGTACATCGACACCAGCCGGTCGGTGTCGTGGCTGTCCACCAGGTTCATGAGGGCGAAGGTCGCCTCCGCCGGGTAGGCGAGACGCAGCTCCGCGAGCCGGGCGTCCAGCTCACTCGGCCTGAGCTTGCGCTCCTCGAAGCCGATCCACGCCACGGCCGCGTCGGCGAAGCGGTAGTTCATCACCGCGTCGAACCGTTGGCCGTTCAGCCAGGCGTCGGCGCGATCCCAGACCTCGCCCGAGAGGTAGGCGTCAGGATTGATGGACTTGACCAGGGTGCGCCAGCGCTCCCAGAAGGGCATGGCGATCTCCATGGGCACATCCAGCCGCCAGCCGTCGATCCCATCGCTGGGGTCGCCGTCGCCGTTGGGATCCATCCAGCGACGCGTGACCGCGTGGATGTGGGCCTCGACCTCGGGGGAGGCCAGGCCCTCCGCGCTCTTCTTGAAGACCGGCAGGTCCCCGAACCCAGCCCAGCCGTTGTGGCGGAAGGGCTCCCAGGACGTCACATCGAACCAGTCACGGTACGGCGACTCCTGGCCGCGCTCGCGGACATCGGCGAAGGCCGGGTGGCGCTGTCCGACATGGTTCCAGACGCCGTCGATCACGACCTTCATGCCGCGCTCGTGGCAGGCGGCCACCAGCTCGAGGAAGAGCTTGTCGGAGGGGCTCCACTGCCAGGTCGTGGGATCGCGCAGGTCCTCGCGCGCGGCGACCTGCTCCCAGTCCTCGCCCATGCCGAGCTCGGCGTCGATGTGGCGGTAGTCGGTGGCCTCGTACTTGTGGTGCGACTCCGCCTCGAACACCGGGTTGAAGTAGAGCGCCGTGACGCCAAGGGAGGCGAGGTGGTCGAGCTTCTCCATCACGCCCGCCAGGTCGCCTCCGTACTGGCGCTTGTAGATGTGCCAGTCCCACAGGCCGAGCTCGCCGCCCTGCTCGTGGGGGCTCGGGGCGTACCAGTCGCTCTTCCACGGGCGCACGCGCTCGGGGTCGTTGCTCGGGTCGCCGTTGCGGAACCGGTCGGGCATGAGCTGGTACCAGGTGGCGTCCTTGGCCCAGTCCGGGGTGCGGAAGGCGGGGAGGCCGGCCGCGTCCAGGGTCCAGCGTCCCGGGTCGGAGCGCCGGCCCTCCTCGGTCGAGACGAGAAAGGTGTAGGTGACGGGCTGCTCGCGCAGAGGGACCCGGGCCTCGTAGAAGGTGAGGCCCCCGAGCTCCCCGGCGGGGCGCATGGGGACGGCTTCGGCTGCACCCTCGACGGTCAGCTCGGGCGCCGCGCCCGCCGCGCCGCGGTAGCGCACGAGGGCCTCCTCCTCGCCCAGCCGCTGCAGGTAGAGCGGGCGCTCCGGCTCGTGCCGCCACAGGAGCAGGCGCGCATCGCCCTCGAGGGCCTCTCCGGGCGGCGCCGCCTCGATCCCGAGGGCGAGGACCGTGTTGTCCCCGCCGTGTCCGTCGGGCTCGCGCTGCGTGTTCAGGGGATCGGGGATCCAGCGGGCGCCGTCGAGGACGAACTTGTACAGGTGCCTGCCGCTGGCGAGCTCGAGCTCCGCGGACCAGCGTCCGTCCGCGCCGCGCGTGAGCGCGACCCCATCGGGCGACCAGCCGCTGAACGAGCCTGCGAGGAACACGCGGTCCGCGCGCACCGTGCTGTCCAGGGTGAAGGTCACGCGCCAGCGCCCAGGGCCGGCTGGCTCTGCGCGCACGGAGGAGGGCAGCGCGCCGGCACGCTCCACGGGGCGCTCGAAGGGCGGCGCAGAGGGCCAGTCGCCCTCACTCGCGGAGGGAGCTCCCAGCGGGGCGCAGACCAGCGCTCCCAGGGTCAGGTCGAGGAGGGGCAGCATCGATGCGCGCCGCGCACGATTGGCACGGCCGAGGCGGGCGCCTAGGCTAGCGCCGCACGCTCATGGGGTCTGCCTCGTTCCTCTCCGTTCTGCGCCGGCTGCTCGCGGTGGTTTCCGCGATCGCGGTCCTCTGGGCGGCGGGCCGCGTCGCGCGCCGGGACCTCCTCGCGCAGAACGGCGAGTCGGCCGAGGTGGTCCTGACGGTCATGCACTGGTCCGGGGACGCGGGCCAGGAGGAGGACCGCATCGTCGAGGAGGCTCTGCGCTCGTACGAGGCCGCGCATCCCGGGATCCGCGTCCAGCGGATCAACCCGGGGGACGCGGGGTCCTTCTACACCAAACTGCAGACGATGATGGCGGCGGGCACGCCCCCAGATGTCTTCTACTGCGGGGACGAGCGGCTGCCCTCCCTGGCCAGCATGGGGGTCCTGCGACCCCTCGATGAGCTCATCGCAGAGGACCTGGCTGCGGGCTCGGACCCCGGCCTCGACGACTTCTATCCCGTCGTCCTCGATGCCTACCGCTGGGACGGGGAGCGCACGGGGGCCGGGCCCCTGTACGGCCTGCCGAAGGACTTCACGACCATCGGCTTCTACTACAACCGCGACCTCTTCGAGCGCGCGGGGGCGGAGCTGCCAGGCGACGACTGGACCTGGGACGAGTTCCTCGACGCCGCGGCCGCGATCGGGGAGCTGGACGGGTGCACTGGCGCGGAGTTCGTCACCTGGCCGAGGATGCTGCGCCTGTACCTGGCGACCCAGGGCTGTGATGTGCTCAGCCCGGACGGCAGCCGCCTCACCGTGCGCGAGCCGGAGGTCCTCGAGGCGCTCGAGCAGCTCTCCAACTGGCGTCATGTGGAGGAGAACCTCCTCACCAGCGGCAAGTCCCGCGTGGCGACTGGAGCCACCGTGTTCCGCCCGGGGCGGGTGGGGATGGCGGGGCCCTTCGGGCGCTGGGTGGTGCCCAGCTACCGCCAGATCGAGGGCTTTGCGTGGGACTTCGCTCCCATGCCCCGGGGCCGCGAGCGCGCGAATGTCATCGCCTCCGTTGCCTGGTCGATCTCTAGCCGCAGCGAGCACCCGCGCGAGGCGTGGGAGCTGGTGCGCGAGCTCTGCAGCCCGTCCTCCCAGGACGGCCTCGCGCGCCTCGGGCTTGCCATGCCCAGCCGGCGGTCCATCGCCGAGTCGGAGGCCTTCGTGGATCCGACGGCTCCGCCCTCCAGGGACCGCGTCTTCCTGGACCAGGTCGAGGTCGCCCGCCTCCTGCCGGTCCCCGCGAGTCCCAAGTTCGACGCGCTGCTCGAGTCGCGCCTCAACCAGGCGGTCCTCACGGGCGACCTCTCCGTGGACGAGGCCACGCGCAGCTTCGAGGCCGCCTGGCGCTCGGAGGGAGAATCGCCCCTGATGCGGGGCTCGTTCCCGCGCATGCCGTGGGGAACCCTGCGCGTCCTGGCGCTCCTGATCGCGGCCGCTGCGGCCCTGGCCGGGCTCCTGTGGTGGCGGCGTACCGGCGCCGGGCGAGGGCCTCTGGCCAAGGAGGAGGAGCGGGCGGGGCTTCTGATGGCGAGCCCCCTGCTGCTCGGTCTGGTCCTCGTGATGGGCTTCCCGATCCTGCTCTCGCTGGTGCTCTCCTTCACCCGCTGGACCGGGATCGCAGGCCTCGAGACCGCCGAGTGGGTGGGGCTTGCGAACTACGCCCAGCTCTTCGGGGAGGACGGGCGCTTCTGGACGAGCCTGCGCGTCACGGCCCTGTACGCGCTGCTGGCCGTCCCCGTGGGCCAGGCCTTCGCCCTGGGTGCGGCCCTGCTGATGAACGCCCGGGTGCCCTGGATCGGGCTCTGGCGCGGCGTGTGGTACCTGCCGAGCGTGCTGGCCGGCGTCGGCGTCGCGGTCCTGTGGCGCTGGGTGTTCGACGGGGAGAGCGGTCTCGCCAACGCGCTGCTCACGCCCCTGCTCGAGCCGCTTGGCCTCCAGCCGCCGGACTGGTTCGGGTCGGACGCCGCTGCGTTCGGCGTGCCTGCCTTCGCCCTCATGAACCTGTGGATGGTGGGGGGCTCGATGATGATCTATCTCGCCGGTCTCCAGGGGATCCCGCGGGAGCTCTACGAGGCGGCCGAGCTCGACGGAGCGACGGGCTGGCAGCGGTTCACCCGCGTGACCCTGCCCATGCTCTCTCCCGTGCTGGTCTTCAACGGGGTGATGGCGGTCATCGGGTCGTTCCAGGTCTTCACCCAGGCCTTCGTGATGACGCGAGGAGAGCCGGGCGACCTGACGCGCTTCTATGTGCTCTACCTCTACAACCAAGCCTTCGACTTCTACGAGATGGGCTACGCCTCCGCGATGGCCTGGATCCTGCTCGTCGTGGTCCTGGTCCTGACGGGGCTCTTCCTGCGCGGCAGCCGCCGCCATGTGCACTACGAGGGGCTGGCCGGATGAGGAGTCGCGGCTCCCGATTCGCGGTGCTCGCCCTCCTCGCCCTGGGCGCGGTGCTGATGCTGTTCCCGCTGTGGTGGATGCTCGTGGTCTCCCTCGAGACCCCGGCGAACGCCGGAGCAGCCACGGTCGAGGTCGGCGCCCTCAGCCTCTTCCCCGCCGAGCCCCAGTGGCAGAACTGGGTCGATGCCATGCGTGCCGTGGGTACCGTGGAGTGGGAGGGCTTCCTCGACGCCCTCGCGAACTCGATCCTGGTCACCTTCCTCACCGTGACGGCGACCGTGCTCTCCTGCAGCCTGGTGGGCTATGCCCTGGCGCGCACGCGCTTCCGCGGCCGGGCGACCCTCTTCGGGGTCATGCTGGCCACGATGATGCTGCCGCCCCAGGTGACCATGATCCCCATGTTCCTGGTGTTCCGCGAGCTGGGCTGGGTGGACACGATCCTGCCGCTGGTGGTGCCTGCGCTGTTCGGCAACGCCTTCTTCGTGTTCATGTTCCGGCAGTTCATGGCCCAGGTTCCCGAGGCCCTGGTGGAGGCGGCTCGCCTGGACGGCTGCGGGCACCTGGGCGTGTGGTGGCGCGTGATGCTGCCCCTGTGCCGCCCCGTGGTGGCGATCACCGCGGTCTTCACCTTCATCTTCGTCTGGAACGACTTCCTCGGGCCGCTGATCTACCTGCACTCCGAGGACAAGGCGACCCTCGCCATTGCCCTCAACAGCTTCCGCAATCAGTACGGGGGCCTCGAGGATGTCCAGTACCTGATGGCTCTCAGCCTGGTGACCATGATCCCCTGCATCCTGCTCTTCCTGGTCGCCCAGCGACAGTTCATCGAGGGTCTCGGGAAGGGGGCCGTGAAGGGCTGATGGCCACCGTCCAGTTCGAGGCCGTGTCCAAGACCTACCCCGGCGGCGTGCGCGCCGTCGAGGGGGTCGACCTGCTTGTCGAGGACGGGGAGTTCGTCGTCCTGGTGGGGCCTTCCGGCTGCGGGAAGAGCACGACCCTCCGGATGGTCGCCGGACTCGAGGAGATCAGCGGGGGGACCCTGCGGATCGGCGGGCGCGTGGTGAACGAGGTTCCCGGCCGCGATCGCGATGTGGCGATGGTCTTCCAGAACTACGCGCTCTACCCGCACCTCTCGGTGCGCCAGAACATGGCCTTCCCGCTCGAGCGGCGCCGTGAGCACGGCGGCCTGCTCGCGCGCCTGACCTCGGGTGGCGCGGCCCGGGAGGAGGACGCGCGCATCGCCGCGGAGGTGGAGCGCGCCGCCGAGGTCCTGGGCATCACGGCGCTCCTCGACCGCAAGCCCAGCGCCCTCTCGGGCGGACAGCGCCAGCGGGTCGCGGTGGGGCGTGCGCTGGTTCGGCGGCCAGCGGTGTTCCTCTTCGACGAGCCGCTGTCGAACCTGGACGCGAAGCTGCGCGTGGAGATGCGGGCGGAGCTCAAGGCCCTGCATCAGCGCCTGGGCGCGACGATGCTGTATGTGACGCACGACCAGGAGGAGGCCATGACCCTCGGGGACCGACTGGTGGTCATGGACGGCGGCGCCGTCCAGCAGTGCGCCTCTCCCCGGGAGGTCTACGAGCGCCCGTCCAACCGCTTCGTGGCCGGCTTCGTCGGCACCCCGAGCATGAACTTCCTCGAGGGCAGCATGGAGGGCGGACGCCTGCAGATCCCTGGCGCCCAGCCTCTGGAGGTCGGCGGCCGCCACCGCGACCGGAGCGGGACGCTGGTCCTGGGCGTGCGGCCCGACGCCCTGCGGAGGGCGGAGGGTGCGGAGGAGGCCAAGCTCCACGGGCGGGTGGCCCTGGTGGAGGACCTCGGCGACCGCTGCGACATCCGGCTCGAGGTCGAGGGCGGTCCTGAGCTCGTTGCGCGACGACCGGCCTCCGAGCTCGAGGGCTGGGAGGCTCTTGCGGCGGGGACGGTCGTGCCCCTCACCTTTGACCGTGAGGAGGCCCACCTGTTCGAGGCCGGTCCCCACGGCGCGCGCTGCGGCTGAGGCCGCGGTTCGGGAGGTGCGGTCCCAGCGACGCGGCGCTAGCGCGCGCGTGCCTTCCGCTCGGCGGGGGTGCGGAAGTCGGGCGAGGGCACATGGGCCTCGTCCATCAGGGCAGCCAGCCGCGCGACGAGCGCGGCATGCTCGGGGCGTCCGGCGAGGTCCGTGGACTCGCCCAGGTCCTGCTCCAGGTCGTACAGCCGCAGCGAGCCGGTCTGCATCGGGCTGCGGATGGCCTTCCAGCGCCCAAGCCGCACCGCCTCGGCGGAGCCGCGCTCGTGGAACTCCCAGTGCAGGGGCTGCTCCGGCGGCGGCCCCTCACCTCGCAGGGTGGGGAGCAGGTCGCGGGAGTCGAGCCCGGAGGGCGGCTCCACGCCGCCCAGGGCGCAGGCGGTGGCGAACAGGTCCTGGAAGTGCACAGGGGCCGCCTCCACCGTTCCGGCCGGGACCGTCCCCGGCCAGCGCGCCAGGAACGGCACGCGGATCCCGCCCTCGGTCAGGGCGCGCTTGATGCCGCGCAGGGGACCGTTGGAGTCGGCGAAGTCCGGGTCGTTTCCTCCCTCGCGGTGGGGGCCGTTGTCCGACAGGAACAGGACCAGCGTGTCCTCTGCGCGGCCCAGCTCCTCGAGGGTCGCCAGCAGCTCGCCCACCTGCGCGTCGAGGGTCGACACCATTGCCGCGTGCTCACGCTGGCGCAGCGGCCAGTCCCGGTCCGCGTACTGCAGGAGGGAGGGGACCTCCATTCCGTCGTTGCCCGCCTCGTTGTTGGCGTGCGGAACGGTGGTCGCGTAGTAGAGGAAGAACGGGTCCGCTTCGCCGAGGCCCCGCAGCCACCCCAAGGCCTCCTCGTGGATCCGGCCGGGCGCCCACTCGTTGCGCTCGGTGGCCTTTCCCTGACCCCACTGGCCCTCGTTCGGGACCAGGTTCGCGAGGGGGACCCGGTCCTCGCCCTCCAGGAGGAAGGTGGGGTAGGAGTTGTGCGCGTGGACCTGATCGGTGAAGCCGTAGAAGCGCTCGAAGCCCTGGCGCAGGGGGTGCCCCGTGCTTCCGGGGTTGCCGAGGCCCCACTTGCCGAACAGCGCCGTGCGGTAGCCGGCCTCCCGCAGGACCTCGGCCACGGTCGTGTCCTCAGGGCGCAGGGGAATGCGATCGTTGCCGCGCACCCGGGTGTGCCCCGTGTGGAGTCCCGTCATGAGAACCGAGCGGCTCGGAGCACACACCGTGCTCCCCGCGTAGCCCGCCTCGAAGCGCATCCCCTCGGTGGCCATGCGGTCCAGGTGCGGCGTCTCGATCTTGGCCTGGCCCTGGCAACCCAGGTCTCCCCAGCCGAGATCATCGGCCAGGACGACCAGCAGGCTGGGTCTGCGTACGACGGAGGGCGTAGCTTCCTGCCGCGCCGTCGCGCATGCGGGTGGCATCAGGACGAGCGGCGCCAGGCAGAGGGTCAGCAGCAGCGGGGAGGGAAGGACGCGCATGCGTCCACCATAGGGGGCTCGTGCAGGGGGACGCCTGCGCGCGACTGACAGGATCGTCACGGACGGATCTGCGTAGAGGGGTCGAAGATCTGGGACCGCGCGGGCGAGAGAGCCTGTGCACGATCCATGATCCAGAGACTTCTTGGTGATGCCCGCGTCCTCGGCGTGGGGACGGCCTTCCCCGACCATGTGCTGGACCGCTCCGGTGCTGAGCAGGCCCTGACGCGGCTCTTCCCGGACCACTCGGCGGACCTCGTGCGCTCAATGGTCGGGCGCTCCGGCGTGGACCGCAGAGCCCTGGTGGACGCACCCGGCGACTATGGCGCGGGGAGCGACTTCTCCAGTCGCAACCGGCGCTACCGCGAGGTGGCCGCCGGCCTTGCGGCGCGGGCCTGCGAGCAGGCCCTGGAGCGGGCGGGCGTCGATCCGGCCGCCGTGGACGCGATCCTCGATATCTCCTGCACGGGGGTGGTGCTGCCGGCCCTCGACGCGGAGCTGCTGCCGATGCTCGGCATGCGGCGGGATGTCCAGCGGATCCCGATCACCGAGGCCGGCTGCGCGGGTGGGGCCCTGGCCCTCTCCGTGGCAGGACGCCTCGCCCGCACCGGCATGACCGTGCTGGTGGTGGCGGTCGAGCTCTGCTCCCTGACCCTGTGCCCGACCGACCGCTCCCGGACCAACCTAGTCGCCTCGGTGATCTTCGGCGACGGCGCGGCTGCCGCGGTAGTGGGCCCCGAGGGGCGCGGCCCGCGCATCCTCGCCTCGCGCTCGCTCCTCCTCGAGGACACGCGGCAGGTGATGGGCTTCGATGTGGGGCACCACGGCCTGCGCATCATCCTGCAGCCCGAGCTCCCGCGGGTCGTGGGGAGCGCACTTCCCGAAGCCCTGCGCGAGTTCCTCGCGGCCGAGGGCGTGGACGAGGAGACGATAGGCGTCCACCTCGTGCATCCCGGCGGCAAGCGCATCCTCGACGCCTACGAGGAGGCCTTCGAGCTCGGGCCCCTCGATCTTGAGCCGTCCCGCGGCGTCCTCGCTGACCACGGGAACCTGTCCTCTGCCTCGATCCTCGCGGTCCTCGGGCGCGCGCTCTGGGAAGGTCCCCAGGAGGGCACGCGCGGCCTGCTGGTCGCGATCGGGCCCGGGCTGAGCTTCGAGATGTCCCTGCTGGAGTGGGACGCGGCATGAGCTCCTCCTTCCTGGCCTGGCCGCCGCTCGCCGTTTGCGGCCTGCTGCTCGCCTGGGGCGGCGCGCCCTTCTCACGCGCAGGCGCGCAGCCAGGAGCCGCGCAGCCTGAAATGGTGCAAACCACGACCGCGCGCGGCCTCCAGGGTGTTCAGCGCTTCGTGCTGGACCCTGCGCGCAGCGAGCTTGGATTCAACGGCACGAGCACCCTGCACGACTTCACGGGTCGCTCGAACGCCCTCGACGGGGTCCTCTTCACCGATCCCGCGCGGGCGAGCGCCTTCGCCGTGGGCGAGGTGGTCTGCGCGGCCGCGACCCTCGACACCGAGGACGAGGGGCGCGACGAGAAGATGCGCGAGCACCTGCACGCCGACCGGTTCCCTCTGCTGGCCTTCGCCCTCGAGAGCGTGGAGCCGGTGCCTGGCGTCGCGGCAGACGGGCCCTGGCCCGAGCGTCTGCTCGCGGAGGGGACCTTCCGCATCCACGGGGTCGAGCGCCGGCGCAGTCTGGAGCTCCTCATCGAGCCCCTCGACGCCTCGCGTCCCGGGATGGGGGTGCGCGCGCGGGGCAGCCTTCGGTTCCTCATGAGCGAGCACTCGATCCAGCCGCCGGTCGTGGCGGTCATTTCGGTCGGGGACGAGGTCGAGGTGTTCCTGGACCTCGCTTTCCAAGCGGATGAGCCTGCCTCCCCCGGGGCGATCCGCGCCGTGCGATGGACGGAGACCGTGGAGCCTGTCCGTGGGGATTCGCGGACCACCGCGGAGCATGCCCTGCTCACCGAGCACGAGGGGTGCGTGACCGTGCAGCGCGCAGGCGGTCCCTGGCTGCAGTCCGGCTCCTTCGGCGTGCGGACCCTGGACCTCCAGGCGCGCGCCCTGGGCCTTGCGCCCGAGGCCTGCGAGGCGTCCTTCGAGGCCGCCCGCGCGCGCATGCGCTCGCTCGAGCAGAAGCTCGGCAAGCTCACCGGGCGCGCCCGCGAGGTCCAGGGACCCAAGGTCGAGGCCTTGCTTGAAGAGCTTGCGATGGGCCTGCGCCTTGCGCCCGCGAGCGGGTCCCTGCGCGAGGTTCAGGAGCCAGGTCGCCGTGAGTGGTGGCTGGGGGAGACCCTCTGGCTCCGCGTGGAGGAAGCAGAGAGCGCGCCGCTTGCGCTGGCTCCCCTCGCCGCACTGCCGGGGCTGCCTGCCAGCCTTCGAGAGCGGCTCGCGACGCTCCAGGCATCGCCGCGCACCCTGACCCTGCGCACGGCCCTGCCCACAGGTGTCCGCACGCTCACGCTCGAGCTGGGGGCGCCCCAGACGAGCGACCTCTCCGACTGGTCTACAGCCGCCCAGCCTTTCCAAGGCCTCACGCCTAGGACGGCGTCCCGCTGAGGGCGCGCACTCCCTGCGCACCCACTCCCTCTCCAGCCTGGCCACCCGGCGGACGCGGATGCCCCCGCGCTCCGCGCTCCCGCCCGACCCGCGCCCTCTCCCTCTGCCCATGCTCCTGAAGACCGCAGCCCTCACCCTCTTCCTCCTCGCCGTGTCCGCCTGCTCCAGCCCAGAGGGTGGCAAGGCCGAGGTGCTGCCCCCGGGCGCGTACACCGACGCCTGGGGCGAGCGGGGCGGACTCGATGCCCTGGCCGGACCGCTCCCCGCGATCCTTGCCGTGCAGGAGGCGAGCGCGGTCGAGGAGGCTCTCCGGCTTCGCGGCGCACAGGCGGCGGCTGAGCTCCCGCTCGTGACCATCCTGGACGCCTCCGCTCTCGGAGAGCTCCAGCAGGAGGAGCTGCTGCAGGCCCTTCTCGAGGCCGCGCTCGAGGACGGGGGACCCATCCTGGTGGACCGTGACGGCGGCAGCGCGCGCGAGCTGCGCGCGGGGCTGCAGCCCCCGGTGTTCCTGCGCGTGGAGGCGGGCCTCGAGGTGCGGGGACGCGCCTCCGGAGTGGACGCTCTTCCTGGCCTTCAGGGCGCGACCCGCTGAGCGCCCGCCGCGCGAGGTCTCGCCCTCCAGAACGAATTCTCTCCGCGTGGAACGACCCTTCGATTCCAGCGTCCTCGTGCCCACGAGGGGCACCCTGTTCGACGCGGCCGTCCTAGGGGCCGGCCCCGCGGGAGCGGCTGCGGCGCTCTTCCTGGCCCGTGCCGGGCACCGTGTGCTCGTGGCGGAGCCTCGCGGCGTCAGCGCGCCGCCCAAGCCCTGCGGCGAGGGCCTGATGGCAGGCGGCGTTGAGGTGCTGCGCGCCCTCGGGCTGGAGGAACTCCTCGAGGCTGGACTCCCCTTCGAGCAGGTCTCGTTCGTCGGTCGCTGGGGCGCGCGTCTCGACCTGCCCCTGCCCAGCCCCGGCCTCGCGATCGAGCGCGACGCCCTGGATCGAGCCCTGCGTGCAGCCCTGGAGGCGGCCCCTGGGATCACCTGGTTCCCTGGACGCCTGCAGGCGCGTGCGCAGGCCGGCGGGGGCTTTCTGCTGCGTGGTGGCGCGGCGCCCCTGCGCGCGCGTGCCGTGGTCCTCGCCACGGGCCTCGCCGGAACCGGCCTGAGCGAGCTGCCCTCCCGCGGCTGGGCGCGCCAGCGCATGGGCGTCCGCCGGCACCACCTCGCGGGCGCGCGCCCCCTGAGCGGCGTCGAGGTGCACGGCACCGCCGTGGGGGAGCTCTATCTCACGCCCCTGCCACAGGGGCGGGTGAACCTCGCCTGGCTCGGACCGCGCGCGTGCACCCGGCCCGAGCAGCAGCTGGAGGCAGCGCTGGCCGCCGCGCCCGTGGTCGCCGCGGCCCTCGGCCCTGCCCTGGGATGCGCCGGAGCGCGTCGGCTCGGCGCGGCTCCCCGCAGGGAGGTCGCAGGGGCCGGCTGGTTCCTTGCCGGGGACGCGGCTGCGGGTCTCGATCCTCTGCTGGGGGCCGGCGTGACGATCGCGCTCACCACGGGCCAATCCGCGGCGCACGCCGTCGAGCTGGCGATCGGGGGGCGACTCGAGGCCGCGAGGGCCGGGCACACCCGTCGCGTGCGCGCCGAGGTGCGCCACAGGGCGCTGCTGGCCGATGGGCTCCTGGCCCTGGGGGACCATCCCGTGCTGCGCGAGGGAGCCCTGCGCGTGCTGCGCGCGGTGCCTCCCATGCGGCACGCGCTCACGCGCCTCGCTCAGGGACCAGGGGTCCTCCAGGGAGCCTCCTCGTGAGGGCGCGCCGCGTTGCCCTCTGGGCCTTCGGCCTGCTGTCTCACGCTCTGTTTCTTGGCGCGGTGGCAGCCATGGCCCTGGGCCTGTGGACCGGTCTCGAGTCCGGGCGCGGGCGTGTGTCCGGCGGGTGGGCCTGGGCGGCCAATGCGGCCCTGATGGCGCAGTTCCCCCTCGTGCACTCCTCGCTCCTCACCCGGCGCGGGGGGCGGATCCTCGCGGCGGGGCGCGACCTCGGCCGCACCCTCAGCCCCACGACCTTCGTGGCGGCGTCCTCTCTACAGCTCCTCGCGGTCTTCCTGCTCTGGTCGCCGAGCGGCAGGGTCCTCGTCGAGGTCGCCCTGGGGGCTCCTCTTGCGCAGGGAGTCGCGTTCGCCCTCGCGTGGCTGATGCTCGGCTGGACCATGGCCGAGGCCGGCCTCGGGATCCAGCTCGGCTACGCGGGCTGGCGCGCGGCTCTCACGGGCGGCAGCCCCTGGCCGCGGACCTTCGCACGACGCGGCCTCCATGCGGTGGTCCGGCATCCGATCTACCTGGCCTTCCTGCTCGTGCTCTGGACCGGCTCCCGCTGGACC
This sequence comes from Planctomycetota bacterium, assembly GCA_040265735.1. Lineage (GTDB taxonomy): Bacteria > Planctomycetota > UBA1135 > UBA1135. Next base: position 9,655 of record JBDQFW010000018.1, on the reverse strand, counting down.
CTGGACTCGGTCCTCCTCGGCGTGGCCTGGGGGGGCTACTGCGTGGTCGGGCCGCTCCTCAAGGAGCGTCGCTACCTGGCGCGCTACGGGGAGGAGTACCGCCGCTCCCGCTCGGGGCTGCCGCTGGTGCTGCCGCTCCGGAGTCCGAGGCCTCTAGGCCGCCGAGGCAGGCCGCGGAATCGTGACGCGAACGAGAGCGCCGCCCAGGGGCGACTCGCCGATATCCACGCCGCCACCGTGGGCCGTGGCTGCCTGGGCCACGAGGGCCAGTCCAAGGCCCCCGCCCGTGCGGCGCGTGCGGCGCGCTGAGTGCCCGACTTCGAAGGGCCGCAGGACGCGCTCGCGGTCGCGGGCAGGGATGCCTGGCCCGGCGTCCTCAACCTCGAGGGTCCAGCCCTCCGCCGAGCCCTGCAGGTGCACCAGCACGCGCGAGCCCGCGGGCGCGTGGTCGAGCGCGTTGCGGACGAGGTTGCGGAGGGCGAGCAGGAGGGCCTCACGGTCTCCCACGACCTCGAGGTCGCCCTCTGCGTGGACCAGCAGCTCCACGCCGGCGCGCTCGGCCCAGGCGCGCTCGCGCGAGAGGCGGAGCTGAACTTCGCTGGCAAGGTCGAAGCGCTCGAACGCCGTGCTGCGCCCATGCTCCCGATGCCCCACCAGCATCAGCAGGTTCTCAAGCACGCTGGAGAGCTCCCGCAGCTCCTCGACCTGGCCCTCCAGGGCCGCCCGATACTCGTCGGGCTCGCGGTCCCGCAGCAGGGTCACCTCGGCCTCGCCAAGCAGGACCTGGATGGGGGAGCGCAGGTCGTGCGCGAGTCCCGCGACCATGAGCGCGCGGTGCTCGTTCTCACTGCGCAGCTGGGTGAGCAGCGAGCCCAGGGCCTCGACGATGGCCGCCACCTCGCGCGGGGCGCTGCCTCCAACCTCGCGGACGGCCTCCGGAGCATCTGCGGCGTTGCGGGTGGCCTCCGCCACCTCAGCCAGGAGCCTCCGGACGCGCCGGTGGACCAGGAGGGTCAGGAGCAGGCCTACGAGGGTCGTGGTCCCCAGCACCGAGAAGACCCCCGCGAGCAGGGCCTCGTTGCGCTCCTCGAGCCGCTCGCCGTCGATCCAGACGGCCAGCTCCAGCTCGCCGGGAGGACCCTCCGCCCGGGGCACCTCGGTGATGCGCCGCGTCTCGAACCGCTGGTTCTCTTCGACCTCCTGAGGGAGGGGCGCGGGGGCGCTCTCGTCCCCGGGGAACCACCGCCAGTCCTCTCCCTCGCGGAAGCCCACGCGCAGGTCCACCTCCGGGTGATGGCTCGCGAGCTCCGTCGCCCAGGTGCGGAAGGTCTCTCGATCGAACGGCTGCACGCTGAACACAGCGCCCAGCTCGTCGAGCTCCTCCCGAGCCAGGCTCTCGAGCTCGTGCAGGAACACCTGGCGCACGAAGAAGCGCGCGCTGACGGTCGCGACCAGCAGGATCGTGACCACGACCCCGATGACGATGAGGGTCAGGCGATTGGTCAGGGACCAGCTGCCGCGGGTGCTCATGCCTCCAGCTCGTCCTCAGGCAGAACCAGGCGGTAGCCCTCGCCGACCACGGTCTCGATGCGGGTCGGCCCGGTGGCGTGCAGGCGCTTGCGCAGCCTGCCGACGGTCACATCCACCGTGTTCGTCCCCGGATCGAACTCGATGCCCCAGACCTCCTGCAGCAGCGCCTCTCGGCGTACGACCGCACCGCGTGCGTCGAGGAGGGCCACCAGGAGTCCGAACTCGCGCGGGCTCAGCTCGACGCGCATCGTCCCGTGGTGGACCACATGGCGGGCGGGGTCCACTCGCAGCGGGCCGCGCTCGATCACGGGCGCGGACTCGCGGCGCCGGACGATGGCCCTGATGCGTGCAAGGAGCTCCTCGAACGCGAAGGGCTTCACCAGGTAGTCGTCGGCACCGAGCTCGAGTCCGCGCACGCGGTCCTCGACCTCCTGCCGGGCGGTGAGGAACAGGGTCGGGACCCCGATCGCCCGCGCGCGCAGGTCGGCGAGCAGGTCGAGGCCGTCCTCCCCTGGCATGGTGATGTCGAGCAGCAAGAGGTCGATGGCCGGAGAGCTCTCCAGGCGCTCGCGAGCCTCCGCAGCGGAGCCCGCCTGCTCGCACTCAAAGCCGGACTCCCCGAGTCCCCGGTCCAGGAAGGAGCGCAGCCGCGCGTCGTCGTCCACGATCAGGATTCGCACGGCGGCAGGGTAGGCGCCCGCGCACGCCCAGGGAAGGCAAGGGAACCCGTGGATCCCGGGCCGGGAGACGCGGGGGGCGGGGTTATGCTTGCCGGCCGCCCCCCGGACTCCCATGAGCCTCCTCAAGACCACCTGCCTCGGCGCCCTCGCCTCCCTCGGACTCCTCGCGGACGAGGTCACCCTCGTGCACGCGCCGGAAGCTGGGCGCACCCTCACGCGGACCTTCGAGCAGACCATGCGGATGGAGCTCGTGGACTCCTCGATCGAGGTCGAGGTGAACGGCGAGCCGGCGGAGGCCGAGGCGCCCGACCTTGAGGTCACGATCCTGCAGAGTGAGCGGCTGGTGGTCGTCGACGAGATCGAGGAGGCGGACAAGGCCGGGGTCACCAAGCTCAAGCGCACCTTCGAGACCCTCGAGCATGTGAACGAGCAGGAGGTCAGCGGCGAGGGGATCGAGGGCGAGCCCGAGCCCCAGGAGCAGACCTCGGAGCTGGCGGGACGCGTCGTGCGCTTCACCGGTGAGGACGGCGAGTGGAAGGCCTCCTGGGCGGACGAGGAGGAGGGAGATGAGGACCTCCTTGCGGAGCTCGAGGCCGACGGTGGGTTTGCGTTCCTGCTCCCGGAGGGCGCCGTTGAGGTGGGGGCCGAGTGGGAGCTCGACGAGGAGGCCTTCCTGCTCCTAGGGGAGCCTTTTGGCGACCTCCAGTTCCTCGCCCCCGAGGAGGACCCCGACCGCTCGGCCGAGTTCGACGAGCTCTTCGAGGAGGGGCTTAGCGTCGACGGGTTCGTGTGTGAGCTGGCCTCCGTCGAGGAGGGCATCGCGCGCATCACCTTCGAGGTCGAGGCCTCCACGGCCGTCGAGCAGGAGGACGAGGTGCCGGAGGAGGCTGCGGCCATGGGCCTGGAGGCCTCCACCGAGCTCGAGTTCACCTTCGAGCTTGAAGGCGTCCTGCTGTGGAACCTCGAGGAGCGCTGCATGGTCTCGATGGAGCTCAAGGGCGAGGTCGCCATGACGATCCACAACCGCCAGGCCGCCTCCGGCGACGGCTTCGAGTTCGAGGCCGACGCCACTCAGGAGTTCGAGGGCGAGCTGAGCTGGAGTGCCACGGTCGAATGACCGCGCCGGGCGGCGCATCGGCGAGCCGCGCCGGATCGCCGGGCCTCGGCCGCTGGGCCGCGCTCCTTGCAGCGGGCCTCGTCGTCGGACTCGTCCTGATCGCCGCGCTGCGGCTCGGTAGCCCCTTCGCGCTCGAGTGGGAGGAGGGGGCGACGGTCCTCTCTGCGGACCGCCTCTCCCAAGGGGCGCCCCTCTATGTGGCGCCCAGCCTCGACTGGGCTCCGTTCCCCTATGGCCCAGGCCAGCCCGCCCTCGCGGCTGCGCTGCGCATGCTCGGACTGGACGGGCTTCCTGGCGCGCGTCTGACCTCATGGCTTGGGACCCTCGTGCTCCTCCTTTGCGGCGCAGCGCTCGCCGGCAGGAGGGCAGGGCCGACGGGCGCAGCGGAGGGCTCCTCCACGAACCGGATCGCGGGGCTTCTCGCTGCGGGCTGGATGGCGAGCGCGTATCCCTGGACGGGCGCCTGGCTCGATGTGGCGCGCCCCGACGCCCTGGCTCTGGGACTCGCCTCGCTCGCGCTGCTCTTGATCCAGCGCTCTGGCGAGGGTGTGGGGGCTCCGTTCGCGGGGCGGCTCCCGGCGGCGCTCCTCGGTGCGCTTCTGGGCGCGCTCGCAGTCCACACCAAGCAGACCGTGCTGCTCCCGCTGGCCGGGGGCGTGCTCGGCCTTGCGCTCGCCGCGCGCGGCACCGCGCTTGTCGCAGGCTCGCTGCTGGGGATCGGCGTGGTCGCTGGCTTCGCAGCAGGAGGCCCCTGGTACAGGTTTCACACCCTCGAACTCCTCGCGGGTCACCCGCTGCACCTCGGCGGCCTGCGGTCGTTCCTGTCTCGGGACCTGCTGCATCTCGCTCCTCTGCTAGGCGCCGCGGCCCTTGGACTGCGCCGCTTGGAGGGCGGGCTCCGAGACGGGATGCTTGCGGGCTGGGCCCTCGGCGGGCTCTGCGCCGCAGTGATGGGTCGCCTGCACCCGGGCGGATTCGACAACGTCGTGCTTCCCGCGGTCGTGGGTCTCGCGCCCCTTGCAGCCCGCGGAGTGCAGGCGAGGCGCGGGCTTGGGCTCCTCCTGCTCGGAGTCGCGGTGGCAGTCGGGGGCCTCGGTGCACGCGGGCTCGTGCCACCGGGCACGGACCGCGCGGCATGGGCGCGCGTGACGGAGCGCCTCGCGCGGATCGACGGTGAGATCCTCGCGCCGGCGCACCCCGAGCTCCTGCGGGCCGTCCACAAGCCGACGCAGCTGCACCTCATGTTCTTGCTGGACCTCTCCGCCTCGGAGGCGGGCCTCGAGCACGCGCGTTCGATTCTGCAGGAGCTCGAGGGGCGCCTCGAGGCGGGGCGCTACCGAGCCGCGGTCCTGCCGCGGTTCCCGGACGGGGCCGACGCCCCCCTCCACGCGCTCGTGCAGCGCTGGCTCCCGCGCGCGGAGGAGCTCGCCCGCCCCGGCGAACTGATTCCCGTGAGCGGCGCGCCGCACGCGCCCGCGGTCCTCTACCTGCCAGGGGAGTAGCGGTGCGGCCGGTCGTCCTTGGCCTTCGGCGCTCGGCTGGCTGGAGCGCCCGTGCGAGCAGCTTCCGGGTCGGAGAGCCGCGGTCCCAGGGCCCGGCCCTAGCCGCGCGGCCGCCGCGGGCCGGTGCCGCGCATCAGCGCGCGCGTGATCATGGGGCCGACGACCCCTCCCGCGAGGGCCACGATCCCGATCAGGACTGCAAAGCGCCCGACCCCACGCCATCCGCGCGGGAAGGTCTCCTGGAAGAGCCACAGCCCCGCCGTCCCGAACGAGACCAGGCCCGCGACCAGCACCCAGCCGTGCCGCGCCAGCATGCGCAGGTCCCGGCGCACGTGGACGCCGTCCTCATCGAGAACCAGTCCCACCGGAAGGGCCTCGCGGAGCTGCCGCGGCGTGGGCGGGCGTCCCAGGCGCTCGGTCAGAGCCTCGAGGTCGAGCACCTCCTCCACGCGCACCCGCTCTCCGTCCTGGAGCGGATCGAGGGGGCGGTCCGAGTGGGGGGCAGGAGGCTGGGCCATTGGAAGCTGGGCCATTGGGGAGTGGGCCATCGGAGGATGGCCTTGAGGGGCGGGGCGGCTGACGGGCTGCCGGGATCCTGTGAGGGGCGGCGGCCGCGGGGGAGCGTTGCCGCTTGTCCCCTCGGAGTGCGGGGCATAGGGTAGCGGCCGCATGGTCCTCGCCACGACAGGTCTCCAGGACACCGTCCTCGCCGATCCGGACTGGACCAGTCTCGGCATCGTGACGGCCATCGTCGGCGCGTTCCTGATCGCCAACGCGACCCTGCTCGAGCACCCGCGGCGGCTCGTGGCCCGCTACTTCGGGGGCCGCCCCGGGCGTCTGATGAGCGTGCGCGAGTACGTCTACAACCGCGTCCAGACGACCCTGGGGTTCGCGTTCCTCCTGCTCGGGTTCGGCATGCAGCTCTACGGGCACATCGCGAGCCGGCCGGCAGGCGAGGTGCCCCTCAACATGGGGTGGGTGGGGCTGATCGTGATCAGTGCCGTTCTGCTCCTGTTCGCGGCCTGGTGGTGGTCGCTCCTCGCGTTCCGGCGCTATGTGCGCGAGTACTTCGAGGAGCAGCCTGCCGGTCTGGATCGTCAGGGGCCGCTGGTGCGTGAGGTGGGGGAGCTGTTCGGAGTGGAGTCCCTCGAGGACGACACCGTCGAGACCTACGCACGGCGCGTGCGCGAGAAGGCCGGTCTGCCCGTCCGCAGCGCGGCCGCGGCGAGCCTCCTGCGACCGACTCCGTCCCACGAGGACGATCCGCTCGAGGAACGGGCCTGACTCCTCGGGGCGCGCCCTTGGGGACGCCTGGCTTCAGGAGGAGCTGAGGAGTTCCTGGGCTGAGCCGTTGGAACCCGCGGGCGCGCTCACACCTTCGGGGTTCAGCCCGCAACCCGGTCGGGCCGGGCGCGTCCTTGGAGGGCATGGGAGCCCTCTCGAGCCTCTTCGATCTCGTTCAGCCGCCGCGTTGCGTGCTCTGCGGTGCGCCTCGGGAGAGGGCTGGTCGTGACGGGCTTGGTCGCTTGGGAAGCGACCGCCGGGGGGCAGATCCCGAGGGGCTCGCGCTTCGGGAGCTCGTACTCGGCACGCCGGACGACTGCGCCCTCGATTCCAGCGGCGGCCGGCTTGCCAATCAGCGAGAGGTGCGCGGTCTCTCGTGGGCCTGCGCGCTCCACGACCCCAGGCCAGCGCCAGAGGATGCACGCTGCGGCTGGTGTGATCGCTCTCTGGGTCCGCTGGGGGAGCGCGCGGCTGGCGCCTCCGGCTGTGACTCCTGCGCCTCCGGCTGTGACTCCTGCGCCTCCGGCTGTGACTCCTGCGCCTCCGGCTGTGGCCCCTCCGCCTCCGGCTGTGGCCCCTCCGCCTCCGGCTGTGGCCCCTCCGCCCTGAGCCGCCTGTGTCCTGGCTGTGACGAGGCGCGCCTCGAAGGGGAGCCTGCACCCATGCGCTGCGTGGCCCTCGGCCCGTGGCGCGGAGGCTCGCTTGCACCCTGGATTCTGTCCCTCAAGCACGGGGGCCGACGGGACCTGGTGGAGCCCCTCGGCGCCCTGCTCGCGGGGCGCGTCCTGGAGCGGCTTGCGGAGCCTTCGTGCGGACCGCCCGTGCCCCGAGCCTGGCTGCCCGAAGAAGGGGATGCGGACTCGGGATGGAGCAGGCGCTCCAGGCGTACGAGAGTTGCCAAGGGCGTCCTGGGATCCCAGCGCGCACGGAGGGGTGGAACGGCCGTGCCGCGGGGTGAGCCGCTGAGAGGCACTCTGGTGCCCATGCCCCTCCATCCGCTGCGGCGACTCGAGCGTGGCTACGACCAGGCGCTGCTCCTCGCTCAGGTGCTCGGTAGGCACCTGGGTTGGCCCGTGCGGCCTTGGCTCCGTCGAACGCGCGCTACCCCGCCCCAGGGCAGCTGGTGGGGACCAACGCGCGCGTCCAACCTCGCAGGAGCCCTCGCGCCCCGCGCCCTCTGCCGCTGGCAGGATCAGCCCTGGAGGGGACGCTCTGCATGGCTCGTGGATGACGTCCTCACGAGCGGCGCAAGCCTCCACGAGGCTGCCCGCGTGCTGCGGAGGGGCGGCGCTCGCGTGCTGGGCGCCCTCGTCCTCGCCCGCGCGGGAGATCCTGACCCCCCTGCTGCGGGGACACCTGGGGTGGGGCGGCCCGATCCGGGAACCTTCGACGAACGCGGTCCTCCGCGCGGCTGGCATGCCGGGCCGGCGCTCGAGTGACCCCCGACCCGTCGGTGGGGCTGCCACGGCGCCCGCCGCTGCCAGGGCGCACCGTCTCGGGCCGTCGCCCGTGCCGCGTGAGCACTCTGCGGCCGGGAGTTGCGCAACGCGCCTACGGTGCCAGGATCACAGCGCCGACGGTGCCAGGGGCACAGCACCGACGGTGCGAAGGTCAGCGCGCCGGCGCTTGGAAGGGCACGCAGGCGGCGGTGCGAACGGCACAGCGCTGACCCTCTTGGGACCCCGCGCGGACGGCGCTTGCACGATGGGTGGCATGGTGCGCAGGCTGCGCGGCGTGAGCCACCTGTTCATCGAGCCCTTCGGGGGCATCGCGGGAGACATGCTTCTTGCTGCCCTGCTGGACCTGGGCGACCCCAGGGTCGACCTCGCCGGGCTGAGGGCCGTGATCGAGCGCGTGCTGCCGGGGGAGGTCGAGCTGGAGGTCGAGACCGTCTGGCGTGGCGGGCTCTCTGGGAGCTGGCTGCGGGTGCAGACTCCGGAGACGGGGACCACGCCCCATCGCGGGCTCCGAGACCTGCTCGCCCTCGTGGAGCGCGCCGAGCTGCCGGCGGGCCTCGTTCGCCGCGCGGAGGTGGTCCTGCGCGCCATCGCAGAGGCAGAGGGGCGCGTGCACGGGTGCTCCCCGGAGGAGGTGCACTTCCACGAGGTGGGCGCGGTGGACACTCTCTTGGACGTGGTGGGCGCGGCCTGGGCCCTGGAGCGCCTTGGCGTCGAGCAGGTGAGCTGCACGGCCCCGCTCTTGGGATCGGGGACCGTGACCTGCGCCCACGGGGTCATGCCTGTCCCTGCGCCCGCGGTCGCCGAGCTCCTGCGGGGGCGGCCGACCCAACTGGGCGGCGGCATCGAGCGAACGACTCCCACGGGCGCGGCCCTGCTCGTTGCCCTGTGCGAGGAGCGCTTTCAGCACCCGGCTCGATTCACCGCGACCTCCATCGGCTATGGCGCGGGGACCAAGGACCCCGCGGAGCAGCCCCCCAACCTGCTGCGCGTGCAGCTGGGGGAGTGTGGCTCCTCGGCGGTCGTGGATGGCGACGAGGGGCGAGCAGTTGCTTGGAAGCTCGAGGTGACCCTCGACGACATGACCCCTCAGGATCTCGGGCACGCGCTGGGGCGTCTGCGGGCGGCCGGGGCCCTCGAGGCGTGGTCCGCTCCCGTGCAGATGAAGAAGGACCGCCCGGGCGCGGTCCTGACGGCCCTGTGCCGCGCGGAGCAGCGCAGGCCCCTCGAGGCCGAGGTGTTCGCCTGGACGCCGAGCCTCGGCCTGCGCTGGACCTCGGTGGAGCGCACGGAGTGTGAGCGCGAGGTGCGGACCGTCGAGGTGGAGGGGCACGCCGTGCGCATCAAGGTCCGCACGCGGCCGGGACAGGCGTCGCCCGACCTCGAGCTGGACGCCTTCCCCGAGCACGAGGACGTGGCGCGGGCGAGCGAGGCGCTCGAGCTGCCGCTCTCGGCCGTCCGCGCGCGGGCGCTCGCCCAGCTCCGACACACCTCGGGCGCTTGAGGGCCTGGCCCCTGCGAGCAGGGGCCAGGCTGCAGTCGTCTCGCGAGCTCGGTTCACAGCGAGCTGGAGTCACACTTCGCAGCGAGTCGTAGGGCGTTCGGGCCACCGCAGTTGGCGATGGGGGGCCCATCCTGTCGGGCGACCTGGTCGACGCAGGTGCCGCTCCGGGCAGCGCAAGGCCGAGCCGCCGCGAGCTCACTCGTGGTCGATCTCGCGGACGAAGCGGTTGTTCTCGTCCACCAGGATCTGGCGCGGCTTGCCGGGGGCGTCCGCGTACTCGAAGGCCATGATGATGACCTCGTCGCCGCGGGACACCAGGTGTGCGGCCGCCCCGTTGATGCAGACCTCGCCCGAGCCGCGCTCGCCCGTGAGGGCATAGGTCTCCAGGCGGGCTCCGTTCGTGTTGTCCACGATCAGGACCTTCTCGTACTGCTCGAGCCCCACGCGCTCCATCAGCTCGGGGTCCAGCGTGACGGAGCCGATGTAGGCGAGGTCCGCGTCGGTGACGGTGGCCTTGTGGATCTTGGCGCGGAGGAACTGTCGCACGGTTGAGGGCTGCCGGGGCCTCGGCAGCCCTCAAC
>JBDQFW010000017.1:0-27001 GCA_040265735.1 Planctomycetota bacterium | reverse complement strand
AACGCAATGACCTGCCCGCCCCCCGCGTGCACCTCGGTCGACACGGCCTGCCAGAGCATGCGCTCCAGGCTGGCGAGGCCGCTCGAGGCCGCCTCGATGGGCAACAGTCCCTCGACGCTCATGAGGACCTCCCGGCGCGCAGCTTGCGTAGCCCCTTGTGCTCGTCCACGACGGCCAGCACCGTCAGCCCGAGGGCCCCCTCCAGGGTCTCCCGGTAGCGCACGCGGCGCTCCAGGAGCTGGCGGAGGAGCGCCACGGCACAGCCCAACGCCCCGCCGCCGAAGAGCCCCGCGAGGAGGATCTTGGACCGCTTGGGGCCGGTCTTGTCGGGCTGCAGGTCGGGTGGCGTGTAGCGGCGGAGGTTGCTCTCTCCGTCCGCGCGGTAGGACTCGATGCTCTGGGCCGCGCGCACCTGGGCGTCCAGCTTGCTGACCTCCCCCTGCAGGATGTCGATCTTGCGCTGGTTGCGGTCGTGGATGTTGTTGCAGGTGAAGGCCTGCTGCTGGGCCTGGAGCGCGCGCTCCTGCTCGCCCTCCACCAGGTCGAGCTGCGTGTCGAGGGTGACGCGCTCAGCCTTCAGCTCCTCGATGCGCCGCTCGAGCTGCACCTTCTCCTCGTTGGGCTCCTCGCGCGTGGGCGCACCGCCGGGGAACTTCGAGATCAGCTTCGGCTCGGCCGCGCGCTGCTGCTCCAGGTCGGCGATCTTCGCCTCCGCGGCCTCGACCTTCTGGGCGCGCTCCACGCGGTCCCGGATCGGGCTGCGAACGGTGATGTCGCGGATGTACTCGCGCTCCGCGGTGATGTCCGCATCGAGCCGGGCCAGCTCCGGATTCACGATCATCTCATCCGGCACCTGAACCACCACCTTCTCGGGCATCAGCGCCAGCTGGGGCTCCAGCAGCTTGAGCTGGGCCTCGACCGACGCACGCTGCTCGGCGAGTCCGCGCTTCTGGGCGCGCAGCTCGATCAGCAGGCCCATGGTTGCCTCGTTGGTCGCCGCGAGGTCCTGGATCCCGCAGTCGTCCTTGTGCAGCCGGTCCTCCTCCTGGGCCAGGACCAGCTCCTCGCGCTTGTCGTCCAGGTCCTTCTGGATGCGCTCCACGTTGGAGCCATAGTGCTCGTTGTGCCGGGCGACGAACTCGTCGATGACCACCGTGAGCAGCCTTTGCGCATCCTCGGGCGTCCAGGCGTCGGCCTGCACGACCAGGATCTGGCTGCGCCGCCCGGCCACCACGCGGATGCGTCCCGCGAGGGAGTCCGCCGCCGCGCGCAGGGCCTTGGGACTGTCATCGACGATGGGCTCCGAGCGTGAAGCCAGCTGCTGCTGCACGATCCAGCTCTGGAGGCCGTGCATCAGGCGCACGGGCAGGGAGGTGGACGGCCCGTCCCCCTCAGCCGGATCCGGCATGCGCAGGACCCAGCTGGGCCGCAGCTTGCGCGCCACGCTCTCGTAGACCCGCGGATCGGTGAGGAGCATGATCTCGTCCTCGATCCCCGGCACCGTGCGGATGCCGTCGTCGTACCCGAGCGTGTCCTCGTTGCTCAGGCTCTCGGCCATCCCCGGCGTGAACTGCAGCCGGGCTTCCGATGAGTACACGTTGGGCTGGGCCGCCGCGACGAGCAGGGCCGCGGTCGCACCGAGGCCCGTGAGCAGCAGGATCCACCCACGGGAGCGGAGCGCCCCGTAGAGGACCAGCACCTTCAGGTCGAGCCCGCCGCCGGACTCTTCCTCTTCGTCGTACGGGTCCATGCTCAGACCCCTGTGGTGATCGCGCTGGTCGCCTGGTTGCCGCCAATGGGGAGCAGTCCCCAGACCCAGTTGTTGATGTTGATGATCGTCTGGTCGATCCGCGTGTTCGGCACGAAGATCACATCGTACTCCTGGAGCACGAGCGTCTCGGCCTCGTGCCAGTGCTCGGGTCGAGCATCCACCACCCAGGTGCGCTGGGTCCGCGTGCCCGGGTCGTAGCGCACCAGCAGGACGTTGCTCAGCCAGCTGCTCACCTTGTCGAAGCCGCCGGCCTGGGCCAGCGCCTGGACGAAGGACATCTCACCGTTCTGCGGCAGCGCGTGAGCACCCGGGCTGAGCACCTCGCCCAGCACGTAGACCTTGTCGACCGCCTGCTCACGCACGACGACGGCGAGGGAGGGATCGCGCCCCGTGAGGACTGCGGAGTACGCCTCCTCGAGCCGCTCCTCGAGCTCGCTGGGCAGGAGCCCCGCCACCTGCAGCGTCCCGACCTCGAGGAAGGAGCACTGCCCGTCCACCATCACCTTCAGGGTCTGGTCGTACTCCTGCACATAGCTGAACTTGACGTCGAAGGAGTCTCCGGGGGAGAGCCGGTCGAGCCCCTCGTAGAGGGTCAGGTTGATCTCGGCCGCGGCCTCGTGGAGAGGCGGGCCCTGGGGCGTGGAGCAGGCCCCCAGGAGAAGGGCGAGGGGGATGAGCGAACGGATCATGGGACTCCTTCGGGCACGCCTTGGGCGGGCCCCTTGCGAAAGGCCAGCGTAACCCGCAGCGCCCCGGGTGCTGGGGTCACCGGGGCCCATCAGAGCCGGGCGTCTCACTCCAAGACACTTCGCACTTCGAGGAGGACACGATTCTCCCCAAGAACGAGGTCGAGGGGCACCGGCAGGCGCGTCAGGTCGACCACCTCGCCGATCCCGCCCTCCGTGAGGCGGGGATCGAACGGTGCGAAGAGCGCGGGCCCCGCGTGGCCCGCGCGGCGCAGGAGGTCGGAAGCGAGGGCCCTCCGCTCACCGGGGTCGATGCAGATCGGCACCACCGGCGGCTCGCCCGGATCGGGCTGGACCGCGCGCCCCAGGCCGGAGACGCACGCCGCGCAGGCGCTGGACCAGAAGTGCAGGACCGCCGGCTCCTCGGGCGCGAGCTCCTGGACGACCCCCGCTAGGTCCTCCAGGCGCAGGGCGGGCACCGTGGCCCCCACGGGCATGCGCAGGCCTCGCGGCCAGGGGTCCCGCAGCTGGGTGTCTGCAAGGCCAAGGGCGACCGGGGTCCCGCTGCCCTGCACGAGCAGCACCCGCGCCGGGGCCTGCACGGCTCCGAACGCCTCCTCCGCGCCCCCGGGCCAGCGGACACGAAGCTGCGCCTCGCCCTCGGCCCCGAAGTGGAGGCGCGGCCCCGCGCTGGTGGCGAAGCCCGAGCCCCGCTGCAGCGCCTGGGCCTGCCGGCCGGCTTCGCTCTCGAGGGTCACCACCGCGCCGATGGGATCGAGCAGTCCCTGCGCCCCGCGAAGTTCGACCACCACGGCCCGCTCGGGATTCCCGAGGTCGTTGCGCCAGAGCTGGTGACGCTCGCGCTGGAGGTTGTGGACGAAGAGGTCCTCGTCCCCGTCCCCGTCGAAGTCCGCCGCGACCACGGCCCGGCCGTCGAGGCTCGAGTCCGCGCCCAGCAGGACGGACAGATCGCGGAATCGTCCGTCCCCGACGCCGACGAAGGCGCGGTTACGCTGCCGCCCATTGAAGGAGCGTCCGCGCCGGTCCATGTGCAGGACCCAGGGGTGGAAGCTCTCGACCTCGGTCGGTTCGCGCGCGCCCTCGAACTCGTGCTCGATCGCGTCAGCCTGAGACGCCACCACGTGGCGCCAGTAGGTGCTTCACGTATCCTCGGGGAGATCCCCCGTCACGAACCCGTTCGCACACAGGAGGTCCAGGTTCCCGTCCAGGTCGAGGTCCGTCGCGGCCGCACCCCAGGACCAGCCGGCGGACTCCGCGCCGCGGGCCTCGGCCGGCGCGAAGCCGCCGTCCCCCCCCAGGAGGATGCGGTTCCCGCGCGCCATCCGGCCCAGGGACACCAGGGGAGCGCCCCCCGTGACGGCCGAGACGCGCTCGACCATGCGCCGCCCCGTCCCGCTGGTCGCCCCGCTGAGGTACAGGTCGAGCCGGCCATCGCGGTCGAGGTCCGCGACGAGGCCCCCGAAGAGCAGGCGCGAGTCGAGCCCTCCCAGGAGCCCCGGGGCCCGCTCGAAGCGGCCCTCCCCAACCCCTCGCCAGGCGCGGGCCGGCCCGAAGTGGTTCAGGGTCAAGAGATCCGTGAGGCCGTCCTGGTCGGCGTCCACGGCAAGCGCCCCGACGGTCCAGTCGCGGTCGGAGAGCCCGGCCGCCTCGGTTCCGTCGCGGAAGGTCAGGTCCCCCTGCCCAAGGAGCAGGCGGTCCGGCGCGCCGTTGGTTGCCTCGAGCCAGTTGTCATTGCGCAGGGCCTCCATCCGGCCATAGCCACAGACGTAGAGGTCCAGCAGCCCGTCCCCGTCCAGGTCCGCCGCAGTCAGCCCCAGGGCAGGCAGGTTGGGCCCGAGTCCGGCGCCCTCGGTCCGCTCGACGAAGGTGCCGTCCCCCTGGTTCGCGAACAGGCGCAAGGGCGTGCCCCCCTGCTCGGTCCGGCGCGCCCAGCCCATGCCGGCAAGCACGAGGTCCGGATCCCCATCCGCGTCGAGGTCGGCGAGCAGCGCACCGGTTCCGCCGGCGCAGGACCCCAGCCCGCGCGCGTCCGCCTCCTCCAGGAAGCCTCCTTTTCCGTCGTTGCGGTAGAGGAACAGCCGACTCGGCCCAGGGACCACGAGGTCCAGGTGGCCGTCTCCGTCAACATCCGCGACCGCAGCGCCGTTCCAGCCCTCACGGTCGTTGCCCGGCTGGCCATAGCGCGGCCCCATGTGGTGGACGCCGGTGCTACGGCTGACTTCGGTCAAGGCGGCTCCGACTCGTGTGAGCCGCTCGCCGCTCACCAGCACGAGGGTGCGCAGGCGCCAGCCTCCGTCCACGCGCTCGACGCGCAGGCGCACCCGTAGGTCATCGGCCCGGAGCACCCCGTCCGAGCCCTCCCCGGCAAGCGTCACGTCGGCCTCGACCACGCCAGACGGTGAGGGACTGCCCTCCTCGAACTGTGCCTCCGCCACGATCCACTCCGAGTGGGTCACCCGCGCCAGCGCCCCAAGGGCCGTCGAGAGCCGGCGGCTCCAGGCCTCGCGCGCAGTGCCTGCGGCAGAGGCCGGGCCGAGGGCGCGCAGGCTGGCGCCGAGGGGCAGGGAGGCCGCTGACCCCACCTCACTCCCGTCCAGGGCATGGCCGCGGAACTCGGGATGCAGCAAGGCCCCGAGCCCCTCGACATCGCGCACAAGGATGCGGTCGGCCACCTCGGTCAGCAGGTCCTGCACCTCGGAGGCCAGCCCCTCGGCCGTGTAGGGCCCGCGCTCGGGCTTCTGCACCGGCGCGACCGCCAGGGGCGCCACGGCCTGCTGGGGCCGGACGCTGGGAGCCTCGGTCGGCGCCGCGCCAAGGGCTTCGCTCACAGGGGCCGACGGCGCACTCTCCGCGCCCGCGTCGCTGGCCCCTGTGCCGGCGGGCGAGCAGCCCGGCAGGGCGAGCAGGAGCAAGAGCGCCGCCGGGCCTGCGAGTGACCGGAGCGAGGGGTCCATCGCGGAGAGGATACCCAGAGCCGGCCAGGAGCGGGGCTCCTCCCGGGGCTGCCAGGGTTCTCCGATCGAGTGGACCCGCGCCCGCCGGGATCAGCCCAGCAGGTTCAACAGCCCGGCCTGGACCACGCCCACGGCTCCACCCAGGACGGCCCCCCAAGCCTCGATGGCCCGCAGCTCGCGGCGAGCCACCTCGAGCACCAGCGTCTCGAGCTTCGCGACCGGGAACGCGCGCACCTTCTCCTCCACCATCGCCGACACGTCGAGTCCCTGATCGAGGCCGCGCTCGAGGAGACGCTCCAGCTGGCCCCCCTCGACGAGCCCGCGCGCCAGGGACGCGCGCAGGTCCGCCACGCGCTCGTCCGTCAGGAAGCCCCCCACCAGGGGCAGCCGGCGCAGCTCCGCCAGCTTGGGCTCGAGCCCGGCGGCGAGGGCCTCGTCCACCAGCCCCGCGAGGTCGGCGCCCTCGAGGGCGCGGGCGAGGTCACGCGCCTCGAGCAGGTGCCCCCCCACGACCGCCCCGATGGAGCGGGCCAGGTCCCCCTGGCGCCGGGCAACCAGCCCCTGGAAGGTGAACCCGAGCACGCGCCGCGGCTGGTGCGGCCGGAAGAGCATCCGCACGGCCAGGGCGTTCGTCGCCCAGCCAATGACCGCACCGGCGGCCGGCGCCACGATCCAGAGGGAGGTCGAGGGGTCCATCCCGCGAGGGTAGGCCTCGCAGGGCGGCCTGCGCCAACCCCAGGCGGGGCGCATGGCGAGGATCCCGGACCGCGGGATGGGGCCGCGAACCCGCCGGGGCTAGGATCCAGCCATGGCCAAGGGGGAGTGGACGGCCGAGCCGCACAGCTGGGTGGTGGGAGCCAGTGGCTACACGGGGCAGGCCCTCGTGGCCCGGCTCGCCGAGCGCGCAGCCGGCACGGCTGCCACGGTCACCGCGCACCTCCGCCCGGGGAGGCCTCACACCTCGGAGCTGCGCGCCCGCTTCGAAGGGATGGGTGTGCGCGTCGTGGAGTGTCCTCTGCTCGAGGCGGGCCCCCAGGCCCTCGCCGGGGCGTTCCTCGAGCGGCCGCCCACGCACCTCTTCCTCGTCCATGGCACCACGCGAAGGCGCGCGCGGCTCGAGGGCTTGGACGTTGACCCCTACCTGACGGTCGACCTCGGACTCACCTCCCTCGCCCTCGAGGCATGCCGGGACCTCACGCCCCCGCCGCGCGTGGTGCTCCTCTCATCCCAGGGCGCGGGCCCCGGCGCCCGTGGCGCCTACCTGCGCGCGCGCCACCTCGCCGAGGAGGCCGTGCGCGCAAGCGGCCTGCCCTACACCATCGCCCGCGCCCCGCTCATCACCGGCCCCGACCGCGGGGAGCCGCGCCCCCTCGAGCGCCTCGGCGGAGTCGCCCTGCGCGCCCTCACGCGCGGGCTGCGCGCGGGCGGAGCCCGCGCCACGGCCGCCCGCTATGCGCCCCTCGACGCCGCCGAGCTGGCCGAGGGCCTCGCCCACGCGGGCTTCAACTACACGACCCTCGCCCGGGTCCTCGAGGCGGAGGAGCTCCGCCGGGAGGCCCCCCTGGACCGCATGGCCCCCATCCCGGCCACGCGCCGCGACGACCCACGCCACTGAACCGCCATGACCGAGCACGACGCATCGCTCCCTGATCACGGCAGCCACACCCTCGAGGTGGTGGAGGGCGTCGTCGTGGGCGTGGACTCCCGCGATGTGTTCGTCGAGCTCGGACCGCGGCGCCAGGGCGTGATCGCGCGCAGCGCCTTCGAGGAGGCGCCGCTTCGGGGCGATCGCCACCAGTTCATCCTGCACGGCCGCGAGGAGAGCCTGTGGGTCCTCTCGCTAGCGGGTTCGGCCTCCCTGGCCAGCTGGGAGGAGGCGGAGGCCGGCCAGCTGCTCTCGGCGCGTGTCCTGCGCCTGCACGAGGAGGGCTTCCAGCTGAAGGTCGGCCCCCTGCACGCATGGATGCCGCGCAGCCAGTCGGGGCTCCCCAAGGGGCACCCTCCCGAGGAGCTGATCGGGCGCACGGTCCAGGTCGAGGTCCTCGAGGTCGATCCGCGCCACCAGCGCGTCATCGTCTCGCGCAAGAGCGCCCTGCGCAGCCTCAAGACCGGCGGGCTGCCCTCCCCGGGCGAGCGCGTGCGGGGGCGGGTCGTGCGCGTGGAGGACTACGGCGCCTTCGTCCAGCTCGGCTGCGGCCGCCAGGGCCTGCTGCACGTCTCGAACATGTCGCACGACCAGGTGGAGGACCCCCTCGACCTGGTCCAGCCCGGCGAGTCCATCGAGGCGGTGGTGCTGCACGTACGCGAGGGTGGCCGGCGGATCGCCCTGGGCCTCAAGCAGCTCGTCGAGAGTCCCTTCAGCCGCCTCGCGCGCACGGCCTTCGAAGGCCAGCTCGTCGAGGGCGTCGTCGAGCGCTTCATCGCCCAGGGCGCGCTCGTGCGCGTGGAGCCAGGAGTCACCGGCCTGCTCCCCGAGGGTCAGGGTCCCACCTCCGCCGCCCTGCGCACCCTGCTCAAGCCTGGCGAGCGCCGCTCCCTGCGCATCCTGCAGCTCGACCCCGAGCGCGAGCGACTGACCCTGTCCCTGCTGCACGCCGACGGCCGGGTGATCGCGCGCGAGGAGGCCCAGCTCCCACGCTCCCTGGAGGACCTTGCCGAGGAGCTGGGCGCAGAGCCTCGCGGCACCAACCTCGGACGGCTCCTGCGCCGGGCGCTCCCTGGTCGCGCTGCTGGAGGAGCTGAACCTGGGCGCGCAGCTCGTGCTGTCCGGGAGCCAGCTCGTCGAGCTCGAGCTCGAAGCGCTCGCTGCCGTGCGCGGCGGTCGGGTCACCGCGCAGGTCCGCGGCGACCAGGTCATCCAGGAACCAGACCACGCGGGCGATGCGCAGCCCCTCGGCGCGCTCCCCCTCCCAGCTCCACGCGTCGAGGGTGCTTGCCGTGAACCCCGCGAGCCACACGCGCAGGGGAGCCACGCCCACGCCGCGGATCTGGACGCCGTTCTCGTCGGAGCTGTGCACGACCCGACCGGTCCGCGCGGCCTCGCCGGTGACCGAGCGCGTCGCGCGCCGCAGAAACAGGAGTGCGAAACAGGTGGACTCGAGGCTGCCCTCCCAGGAGCCGTTGGGCTGCTGCAGGCCCAGCAGGACCTGGGCCCCCTCCGCGTACCAGTCGTGTCCGCCAAGGCGAGGCTGATCCGCGAGCGCCCCCACCCGCTCGAGCCCATACAGGTAGTAGAGGTGCCAGCCGCCGCCAGGGTTGCCCTGCACGCTGAAGCGGCGCCCGAGCCAGTCGAGGCCCCCGTCGCGCGCGCGGGTCCACGCGCGCGCAGGGCGCCGGGACTGCACGTCCTGTCCCAGATGCTCAAGGCAGAGAGCCAGGGTGCCCACGCCAGCGGCCGTCATGCTGCCGCTGCCCGCGCGCGAGTCCCGGCGGTACCCAAACGCTCCGTCCCCAAGGGCGAAGTCCACGGTCGCGTCCCCCAGGCTGCGCCAGGTTCGATCGGGGACCTTCGCGCCCACGCGGGCCGCCGCGTGCAGCCCGAGGGCCGCGTACTGGGTGTTGCTCAGGTCCTCCTCGCCCTCGGGGTAGCCCCACGCTCCGCCCCGCGCCTGCATCCCCATGAGCGTGTCGGCGGCGAGCTGCACCTGCTCGAGGGGCACGGCCGGGAACGCGGCGCTCCGCGCCAGGGCCAGGCAGGCCTGGTCGTAGGTGCCTCCACCCTCCGCCGTCTCGAGGTGCGCAAGCCCTCGCTGGACGCCGCCGTCCGTGGCCGGCCGGCCGCACTTGAGCAGGGCATACACCGCGAGCGCGGTCTTCCCGGTGCGCGGGGAGCGCTCGAACGAGCCGTCGAAGCGCTGGCGGCTCTCCAGCCAGGCCAGGCCGCGCTCCACGGCCCGGTCCACCGCGGCAGGGTCCTGCCCCCGTGCGGCAGGCATCAGCGCGCCGGCCGCTAGGACCAACGCGAGGAGCCCACTCCCCACGGCTTGGGCCCTCCTGCGCGCGGTGTCCATGGCGGGAGCATAGGACATACCCCGCGTCCGCACTCGCCGGCGGCTTCCCCTCACGCAGCCCCTATGCTCACCCTATGAGTCTCCTACGCCCTCGCACCCGTTCGGGACGGCTCCTGCTCTGGGCCCTGCTCGGCATCGCGGCTCTGACATGGCTCCCCCTGCGCGGCTGGGACAGCGAGCCCTACGGGATCCGGCGCGAGGACGGTGCGTGGACCGAGCGCGGCTCGACACGCGCGAGCCTCAGCCTGCGTCTCGCGGTGGATGCGACGATCACCAACACCGACAGGACCTGGGCCGCAGCGAACCCGAGGCCCAAGCGCCTCTGGATCACGGCCATCGAGGACCACCCTCTGCTCCAGGAGCTGGCGACACGCCTGGTGAACAGCCTGCGTGACGATCCCCACCTCGAGGAGGTGGGCTGGTTCCCCGCCAACACCCAGCCCCTCCAGGTACGCCGTGCGCCGGACGCCTGGCTGGTCCTCGAGCTCGACGAGCTCGAGACCCTCACGCTGCCGCTCCACCAGCGCATGCGCACCACCGTCCTGGCGACCCTCGACGGGAGCCTCGTGGAGCGCTCCTCGCAGTCGAGCCGGCCGCCCGGCGCTGCGGCCATGGTCGAGTGGGAGTGCACCTCCTGGGGCCTGGTCTCCGAGGCCGCCCGCTGGAGCCACGCGGCCGAGGCCCTCGCGGCGGCGATCGACCTCCCCGGAGCGCTCGACGAGCTGGACGAGCCCGCCGGTTCGCCCATGCCTAAGGCCCCCGCTGCGCCGCCCGCGCCGCCCGCCGACCTCACCCAGGCCCTCGCACCCGAGGGGCGCCTGCTCTGGACGACCTTCGCGCCGGGCGGTGCGGTCCGCACCCGCTGGGCCCTCGAGCCGCCGGTCGGCCCTGCTCGGCTCGCCTCCACGCTCGAGAGCCTGGGCTTCGTTCCCGAGCCTGCGGTGCAGACCGCCCTCCCGCGCTGGGCGCGCGGCAGCGAGCGCCTGGCCCTGCGCGTCCTCGGGCCGAACCAGCCCTTCGAGGGAGGTTCCCTCACGCCGTGGCGACCCGAGCGCGCGCCCGAGGTGCGCTTCGTGGAACTCGAGGTGCGGGACCCCGCCCGCGACCCGGGCGGCGCGGGTCCGAGAGCCCTGCTCCCTGGTGAGGACCTCCTGACCGAGGTGGCGGGCCTGCTCGCCCAGGCGAGACTCGACGGCACCACCCCCTGCGCGGTGGCCTCCTGGGGCTCGATCCACCAGCCCTCCATGACCCTCGCGTCAGGGGCCCTCACCTACGACGCCGAGGAGCCGGCCGCCAGCGCGGCGACGCTGTTCGACCTGGCCTCCCTCACCAAGGTCGTCTCCACCACCACCCTGGCGCTGCTGCACGAGCGGCGGGGCACCTGGTCCCTCGAGGACCCCCTGACCCAGCACCTGCCCTCCTTCGCGGGGGAGGACCCGCGGCGCGGCGAGGTGCGGCTCCACCACCTGCTGCGCCACACCTCCGGACTGCCCGCCTGGAGGCCCCTGTACCGGGAACACGAGGGCCGGGACGCCGTGGTCGCCGCCGCGGCGGCCACGGCCCTGGAGCGTGCGCCCGGCGTCGAGCGGGAGTACTCGGACCTCGGACTGATCCTCTTGGGCGCGGCCCTGGAGGCCGCCACCGGGCGAAGCCTGGATGCCCTCGAGCGCGAGGAGATCTTCGAGCCCCTCTCCATGTCCACGGCGACGCGCACGCCGGGATTAGAGGGCGTCGCCCCCACCGAGGTCCCGGCGGAGGGCGAGCCGGCCTGGGTCGGGGTGGTGCACGACGAGAACGCGCGCGCGGCGGGGGGCGTGGTCGGGCATGCGGGCCTGTTCGCCTCCGCTCTTGATCTAGGGCGCTTCGCAGAGGAGTGGCTCAGCGCCGCCCGCGGAGAGGGCAGCGTGCTGGAGCCGGCCGACCTGGAGCGCGTACGCAGCTCAGGCGGGGACGCTCCGTGGCTCGGCTGGCGCTCCATGGACGAGGACCGACCGAGCATCCTGCACCACACAGGCTTCACAGGAACGGCACTCTGGATCGATCCCGAGGGAGGGCGCTTCGCCCTCCTCCTGACGAACCGGGTCCACCCCTCGCGAGACGGCAGCGGCATCCGCGAGCTGCGCCGGCGCTTCGTCGATCTCGTCCTCCCCGTCGCTCCCCGCTGACGCGCAGACGCCAGCGGCACACGGCTCCGACGCACGAGTCCGTCCCTCATGGCGTGAGCTCAAGGCTGCGCCCCGCTAGGCTCCAGACATGGCAGGCCCCCAAGGCAGCAGCACCTCACGCGAGGCCAGTCCGATCCTTCGCCTCGCGATCGAGTTCGGGCCGCTCGTCACCTTCTTCGTCGCGCAGCGGCAGACGAAGGACACGGACCCCATGGATATGGGAGGGCTGTACTACGCCACCATCGCGTTCATGGTGGCCATCAGCCTGAGCGTGGTGACCGCACGCCTGGTCGAGAGGCGCTGGCCCGTGGTCCCCCTAGTCACCGCCGTGTTCGTCCTGATCATGGGCGGCCTGACCCTGTGGCTGCAGGATGAGACCTTCATCAAGCTCAAGCCCACCCTGGTGAACCTGCTCTTCGCGGGCATCCTGCTCGTGGGCAAGCTGCGCGGGCGCCTCTTCCTGAAGGTGGTCTTCGGGGAGGCGTTCCGCCTCGAGGAGCGCGGCTGGGAGCGCCTGACGGAGCGCTTCGTGGCCTGGTTCCTGATCCTGGCGGGGCTCAACGAGGTCAGCCGCGCGGTGCTCGACACCGACGACTGGACGACCTTCAAGACGGTCGGCCTCCCCGTGCTGACCTTCGTGTTCATGCTGACCCTGGGCCCGCTGATGAAGCAGCACCAGGTCAGCGAGAGCCCCTGAGGCCCAGCGGAGCCGTCGGGCGCCCCCTAGTCCTCGAGGGAGACGAACACGGCCATGTCGCAGGCCAGGCGGGGATCCCCCACCGCCAGCAGGTGGCGGGCGAGGGCCTCCGGATCGGGTTCGACCCACACCTCCTCCTCACGATCCCCTACCGCGATCACGACCGGCTCGTGGGCATCGAACCAGGAGCTGTCCAGGTGCACCCAGACGCCGGAGACGCCCTCGCCTGAGAGGGTCACGGCGTTGCCCCTGCGCTCCGCGCGCAGCTGGGCGCCGGCCTTGGGCTGCTCGACCTCGAGCCAGGAGAACTGCCGCAGGCGCGCGTCCGTGAGCTTCCAGACCAGGGTGTCCGGCGCGGTCTGGCGTACCCGGGGGAGCAGTTCGGTGACGAGGTCCTTGTCCGGCACGAAGTGCCCGGTCTCCGGCAGGATCCAGGCCCGGAACGGATAGGCACCGGGGTCCGCGGCGGCCAGCTCCTTCATCAGGGCGTCGAACTTCACGCACAGGTCGTGCCGGCCGTACGCGGTGTCGTTCACGCCGACCATCAGCGAGAACGGCGTGTTGCGCAGGTTGACGGCCTCGGTGCGGCCTGGGGTCGGCGCGGCGGCCGAGGCGTGGACCGAGGCGAAGCGCCAGGGGATCTTGGGCCCGATGACGAAGGCCCCATAGCCCCCGTGGCTCACCCCGGTGATGTGGACCCGGTCCGTGTCGATGCCCTCGGTGAGGTGCAGCTGCGTGATCAGGCGGCTGACGAGGGGTGAGATGCCGTCGTCGTAGAAGCCGTCCCAGTTGTCGTTCGGAGCTCGCAGGGCCACATACAGGTAGCCGCCGGCCTCGGGATGGTCCTTGTAGTAGACCTGCATGTGCTGCCACTGCTGGTCGTTGACCTCCTTCGGCACGCCCCCTCCGCCGTGCATGGCGATCACCAGGGGCCAGCCCGTGCGCGGCCGATCTCCCACGGCCTTGACCGTGTAGGGCGCCACGCGGTCCTCGGTGCGCACCACGCGCTCCAGGTGGTCCTTGCGGAGTCCGGCGTGGATCGACGAGCGTCGCCAGGCTTCGACGATCGCAGGGCGCACGCCGTCGGCATCCCGGCCCTGCAGTGCGGCCTCGGGGAACACGGCGCCGGGATCGACCGCCGCCTGCGCGAACCACTCGCTGATCATCGCGATGGGGTCCCCGCCCACTGCGAAGCTCTCGACGCTCCAAAGGTCACGCTCGAAGCGCACCACCTTCTGGTCGCGCGGCACGGTGAAGGTCCAGGGGAACGACCAGCTGCCGGCGCCGTCGGGCACCTGCACCATGTAGGCCTTGCCGCGCAGCACGACGAACTCGAGGGTGTCGTTCGTGTCCGCGCCCTCGCCGCGCGTGATGCCCTCCTCCTGGGCGCGGGTGTCGTCCACGAGGGTGATGCGCACGGGACTCTCGATGCGCTCTCCCCCGGGGACCTCGCGCAGGACGACCAGCAGCCGGGCGTGCTTGTCATCGAGGACCGGCTCGTCCTGCAGGTAGCGGCGCGTCACCTCGACGCCGCCGACGCGCTGGTCGGGGGCCCAGACCATGTTGAACGCGCCCGTCGCGCTCCAGCTCACCGCCCAGATGCCCTTCATGGGATCGCCGAGCACCGCGCGCGCCGCGTCGCCCTGGAACCAGCCGTGGTCGAGGCCACGCGGGTCGGGCTCGCAGGCCCCCGTGAAGTGCCAGCCGTCGTCCCAGACCTCGACCCAGGTGTGGTTGCCATCCTTCTCGGCCCAGTCGGCCGTGCCCGCCAGCCGCGCGGGGACGCAGACCGCTCTACAGGCGTCCGCCAGGAGGATGGAGAGCCCGGTGCAGGAGGCGAGCCCCTGCTCGATGGACTCCTTCGGACTCTGATCGGCGCGCCTGCGCTTGGTCGAGTACTTGACGCCGACCTTGGAGAACAGCTGCTCGTTCAGGCGCTGCGCGGCCTCGCCCGGCGTCTTGCAGCCCTCGATCATGGGCAGGCACATCTCGGTGAGCTCGGCCCGCCAGGCATCGCGGCTCTCGGAGACATGGGCGTAGGGCAGGACATGCTCGAAGAACAGGGCGTCGTCCAGCTCAGGACCCCAGGGCACCTGGGCGCGCACCTCGGTCGCGAGCCGCACCTCCTCCACGATCCGCGCGGGCGCCAGCTCGCGCAGGTCCGCGTCGGGCATGGCGGCCACCAGGTGGGCAAGGCCGGGACGCAGCTCCTCGGGGGCCTCCGCAAGGGCCCCGCGCCAGGCCTGGGCGGCCTCACCGGCGCGGCTCAGGGCGCGGGCGGTGGACTCGCCCCACCAGGGAGTGTCCTGGGCAGAGCCAGCAAGAGCGGAGAGGGAGAGCAGCAGGAGGAGGGCGTTCATGGCGGGTGCGCGCTCGCGCGGGGCCGCCAACTGTATCGAGCCGGTGCACCGAGGGAGGATCTGGCTCCCTCCCTTCGGGCCGCCCCGTCCGCGCGCCCGACGACCCCCTCCCGCAGGGGTAGGGTTCCTGTGCGTCCCAGGACGCTCGGCCCTCCCCGGGCATCGCCATGCAGGACACCGTCGTCGTCGCCGAGGGCCCCATGGGCACCCTCAAGCACTCCCGCGCGCTGCTCGAGCGCGAGGGCGTGCGCGCCCAGCTCCTCGCCCCTCCCGGGTGCAAGACCACCTCGTGAAGCCCCAAGCTCTGGCTCGCGGTCGCGGGCCCGGATGCACAGCGGGCGGCAGCCCTCCTCGCCGCGGCCGAGCGGCAGGGGATGGACGCCGAGGAGCTGCGCGCCGCCGAGGCCGTGGTGGACCTCGACGCCGACGCCAGCTCCTGCCCGGCCTGCCTGGGGACGATCCCGCGAGGGCAGGGGCGCTGCCCGGAGTGCGGCCTGCGGCTGTTCTGAACGCGGGGGGACAGCCGCCTCGCGCCCACCGTCCAAGGACCCTCGCGCCATGAGCGACCGCGATCCTGCCCCCACCGCGCCTGACGACGCTCCGGCCCGGCTCGGCGCCGGCGGCCTGCACGGGATCCCCGGCCTCGTGGTCCTGGCCACGCGCAGCCGCGCCCAGGCGCGCGACGCGGCGCTCGTCCTGCGCGCGGCCGGTGTTCCCCACGAGCTGGTCGGCGGCGGCCACGGGTGGCAGCTCGTGGTCCCCGCAGCCCACGGTGCGCGCGCCCAGGAGGAGCTCGCCGACTACGCGGAGGAGAACGCAGCCTGGCCCCCGCCCCGTCCTCCGTTCGTCCCGCTCAGCAGCGGCCGGGCAGGGGCGGCGACCTACGGCGCCCTGCTCGTGCTCCTCTATCCCGTGGGGCAGGTCGGGCTCGCCGGCCTCAACTGGTGGACCGCCGGGCGCATGGACTCGAGCCGGGTGCGCGCGGGGGAGTGGGAGCGCCTGTTCACGGCCCTCACCCTGCACGTGGACCTTGCCCACCTGGCAGGCAACCTCGCCTTCGGGACCCTCTTCGGCGCTCTCGCAAGCCACACCCTGGGCGGTGGCCTGGCGTGGCTCTTGGCGGTCTGGACAGGCGCCCTCGGCAACCTGATCAACATCGCCTTCGCCGGCCCGGACCACCGCTCGGTGGGCGCGTCCACCGCCGTCTTCGCCCTGCTGGGCGTGCAGGCGGCCTACGAGTGGATGCGCCGGGCGGAGCTGCCGTTCGCGGCGCTACGCCGCGTGGCGCCGCTGCTCGGCGCCCTGGTTTTGCTGGGCTACCTGGGCATGGGCGGCGAGAGCGGCGGGGCCGGGAGCGTGGACATCGGGGCCCACGTGTTCGGCTTCGGCGCAGGCGTGCTCGGTGGCCTGCTCGCGGGTGCGCTCGAGCTCCCCGGGCGCCTGGGTGCGCGGGGTCAGCGCGCCTGCGCGTCACTCGCCGTGCTGTCCCTCGCCCTCGCCTGGACCTTCGCGCTCGCGAGGTCCTAGGCTGCTCGCCATGCGCACGCTCCTCACGGCCGCTCTGCTGGTCGGCGCCCTGGGCTGCGGGGCGCCGGAGCCTCCGCCCCAGATCGTGCTCGTGGTCTGCGACACCCTGCGCGCGGACCACCTCACGGTATACGGCTACGGACGCCCCACGAGCCCCGTACTCGAGCGCCTCGCGGCGGAGGCCACCGTGCACACGCGCTTTCAGGCCTCGGCTCCGTGGACCCTGCCCTCCCACGCGTCGATGTTCACAGGGCTCGAGCCCGCCGAGCACGGAGCTCGGACCCTGAGCGCGGAGGAGCTGGTCGAGCTGCAGGGCAAGGGCTGGCAGGGACAGAACAACGCGGCCCCGCTTGCCGCGCGTCACACGACCCTGGCGGAGCACTTCCGGGAGAAGGGCTGGGCGACGGGAGCGATCGTGGCCAACACGGCCTACCTGGACCCGCGCTTCGGAGTCGCACAGGGTTTCGAGCACTACGACCGTCGCCGCGGGGATGTCACGGACGTGACGGCGCGGGCCCTGGAGTGGGTGGATGCCCACCGGGAGGAGCCGTTCTTCCTGGTGCTCAATCTCATGGACACGCACCGGCCCTACAACACGCGGCCGCGGGCGGACCTGCCCGACCGCTCGGGGGAGGGCAACCTGCTCAAGCGCCTGGTGCCGCTCGTCATGGATCCCGCGCGCGAGGCGCCGCCCGAGCTGCTGGAGGCGCTAGGCGACCAGTACGACACGGCGATCGGGAACCTGGACGAGGGCCTTGGGCTCCTGTTCGAGGGCCTGCGCGCGCGGCTCGACTGGGATGCCCTGACGCTCGCGGTGACCAGCGACCACGGAGAGTTCCTGGGCGAGCACGACCTGATCGAGCACTCCAAGGACGTATACCAGGGGACCCTTGGCATTCCGCTGCTCGTGAAGGCACGCGGCCAGCGGCGAGGTGATCGGCAGGACGCCTGGGCCTCCCATGTGCACCTGCCGGGGCTCCTGCTGGACGCCGCGGGGATTGCGCGCGACACGGCGCCCCCCTCCTTCGTGCGCCACTGGCCCCTGGGACGGGCGCGCTCGGAGAACACCGACAGCCGGCTGCACGATCTCCGCCAGCCCTGGGGTCAGCGCCTGCGGCGCACGCGCCGGGTCCTGGCGGAGGGCGACCTGAAGACGATCCTCACGGAGGGCGGTCCGGAGGGCGCCCGCGCGGAGACCTATGACCTCGTGCGCGACCCCGCAGAGGACTCGCCGCTCGCGCCCGACGCGGCTGCCGCCCATGTGGAGGCCGCGCGCCGTGCACACGAGGAGCTGCCGCCCGCTCCCCCTGCCGAACCATTCGAGCCGGACGCCGCGATGCAGGGCGAGCTCGACGCGCTCGGCTACGGCGGCGGCTCGCGCGAGTGAGCCCCGTCAGGTCGTAGGTCCGCCCGTCTCCTGCCAGCACTCCACCAGACAGGTCACGCAGCCCTCGGCCTTTGCGAACTCGTCGAGCTCGACGGCCACCACCTCGAAGCCTCTCCGCTGGAGCAGCTCGAGCGCCCGCGGGTGGTGGGCGGGCACCACGAGACGACCGGCCACGGCCAGCGCGTTCGCGCCGAAGGGCTCCCGTCCATCCACCGGGAGGACCTCCCACTCCGGCGCGTGGCTGAGGTCCACCCACTCGGGCTGGACGAGCAGGGTCTCGGGCCCCACGCGCGTCGCCGCCGTCTGCAGGTGCAGGGCCCCGCGCACCGGGGCGGCCTTCACCCGCAGGCCGTGGGGCAGCAGCGCGTGGGCGAGCTCCTTGAGGCCCGCGTGGTTCGTGCGGGTGGACTGGCCGCAGAGAACGGTGTCGTCCATGAGGACGAGGTCGCCGCCGTCGACCGTGGCCCGCGCGCCGGTGATCCGCACGCGAGGGCGGTCGGCGGGCGCGTGGGCCTCCAGCGCGTCCACCTCAGCGCGCCGCGAGTCCGCACCCGGCCGGGTGAGGATCGACACCTCCGGGTGCACCCGCAGGGCGTCCTCGAGGAAGCAGGCGTCCGGGTGACCCGGCAGGGGCGGCAGGACCTGCACCTGGACTCCGAGGCCCTCCAGGGTGCGTACGAGGCCGGCGTGCTGCTCCTGCGCGCGCTCCACGTCGATGGGTACGCGCTCGAGGTGGGTCAGCTCGCAGGCGGTGAGCTCGACGCCGGGCTGGCGGACCAGCGCCCGCCACGGGCCGCCGCCCTCACCGGCCGCGCTCACGCACCCTCCAGCACGAGCCCATCCAGGGTCTCGCGGCTGACGGCGTGGTAGCGCTCACGCAGCTGTCCGTAGAGAGCCCGCGCTCCCTCAGGATCGGCGTCGAGTAGGGCCCGGTAGAGCGGAACGAGGAACTTGCGCCGTCCCACGCGACCCAGGAACTCCTCCAGGGCCGGCCTGGCCAGCGCGTAGCCCTTGCGCGCCGCCAGAGCGAGCCAGGCGCACTGCACCTCGGCGTTCCCCGAGCCCGTGAAGCCGAACGCAGCGTCGAGGTCCCCGAGACGCGCGGGCTCGGTGTCCACAGCGATGCCCCCCAGGAAGCGCAGCCACTGGAAGGTGTTCCAGCCCGCGGTCTCCAGGTCGGCGGCCGCCGCGCCCGCGACCCAGCGGGTGACCTCCCGGTCCACGGTGAGCAGCTCCTCGCTGGTGACGGTGGGCGCATCCGCGGGGAGCCCGGGCTCCCGCAGCCACTCCTCGAGGTCCAGCAGCTGCAGCGCGCCGGGACGGACGGGGAAGAGCTCCTGCGCAAGGAAGGCCTCGAACTCGGCGGTGGTGGCGCTCTGGAACGCGTGACGCTCGAACCACGAAGCCAGGAAGCCGTCGAGCACCTCACGCCCCACCAGCTCCTCGATGCGGCGCAGGAGCAGCGCGCCCTTCTCATAGGGCACGCCGGAGAAGCCATCGTCGGGGTGGTGGCCCTCCAGGTCGATGTCGAGGACGGTCTGCCAGGGCTCCAGCTCCTCGAGCTCCGTCTCCAGCCCCGTTCGATCGAGGGCCATCTCCATTACGGCGCGCTCGCGGCCGAAGACCTCCTCGACGATGCGCTTCTCGCAGTAGACCGTGAAGCCCTCGTTGAGCCAAAAGTCCTCCCAGGTCGCGTTGGTCACCAGGTTGCCGGACCAGGAGTGCGCCAGCTCGTGCGCGACGAGGGCCACCAGGGAGCGGTCACCGGCGAGGATCGTCGGCGTCGCGAAGGTGAGCAGCGGGTTCTCCATCCCGCCGTAGGGAAACGCGGGCGGCAGGAAGAGCACGTCGTAGCGCCCCCAGCGGTAGGGGCCGAAGAGGCGCTCCGCCGCGCTCAGCATGGCCTCGGTGTCCTCGAGCTCGGCGGCGGCCGCGTCCACCAGCCCGGGCTCGGCGAACACCGCCACGCGCGGCGAGATGGCGCGGCGCTCGAGGCGGCCTGCCGCCAGCGCGATCAGGTAGGGCGGGACCGCGAGGGGCAGCTCGTGACGCCAGCGCAGGAGCTGCGGCGCGTCGGCGAGGGGCCGGGGCCCGGTGCCCTCGCCGCTCATGACCACGCGCAGGTCCCGAGGCGCCTGGACCCAGGCCGACCAGGTGACCCGATTGCCCGGAGTGTCCTGGCAGGGGATCCAGGAGCGCGTGAGGATCGCCTGTCCCTGGGTATAGACGAATGGGTGCGTGCCGTCCGCGGTCTGGGGGGGAGCGAGCCACTGCACCGCCTCTCCCTCCGGGCGGGTCGCGTAGCGCACCGTGACCTCCGTGTCGTCCGCGTGCAGGTCCACCCGCAGAGCGCGGCCCTCGCGGCCGCGCGGCTCCCCGAGGGACCAGGAGCGAGGGTCCCCGTCCTCCCCCACCACCTCGAGCACCTCGAGGTCGGCGGTGTCGAGCAGCAGCGGCGCGCTGGGGTCGGGCCGCTCGAGGCGATGGGTCACGCTTCCTGAGACTCTCTCCGCATCGAAGTCCAGCGCCAGGTCGAGATCCATGTGCACGACCCGGACGCGGTGGGGCTCGCTGCGGCTATGGGGGTCGAGAGCATCCGCGGGCGGCCGCTGCGAGCTGGCAGCACTCATCAACGGCCCGCGCGCCTCCGCCTCCTTCGAGGCCGGCGAGGACATGCAGGCCCCGAGGCCCGCGAGGAGGAGGAGAAGGCTCCGCATGCGCTCATGCTGCCAGACAAGCCGACCCCGGGGAGCGCCGGCCACAGGACGGATCGGCTTCCAGGCTTCCAACGGGCAGGCTGCGGGGGCTACCTTGCAGCCTTGCGTCCCTGCGCCCCCGGCCATGGCTGACCCCCAGACCGCTCCGAAGACCTGCCCCGGCTGTGGGGCCAAGCTGCCCGACGTCGCGCTCTCGATCTGCCCCTACTGCGTGACCCCCCTGGGGCTCGACACGGGCAAGACCGAGGAGGGCGAGTCCCCGTTCGCTGGCCGGCTCCAGCGCCTGCTGGCCCACGCAGACCTGCCCGACGCGATGGCCTGGTCTCCGCCGGAGGGGCCCGAGTTCATCCGCGGCGGCCAGCTCGTCTTCCGCGGCAAGCTCGCCCTCACGGTGGGCACTCTGGGGGCGTTGGCGGGCATCGTGCTGGCGGGCGGTCCGGCCAGCGTCGTGGCGGCCATCGGCTACGCCATCGCCCTCGGCGGGGTGTGGCTCCTGATCCAGGGCAAGCGGGTGACCCAGGCCAGCGTCCAGGCCGAGCTCCTGCGCAGGCCCGGCGTCATCGCCGACCGCCGCTCGGAGACGAACCTGAAGGGCTTGGGCGGCAGCACCGACTACTACTTCCTGATCGAGTTCGAGGGCGGCGTGCGGGGCGAGTTCCTCTGGCCCGGCCGGGGAGTGAACGAGGAGCCCTACCCCTCCAACCTGCCGGGCGTGGCCTACACCCGCGGCGTCGAGCTGGTCCACTTCAAGCACATCCGGGTCTGAGCCATGGAGCGCACGCTCGATCTGCCAGAGGACCCCGTGGCGGCCCTGGCCGTGCTCCGGGCCGCGTCGCGCGAGTGCCCGGTCCTGGTCTTCAAGCGCAGTCCCATCTGCCCCACCTCCTTCACGGCGGAGCGTCAGCTGCGGCTGTTCCTCGAGGAGCTGGAGGACACCTCGGCCCTGCGCGTCGCGACGGTCGATGTGATCGCGCAGAAGCCCCTCGCGCGCGGACTCACGCACGAGCTGGGCATCCAGCACGAGTCGCCCCAGGCGCTCTGGTTCCACGGCGGCGAGCTGGCCTGGCACGCAAGCCACGGCGCGATCACCCGCGGAAGCCTCGGAGAGCAGCTGGCATGAGGGAGCGGTCGACCCTGCCCGCGGCGGCGACGCTCCTCTCGCTGCTCGCCGCAGCCCTCACCGCCTGCGCCTCGAACCGCACCTCCACCCAGCCAGTGCCCGAGCCCCGGCCCGGCCCGCCGAGCGCGCAGCCGGAGTCGAGGGACGCCTCCGCGCAGCCGGGGCAGGCAGGGCTCCCCGAGTCTCAGGTCGCCGCCCCGCAAGAGACGGAAGAGCCCCCGCAGCAAGCCCCCCTCCAGGGCGCCGGGGCGCCAGCGACGGCCCAGGCGGGCGCCCCCACGGGGGCCGTGGCCGACGGCCCCCCCGTGCCGACGCCGGCTCCGTCCACGTCCGAGGAGCGCGCCGCCGCGCGCCTCGAGCCCACCCGCCTCGAGCGCGTGCGGCCCCACCTGCCGGAAGGCACGCAGCTGCACGGCATAAGCCTGCTGGCCACGGCCGGAGGCGCCACCGGAGCGGTGGATGCCCTCCTCGTCCAGACCCTGGAGCAGGGCACGGTCGAGGCCACCGTGCTCGTCCTCGACGCTGCGGACCGGCTCCTCGCGAAGCTGCCCCGTGCGAGCGCCAGCGGCCCCGACGCCCTGCGCGTGGGAGCCCTGACGGTGCCGCTGGCCGACCGGGCCACCCTCGGGGCCCTGGGTCGCGGAGAGATCGACCTGGACGCGGCGAGCGCGGGGCTCCGCCTCGCAGCCCTGGTCGCACGGGACCGGCTGCTGGCCGCTGCGGACGAAGGCTGGGAGGCCTTCGATCGCGAGCCCGATCCCGATGTGCTCGTCCTCGGGGTCGCACCGGCAGCTGCGCTGGCTCCGGGCGAGCTGCCGACCGCCGGCCCCTTCGCCGTGCCCCAGACCTTCCAGGTCGGCCGCGCTCTGCCCGCCACCCTCGAGGGCTGGCACCAGTCCGGCGACTCGTGGCAGGGACGCGTGTGCGTCGAGGCGCGTGACGCAGCGGGTGCACCGCTCGTGCTCGTCGTGGGCGTCCAGGGGCGGCTACCCCGCTAGGGCCAGCCCGCCAGTCCGCCCCGAGAGCCTCAGGGCGTCGGCCGCTCGTCCCGCAGGAGCATCGCCCGCAGGGGAGCCACCGCCACACCGCCGCGCGGCTGCAGCGAGAGCGCATAGTCCCCCCACCAGTCGCCGCCGGCCCAGGCCACCGCGGTCACATGCGCGGACCGCACTTCCGCGAGGAAGTCCTCGAGGACCGGCAGCCAGCCGGGGTCGTACCACGGCACGCCGAACTCCCCGATGACGCCGCGCACGCCGCCGGCCTCGCACCACTCGAGGAACGGGGCGAGCCGTGCGCGCCCGCGGGCGCCGGCCGAGGGGTCCGCGGCCAGCTCGTCCGCAAAGGAGACCGCGTAGCGCCCGCTGGCGTCCGCGTCGAAGTACAGGTGGGCCTCGTAGGCGGTCCGCTCGAGGGGGTCGTCGATCCAGGGGCGGTCCGGATTGTGACGGGTCCACTCCCCCGCCTTCGACCAGCCATCGCCCGCGACCCAGATCCAGTTGCGGTCGCCTGCCTCGCGCAGAGCACGCACCACGGCCGCAGAGGTGCGGTGCCAGTCCGCATCCCCCATGTCGTGGGGCTCGTTCATGAGGCCATAGGCCAGGATTGCCGGGTGGTCGTGGACGCGCCTCGCGAGCCGCAGCCACAGGTCCGCGAGGTGCTCGTCCTGGAGCCCGCGCTCCGCGTCCATTGCGGCGCCCACGATCAGCTCATGCACGCCGCCCTGGGCCTCGAGGCGATAGCGTCCATACGCGTGCAGGTCGAGAACGAGGCGCGCCCCCTGGAGCTGCGCCAGGTCGAGCTGCTCCATGACCCGCTCCGAATAGACAGGGTCGAGGGGCCCTCCGGGCTCCGGCTGGAGTCGCTCCCACGACAGGGGCAGCCGCAGGATGCGCAGACCCTGCTGGGTGAACCAGCGCATGGTGTCCCCACTCGGGAACAGGTACGCCTGGCCGTGCTCGCCCGGATGGAGGTTCGAGTAGCCCGGGGCCTCCATCCCAAACTCCGCCCCGGCGAGGTTCACGCCCAGCCCCACCAAGGGCTCCGCCCGAGGATCGGTGCACGCCGCCAGCGCCCCCGCGAGGAGCAGGGCTCCCAGGCGAGTGCGCCGGGTGCGGCGCTCCCGACGAAGAGGCTGGCAGTGGGCCAAGGGCGGACCCCTACGGCCAGCGGATCGAGAGCAGAGCGTTGGCCGAGGTCAGGTCGATGGCGGACGAGCGCAGCATCCGCACGCCGGCCTGCACGCCGAACCAGTCCGTGAAGTCGTAGGCCGCCCCCACGTCCAGCTCGAAGTACCCGACCGAGTTGGAGTCGATCGCCCCGCGCGTGCTGGCGCGGTAGTACATGTCCTTGGAGCCCGTGAACCAGTCGGGTCCGAACTGGTGCTTCCAGTCCGCCTGGAGGGAGTAGATCGAGTACCCCTTCGGCGAGAAGTAGGGCACCACGAGGGTCGACAGGTCCAGGGGATCCGGAGGCGCCACGCTCTCTTCGGAGAAGCTCGCGAAGTCGGCCTTGAGCAGGAGCCGGAACTCCTGGGGGGCCGGGTTGAACTCGTAGGCCGCGAACAGATTGCTCTCGAACTGGCTGTTGTCGTCCGAGTAGTTGGCGAACATCAGGCTGCCACCGTAGTCGACCCTGCGCGAGCTCTTCTTGCGCACGCCAAGGCGCGCGCCGGCCCGGTTGATGTCCCGGTCGAGGGTCACGAAGTTCTGGACCAGCGGCTCACTGAAGATGCGCAGGTCCACGGCGAGCTCGTCGTCGGAGACGAACTCGAGGCCGGCGTCGTAGTAGATGCGGTCCTGCAGCAGATCGTCACGGTCGTAGCTGGGGACCTCGATCTGTCCCGTGAGCTTGGTGCTGTCCCCGATGCGGGTCGAGCCGAACAGGCGCAGCACGTTCGCCGAGAGGTCCCCGTCGCCAGCCCCACCCGAGGGCGTCGCGGAGTAGGAGCGGCGGCCAATCCCCAGCCCGGCAAAGTCGTCGCGGTCTCCGAACGGGAAGGTGATGTCGGACAGGGTCCAGGACTCGTCGATGAACGCCAGTCCATCGCGGCCGTTGCGGTCCTCGCTGCCCGTGATGATGTCCAGGTGAGGGGCGACCTCGCGGTTCGCGCCCGCGAGGGCCTCCGTGGCCTCGGCGTGCCCGCCCGAGATCTCGAGCAGGTCCTGGTACTCGAGGATCGCGCGGCTGGTCCGGCCCCGTCGGTGGAGCAGCTGGGCCAGGTCGAAGCGGGCCTCCTGGTTGGAGGGCTCCACCACCACGAGGCGCTCGAGGGCGCCGATGGCCCGCTCGGGGCGCCAGTCTCGGTTGGTCTTGGCATCGAGCTCGAGGCGCACGGCCTCGGAGAGCTCGAGCTCGGCCTCGAAGTCCAGCTCCGCCCGAACGCCGCTGCCGGGAGCCGCGGAGCCGAAGACGTCCACGGCGATGGCCTCTGTGGGCAGGCCGGCAAGGAGCTCGTCGTAGGCGCCGAAGGCCTCGACATAGCGGTGGTCCCAGTACAGGGCCCGCGCATACTCCCGGCGCGCGAACGCGTAGGTCGCGTCCTGGGCCACGAGCCCCTCGTACTCGGCCACGGCGTCCTGGAACTCCCGCCGGATCACATGGGCGCGAGCCAGCCCGAGCCGGGCGCGGGTGTTGGCCGGGTTGCGTGCGAGCACGGTCGCGAAGGTCCGCACGGGGTCCACCCGCGCGCCCGACTTGAGCGCCAGGCTCTGGGCCTCGCCCAGCAGCACGAGGGCCGTCACGTTGTCCGGCTGCCAGCGCAGCACGTTCGAGAGGTACGCAATGGCTCGCTCGTGGTCCTGGTCACCCAGGGCCAGCTTCCCGAGCTCGATGCGCAGGCGCACGTCCTCGCCGGAGGAGAGGATCGCCGAGGACATCAGCGCCATCTCGCCGCTCGCAGCCGAGACCCCGCGCGAGCGCGCGAGGCTCAGGCCGTAGAACACGGCCGGGGAGTGCACGGTGGGCTCCTGCAGGGCCAGCTGGTAGATGCGCGCCGCCTGGATGGCGTTGCCCTCCATCAGGTGAGCCCGGGCGAGGATCACGCGCACCTGGCCGATGGCCATGGTGTCGGCGGCGTGCTCCTCGATGAACCTCTGGCAGGTGGCCTTGGCCTGGGGATACGCACCCATCTCGATCTGCGCGCGAGCCAGGCCGAGGGCGGCCTCCACGTCGTTGGGGCGCTGGGCGAGGAGCGCGGAGCAGATCCCCACGGCGTCCTCGCTGCGCCCCTGCAGGACCAGCGTCGAGGCGAGCTCGAGGCGCGCCCGCGGCCCCTGAGGGCTCTCGAACGGGACCTTGCGCAGCTCGGCCTTGGCGCGGTGGATGTCGCCCTTCTCGCGCTGGAGCGCGGCAAGGCGGAGGCGAACCTCGTGGTCGGTGGGCTCCTCGAGCAGCATCATCTCGAGCAGGCTCTGGGCCGAGACCCACTCCCCGGTCTGCTGGTGGAGCTGTGCCGTGGCGAGCTGCCACGCGCGCAGGGCGCCGAGCTCGGGCTCCAGGGCCGCGAGGGCCTCCTTCGCACGGGCGATGTCGTAGGCCTCGAGCAGGATGCGGGCGGCCATGAGGCGCGCCATCGGATCCTCCGGCGAGGCCGTGAGGACCTGCTCGTTCACCTCGAGGGCGAGCTTGTAGTTCGACAGGGCCAGCAGCTGATCCACGAGGTGGATGCGCGAGTCGATGACCTCGGGCTCGAGCTCGGCCATGGCCTCGACGGTCTTCGCAGCGCGCTCGCCCTGGCCGGTGAGCTCGTAGCAGAGCACCATGTGCGTCGCCCAGCGCAGCTCGCGCGGGAAGCGGCGGTGCAGGCGCTCCAGGTACGGCAGGGCCTCCTTGGGCTGCTGCATGTCGAGCAGCACGGGAGCGAGGAGGAGCTGATCGGCCTCCACGGTGGGGTCCAGCTTGCGCAGATAGCGGTCGAACACGCCCTGGGCGCGCTCGAAGTCCTTCAGCCAGGTCCAGGTGCGGCACAGCATGGCGGCCGCCTCGAGGTTCTCGGGCTCACGCTCGACGATGGCCTCCAGCTGGCGCGTGGCAGCCGCGTACTCGCCTCCCATCACGAGCACGTCGGCCATGCTGCGGCGCAGCGTGGTGTCGTCGGGGCGGACGGCAATAGCCTCCTCGTACATCTCCTTCGCGCGGCCCATGCGGCCTTCGCGAACGAGCAGTCCTGCGTACTCCACCCGCACCTCGTGGTCGTCGGGGAGCTGCAGCAGGTAGGAGTCGAAGAGGTCCAGGGCTTCCGCGAGGTTGCCGAGGGCCTCGGCGTTGCGGGCCGAGCGCAGCAGCAGCTCCTGCTCGGCGGTCCGCAGCAGGGGCAGGCCCCCATCCAAGGCCCCGCGCCCGGTGGCCACGCGAGGTCGGCGCCCGTCCTGGACGCTGAGGCGAGGGGTCACCCGGCTGGTGATGGGGCTGGGAACGATCGGGGCGGTGCTGGGAGGCTCGACCGGGCGCGTAGTCGGCGCCTCGGTGGCCTGCTGGCCCTGCTCCGGGGCCGCGGGACGGCAGGACCCCAGAGCAACGGCTCCGGCGAGGCCTGCAGCCAAGGCGGCCACACGGGGGTTCGGAAGGGGGAGATTCATGGGGGTGGAC
>JBDQFW010000016.1:0-27300 GCA_040265735.1 Planctomycetota bacterium | reverse complement strand
CGCTCTGGGGGGATGCTCTGGCGAGGTCCGGGCCCCGGAGCCCCGCAGCGTCATCCTGGTCACCTGCGACACGCTGCGGCGGGACGCGCTCGAGCCCTATGGCGCAGCGCCGGGCTGCACCCCTCACCTCGCGCGCCTCGCGCAGGAGGCCGTGGTCTTCGACCAGGCCTGGTCGGCGGCGCCCTCCACCCTGCCCTCGCTGAGCAGCCTCTTCACTCGCCGCACTCCCGACGAGCTGGGAGTGACCTCGGGCAACCGCATGCTGCTGCCGCCAGAGGTCGACACCCTGACCGAGCGCCTCAGGGAGGCCGGCCTGGAGACCGCGGCCGTCGTCTCCAACGCGGTCCTGCGCCGCTTCCCCACGCCCATCGGCGAGGTGGCTCTGGCGCAGGGGTTCGACCACTACGACGACCGCATGACCGCGAAGGAGCGCAACCGCCAGCTCTTCGAGCGCAGCGCTCCGGACACGGTGGCTGCGGGGCTCCAGTGGCTGGACGCTCGCAAGGATCCCGAGCGCCCCTTCTTCCTGTGGCTGCACTTCATCGAGCCCCACGGCCCGTACACCTCGGGCGAGCCCCTCGCGCTCTCCGAGGACGATGCGCTGCCGGCTGCGCTGCCGCTGGGAGAGGACGACCGGGGCCTTGGGCAGATCCCGCGCTACCAGGCGCTAGGGGAGGAGCGCGCTCCTGCCCGCTACCGCGCGGCCTACCGCGGCGAGGTGCGTCACCTGGACCAGGCGCTCGGAGTGCTGCTCGAGGGCCTCCGGCAGCGAGGCCTGCTGGAGACCGCTACCCTCGTCGTGACCGCCGACCATGGCGAGTCCCTTGGCGAGGGCGACTGGTGGTTCAGCCACGGCCAGTCCCTTGCGCCCGAGCTGCTGCGCGTGCCGCTCCTGATCCGGGCGCCGGGAGGCTCGGCCCCGGCGCGGCGCAGCCAGCTGGCTGGGCCGTTCGCGGTGCATGACGCCATCCTCGCGGCGGCGGGCGCTCTGCCGGCATCACGGAGCCTTCTGGCCCCGGGGCCCAGCCGCGGAAGCGCACCTTCGGGCTCCGCGCTCGTCGTGCAGGCTCGCGGACGCCCGGGCACCGCGACCCATGAGCTGGCCATCACCGACGGTCGCTTTCGGCTTGCCTGGACCGCCGGGGGCGAGGAGCGCCTCCACGACCTCTGGGATGACCCGGAGGAGACGCGCGACCTCTCGGCCAGCCGGCCCCAGGTGGCCCAGGAGCTCCGCAGGCGCTACCTGGGGGAGCTGGATGCGCGCGCCGGGCTGCCCGCCGTGGAGGCTCTGCACGTGAACGACATCTTCGATCTGAGGGCTGCAGCGAAGCACGCCGAGGAGCTGGAGGCCCTGGGCTACGGCGGCGACTGAGCCCCAGGCGCTATCCTGGCTGCATGGCTCCCTCGCCCCGGGTCGGCATCGTCGCCGACGATCTCACCAGCGCGGCGGACGCGGGTGGGCCCCTCGTCGAGGCCGGGCTGGACTGCTGGGTCGGGTGCGCCGGGCACGTGCCTGCGAGCGGCAGCGTGCGCTCCGTGGACACCCGCAGCAGGTCCTTCGACGTGGAGGGAGCTGCGCGCGCCACGCGGCAGGCCGTGGAGGCCCTCGACGGGACGGAGGTGCTGCTGAAGACCGTGGACTCCACCCTGCGCGGCCACCTGCGCCGCGAGCTTGCGGCGGCGGCCGCGGCGAGCCGGCGGCTGCGCATCTGCTTCGCGCCCGCCTTCCCCCAGGCCGGCCGCACCACGGTGGAGGGCCGCCAGCTCGTCCACGGGCGACCCCTGCTCGAGACCTCGTACGCGGACGACCCCGTGCATCCGGCGCGGTGTGAGCGGCTTGCGGACCTGGTGGAGCCCGACCTGGGTGCGGTTCGAAGCGTTCATGCTCGGGAGGGCTGGCCGCGCATTGGTGGGGAGCGCGTGCTGCTGGTCGATGCGGATCGCCAGGAGGAGCTCGATGAGTTCGTGGCCGAGGCGCGGGGCGTGGAGGACTGGCTGTGGGTGGGCTCCCCCGGCCTCGCCCAGGCATGGGGCGCGCGCTTCGCCCGGCTCACGGGGCGCGCACAGGCTCTTCAGCGCCAGCCCGCGCCCGCGAGTCCAGGGCGCGTGCTCGTGGCGGTGGGGAGCCTGAACCGCGCCAGCCGCCGGCAGCTGGAGGCCGTTCGAGGTCTCGACCCCGTCACCGTTCTGCTCTCGACGCCCGACGCCCGCGGAGGGGATGCCGCGCAGCATCTGGCCGAGCTCGTCGAGCGCGCCCAGAGCCTCGCGGCAGAGGCACCCCTCAGCGGCCTGATCGCGACCGGAGGCGCCACCATGGACGCCATCCTGGAGGCCCTCGGCGTCACCGAGTTCGAGCTCCTAGGGGAGGTCGAGCCAGGCTTTCCCCTGGGCCGGGCGGGCGACCTGCGCCTCGCCCTCAAGGCGGGCGGGTTCGGGGACGACCACGCCCTCCTCCGGGCGGTGCGTATCCTGCGCGGTGAGAGTCCCGCATGAGCCAGCCCCTGCTTGCCCTGACCATGGGCGATCCCTCTGGGATCGGCCCGGAGGTGCTGGTGCGCGCGGCGGCGACGCCTCCCGGCGGCTGTCGGCTGGCGGCCCTGGGGGATCGAAAGGTCCTCGCCTCGGCCCTGGAGCGCTTCGCCCCCGAGCTGTGCCTCGTGGAGCGCCCGGCTCCCGAGGCCGTGACGGGCGAGGCCGGTCTGCTCGAGGTCCTGCACACCGGGGACCTGGGCGAGGCGCTGGCTGCGGGCCAGGTTCGCGCCGCGAGTGGGGAGGCCGCCTGCCGGGCGGTCCTCCAGGCCATCGACTGGGCTCTGGAGGGGCGCGTCTCCGGCATCGTTACGGCACCGCTGCACAAGGAGGCCCTGGCCGCGGCGGGTCACCCGTGGCCGGGGCACACCGAGCTCCTGGCCGAGCGCGCGGGCGCGCGCGAGGTCGCGATGATGATGGTCGGAGACCGTCTGCGCGTGGTCCTGGTCACGATCCACTGCCCGCTCGCCGAGGTCCCCGGCAGGCTCACGATGGCCGCGGAGCTGCGGGCCCTCCGCCTGGCCCACGAAGGAGCGCGGTCCCTTGGGGTGATTGCGCCTCGCATCGCGGTGGCGGGCCTGAATCCGCACGCGGGCGAGGGTGGGCGGTTCGGGACCGAGGAGGTGGAGGTGATTGCGCCGGCCATCGCGCAGGCCCGCACCGAGGGCCTCTGCGTGGAGGGCCCCCTGGCGGGGGACACGGTGTTCCTGGCCGCGGTCCAGGGGAGGTTCGATGTGGTGGTCGCCCAGTACCACGACCAGGGCCTCATCCCGATCAAGCTGGAGGGGCTGGACCGCGGGGTGAATGTCACCCTGGGGCTTCCCTTCGTGCGCACGAGCCCCGATCACGGGACCGCCTTCGATCGCGCCTGGGAGGGCACGGCGGACCCGGGCAGCATGAGGCGCGCCATCGAGGTCGCACTCGAGCTGCTCCCCGCAAAGGGGGCCTAGTGCACGCCGCTCCCAAGTGCCCTTCGCCGCGACAGGTCCGACGCCTCGGATCTGCGCCCTAGCGCAGGCCCAGCAACCCAGGATCTGCGCCCTAGCGCAGGCCCAGCAACCCAGGATCTGCGCCCTAGCGCAGGCCCAGGAACTCAAGACCTGCGCCCTGGGAGCAGGCCCAGCAGTTCAAGACCTGCGCCGACGCTGCCAGGCCCCGCGGTTCTGCTCGCTGGGGGACCTCCAGCCTCGCTCGTCGCGCACGCCCGGGAAGAAGCGGTCGGTGGTCTTGAAGTGCACCTTCGCCACCGCCTCGAAGCGCTCGAGGGCGCGCTCACCCCACAGGCGCTTCAGGTCCGCCGCCGTGTCCAGGGCTGGCGTCCCCGCGCCCTTGGGCAGGTCGAGCCCGGCGTCGTCGCTCAGCCTCACAAGCCCGTCCAGGAACACCTTCCGCGCCACGAGGCTGGCTGCGGCCACGGCCGGCGCGCGCTCGGCGCGGTGCTCCTGGTGGAGGCGCAGGTCGAGGCGCGCGAAGGCCTTCCCCAGGCGGCCGGTGTTCTTGGAGAACTGATCGATGAGGACCGCCTCCCCGGGCTGGGCCTGGCCGCCGTCGAGCAGCTCCTCGACGGCCTCCGCGTAGAGGTCGGACAGCACCAGGGCGATGTTCTTGGTCTCCTCCCAGCGACGCATGTACTCCGGCGGGTCGAGCACGCGCACGGCGTGGGGGAAGCGCCCCATGATCCAGGCGCCGAGGCGCTGCGCCTGCGGGTCCGTGACACGCTTGGAGTCCATGACCCCGCGGGCCCGCAGCTCTTCGGCCTCACCCGCGTCGATGCGCACCACGGCGACCACCAGGGGGCCGAAGTAGTCGCCCTTGCCCGACTCGTCGCCGCCGATGAGGGGTCCGCCCTCGAGCCGCTCACCGTGGGTCCGTGGGGCGTCCCTGGGCTCGCGGGAGGGCTCACCCGAGGGCGCTGCGGCGGCCGGGGCCTCGGGCTCCGTACCGGCTCCCGCATGCTGCGGGAGGTGGCGCACCAGAAACAGGTCGATCCCCGCGCCCTGCAGGACCAGCTTGCCCGAGGTGTAGAGCACGGCGACGACGCCGTCGCCCTTGGCCCAGAACCGCGCGTGGGCCTGGCGCCGCCGCTCGTACTGCCCCGCGTCGACCGAGCGCTCGAGCGCGGCCTGTTCGGTCGCACTGAGCTTGAGGACCACCGTTCCCTGCGCCATGGGGGGGATCCTAGCGGTGCGGCACGCTCGATCCGAGCGATGGACTCCGTGCAGCTCGGATCGGCGCGAGTCCTTGTGCTAGCCTCCGCTCCTCTCGAGATGGGCATGGGCACCTCCTCGGACACCAAGGCCGCGGCTGACGGCCCCAGGCGGCGGGCCTCGTGGCGCGCGCGGCTGCTCCTTTCCTGTGCCTCGCTGCTTGCCTTCGTGGCCCTGGGCGAGTGCGCTGCACGCCTGCGCGAGCCGGGCCCGTTCTCGCTCTTCGACCGCAACCCCTACCTCGCGGGCGAGCTTCCCCACCAGACCCGCCACCGCCCGGGTTTCGAAGGACGCTGGGACTCCACCTGGTACCGCATCAACGCCCAGGGCCTGCGCGGCCCCGAGCTGGACTGGAGCCTGGCGGACGACGAGCTGCGCGTGGTGTGCCTCGGGGACTCCTGCACCTTCGGCAAGGGGGTTCGCGAGGCGGACTGCTGGCCTCGTCAGCTCGAGCGCATGCTGCAGGACGCCCTCCCGGCCGGGCGCACGGCGCGCGTGGCCAACCTGGGCATCAACGGGGGCGACGCGCGCAGCGCGCATGAGCTGCTGGTGGA
The DNA here is from genome assembly GCA_040265735.1 of Planctomycetota bacterium. GTDB lineage: Bacteria > Planctomycetota > UBA1135 > UBA1135. Next base: position 22,010 of record JBDQFW010000016.1, on the reverse strand, counting down.
GCAGGGCCTCGCCCTCGAGCCCGACCTCGTGCTCTACGGCGCCAATGTGAACGACTTCCCCAACGCGGTGGAGGCGGTGAACCAGAAGGTCTTCAACGAGGCGCCCCTCAAGCGGCTGATCCCCCAGGGGATCCTGGATCCGATGAACCGCTCGGCCCTCTTCCGCTGGGCGCGCAGCGTGTACTACCAGTCCCGCCGCGAGCAGGACTGGGCCGCGGCGGAGGCGCTTGCGGCCGCCAGCGGTGGGACCCCCGAGGAGTCCCCGGCCTGGGCGCGCCAGCGGGCGCACGTGGTCGCCATCCGCGACGCGGCCGAGGCCGCCGGGGCCCAGGCCGCGGTCCTGCTCTTCCCCTACGAGAGCCAGATCTATCTCGATGCCTACGACACCTCGGCCATCGATCGCCTGGGCGCCCTCTGTGCCGAGCTTGGGGTGCCCTTCATCGACCTCGCCCAGGTGTTCCGCGAGCACTTCCGCAGCGCGGGCGAGGACCTGTTCATCCCCGGGGATCGCTACCACCCGAATCCCGGCGGCTACACTCTGGTTGCGCGGGCGTTGGTTCGCCTGGCGCGATCCGAGGGCTGGCTGGACGAGGAGCCGGACGACGAGCGTTGAAGAGCTTCCTGCGCGAGAACTGGGTCTGGATCGTGGCGCCGATCGTGCTGCTAGCGGCACTCGTCGCCTTGTTCATCGCCCTGACCAGCGGTTCTGGGGTCGCGAACAACTCCTACAACCTGGGCTGAGGTCGGGACCGCCGGGCAACGCTTGCCTCGGGCGGCCCGGTGCGGGACGATCCCTGTCATGAACACCCAGGACAGCGCCTCCCAGGCGGCGATGACACCCTCTGCCGCGCGCCAGCTGCTCGAGGAGGGCAACGCCCGCTTCGTTCAGCAGAGCATGGCCTCGCGCGACCTCGCCGCCCAGGTGGCCGCGACCACCGGCGGCCAGTGGCCCTTCGCCGCGATCTTGGGGTGCATCGACTCCCGGGTGCCCCCGGAGCTGGTCTTCGACCAGGGCCTCGGCGACCTGTTCAGCGTCCGGATCGCCGGCAACTTCGCCAACGAGGACATCCTCGGCAGCCTCGAGTTCGCCTGCAAGGTGGCCGGCTCGAAGCTCATCGTCGTCCTGGGGCACCGCTCCTGCGGCGCCGTCAAGGGTGCCTGCGACGGCGTCGAGCTCGGAAACCTGACCGCCATGCTCGGCAAGCTCCGGCCCGCCGTGGACGCGGTGACCGAGCCCGCTGATCCCGCCCAGCGCACCAGCGGCAACGGTGACTTCGTGCAGGCCGTGGCGGAGTGCAACGTGCGCCAGACCGTGGCTGCCATCCGGGCCCAGAGCGAGGTCCTACGCGAGCTGGAGAGTGCCGGAGGCATCGCCATCGTGGGGGCCATGTACGACATCGCCTCCGGCGCCGTGACCTTCCTCGAGGAGGGGGCCGGTGACTGAGCCCAAGGTCGGCGTCATCATGGGCAGCGCCTCCGACTGGCCCACCATGAAGCTCGCGGTCGAGCTGCTCGACCGCTTCGGCGTGCCGAGCGAGCACTGCGTGGTCAGCGCCCACCGCACCCCGGAGCGCCTGCGCGAGTACGCCAGCACCGCGGCCGGGCGCGGCCTCGAGGTGATCATCGCGGGGGCCGGCGGGGCCGCCCACCTGCCGGGCATGGTCGCTGCATGGACCACGCTCCCCGTCCTCGGGGTGCCGGTGCAGAGCCGCGCGCTGAGCGGGATGGACTCCCTGCTCTCTATCGTGCAGATGCCCAAGGGCGTCCCGGTGGGCACCCTCGCCATCGGCGAGGCCGGCGCAGCCAATGCGGGTCTGCTCGCCGCCCGCATGCTGTCCACCCGGGACGAGGCCCTGCGGGCAGCCCTCGAGGCCTTCGCGAAGGACCAGGGCGAGGCCGCCCTGGCTGCTGAGCTGCCGTGACCCAGCCCCTCCTCCCCGGAGCCACCCTCGGCATGCTTGGCGGGGGGCAGCTCGGCCGCATGTTCGCCCAGGCGGCGCGTCGCATGGGCTATCGGGTCGCGGTGCTGACCACCGAGGCCGACTCGCCCGCGGCCCAGGTGGCCGACGCGGCGACCGTCGCGGCCTACGACGACCGTGAGGCCGTCACGGCCTTCGCGAGGGGCGTCGCGGCCGTCACCCTCGAGTTCGAGAATGTTCCAGCTGCGATGGCCGAGGCTGCCGCCTCCGTGGCCCCCGTCCGCCCGAGCGGTCGGCTGCTCGAGGTGGCGCAGAACCGCCTGCTCGAGAAGGAGGCGGTCGCGGGTCTCGGGCTGCCTGTCGGACGCTTCCATCCGGTCGTCGAAGAGGCCGATCTCGCGGCCGCGGCGGCTGCCATCCCCGGCGGCGCCATCCTGAAGACCGCGGAGTCGGGCTATGACGGCAAGGGGCAGCGCCGGCTCGCAGACGCCTCCGAGCTGGAGGCCGCCTGGTCCGCGCTGGACCGCGTGCCCTGCATCCTCGAGGAGCTCGTCCCGTTCGTTCGGGAGATCTCCGTCGTGGGAGCCCGGGGCGTGGACGGTGAGGTGGCGCTCTTCTCGCCCTTCGAGAACCAGCACGCTCGGCAAATCCTGGACCTGACCCTGTGGCCGGCGGCGGTCTCCGAGGAGACCGAGGCCGCGGCCCGGAGAATCGCACGGGGCGTCCTCGAGGGCCTCGGCGTCGTGGGGGTGCTGTGCGTCGAGCTCTTCGTGCTCGAGGACGGCAGCCTGCTCGTCAACGAGCTGGCTCCGAGGCCCCACAACTCCGGGCACCTGACCCTGGAGGCCGCGGTCTCCAGCCAGTTCGAACAGCAGGTGCGCGCGGTGTGTGGGATGCCCTTGGGCAGTCCTGAGCGGCGCGTGGGCGGCGCGGCCATGGCGAACCTCTTGGGGGACCTGTGGGCGGACGGCGAGCCCGACTGGGCCGCTGCTCTGGCGGTCCCGGGGGTGAGCCTGCACCTCTACGGAAAGGCCGAGGCGCGCCCCGGCCGCAAGATGGGCCACCTCACGGCAACGGGCGCGAGTCGCGAGGAGGCCGAGGAGCGGGTGCAGGCGGCGCGCGCGGCGCTGCAGCGCGCGCAGGCGGCCCATGCTTGAGGACCTCGAGCCGCGCTGGGGCGCCCTGCTGACCTGGCTCGTGCCCGGCGCCTTGGCCGCGCTTGCGCTGACCGTGTGGGGGGCCGGTCGAGGCTTGCTGCTGCGCCTTGTGACCCTGATCACCGGCGTGCTGGTCCTCTGGGGCTGCCTCTTGGGGGGCGTGGGAGCCTACTTCTCCGCCTGGCAGGAGACCCCGGGAGCGCCCGAGGAGGCCTTTGCCGACGGAGGTCCGCTCGTGTTCGTTCTCTTCGTGGGCTGGCTGCCCTGCGGGCTGCTGCTGCTCGGCGTGCGCGTCCTCTTGACCCTCGGCCGCTGGGTGCTGCCGGGGCGCCGCGGGCGCTGACCGCTCGTCCCCGCAGGCCGAGCTAGAGCTCGACCGTGCGCCCCAGGCCCCGGGCGCGGGCGCTCTCGACCACGCGCGCCGCGGCCGTCACATCTTGCAGGGCGTGTCCCACCGACTTGAACAGGGTCACCTGCTCGGCGTGGGTCCTGCCTGGCGCGCGGCCCAGGGCTACCGCGCCGAGGGGGGTCCAGTCCTCGCGGCGCGTGAGGCCCTCGTGCTCGGCAGCCACCAGCTCGCCGGCCTCCGTCAGCGCGCTCTCGTGGTCGTCGATGAAGATCGTGGCGCGCGCGATGCTGCGCGCGTCGAGCTCGCGCTGCTCGAGGGTGAAGCTGCCCACGCCGGAGAGGTGCGCGCCAGGGGCAAGCCAGTCCCCGTCGAGAACGGGCTCTGCGGAGGTGGTCGCGGCGAACACCACATCGGCCCCCTCCACGGCCTCTCGGCAGGTGGCCGCTGGGACCAGCCGGGCGGTGGCGCCTGGCTGCTGTGCCGCGCAGAAGGACGCCACGCTTGCGGGCGTGCGCGCGAAGACGCGCACCTCGTCCAGGGCGCAGGCAGTCAGCATCGCGGCCAGCTGAGTCTCTGCCTGATGACCGCATCCGATCAGAGCTCCGATGTGCGCGTCAGGTCGCGCCAGGAGTCGCGCGCTCAGGCCGGCCGCCGCGCCCGTGCGCAGGGCGGTGAGGCTCGTCCCTTCGAGGAGGGCGACCGGCAGCCCGGTCGCCGGGTCGAGCACCGTGACCAGCGCGGGGACCACGGGAAGTCCGAGGTCCCGGTTCCCCGGGAAGACCGAGACCGTCTTGGCGGTCAGGCCAAGGCCCTCCGCGCGCGCTCCCATCACCAGGGTCGTCCCGGCGGTCCCGGCCGGCAGGACGAGGCGCGGGGGCACGCTGGCTCCGCCGAGCACCATCTGCTGGAACGCCTGCTCCGCCGCCTGGAGGGCAGCCTCCATGGGGAGGGCTCGCCGGACCTCGTCCGCGCTCAGGAGCAGCAGCTGCATGGCAGGACCCTAGCACCCCGGTCCCCGGAACCGGGGCGAGGAGCCTGTGGAGACCCTTGTACGATGGGGCCTATGGGCGCCTCGCCGGATCACCCCAACTCGGACCCGTCCGCCCTCCCCCCGAGCATCTTCAACGATGTTCTCGGGCCGGTCATGCGCGGGCCCTCGAGCTCCCACTCGGCCGCGTCCGTCCGCATCGGGCGGCTTGCGCGCCAGCTGCTGGGCGGCCCCCTCGAGGAGGTCCTGGTCGAGTTCGACACCGGAGGCTCGCTGGCGACGACCTACGAGAGCCAGGGCTCCGCGCTGGGGATGCACGCGGGGCTCCTGGGCTGGGAGGCCGATGATGCGCGCATCCCCGAGGGGGCCCAGCACCTCGCCGCAGCGGGCATCCGCGTCGAGGTGCGCGCGCGCGAGCTGGGCGACCCGCACCCGAACACCTATCGGCTCACCGTGACGGGGCCGCAGGGGAGTGCACGCCTGGTGGCGCTCTCGACGGGTGGGGGCATGATCGAGGTGGTCGAGGTGGACGGGTTCCCCGTGAGCCTGAGGGGCGACACCCATGCGGCGCTCGTTCGCGGGGCCGCCACAGCGCCCGAGGGCGCGGCGAGCTTCCTGAGGGCCAAGGTGGCGGAGTCCGCTGGCGAGACCCTGCTCGTGGTCGAGAGCGAGGAGCCCCTCGACCCCGCGGCTCTTGGGGTCGAGCCCGCCGCGATCCGGCGCCTCGAGCCGGTCCTGCCCGTGCCCAGCCGCGCCGACCTCTCCGTGCCGTTCCTCCACGCGGGGGAGCTGGCCGCCCAGGCGGACCTGACTGGCGCACCCCTCTCCACCTTCGCGCTCCAGTACGAGTGCGCGCGCAGCGGGTTCAGCGAGGAGCAGGTGCTCGCGACCATGGAGCCCCTGCGCCGCATCATGCGCGCAGGCATCGACGGGGGGCTCGCGGGGACCCACGCGGAGGACCGGCTGCTGCCGCGCCAGTCCGACGGCTTCCAGGCCGCCCTCGAGGAGGGGCGCCTGCACGACGCGGGCCTGCTCAACAGGACGATCCTCTATGTCACCGCGCTGATGGAGACCAAGAGCTCCATGGGCACGATCGTCGCTGCGCCCACCGCGGGCTCTTGCGCGACCTTCCCCGCAACCTGCCTGGCCGCGGCCGAGGACATGGGGGCGGATGAGGAGCGCACGCTGCGCGCGATGCTGGCCGCAGGGCTCATTGGCGTGTTCGTGACCACGCGCTCGTCGTTCGCTGCCGAGGTGGGAGGCTGCCAGGCCGAGACCGGTGCGGGGGCGGCCATGGCGGCGGCGGCGCTGGTCGAGCTGTCGGGGGGCTCGGCGGAGCGCGCGCTCTCAGCGGCCAGCCACGCCCTCCAGAACGTCCTGGGGCTCATCTGCGATCCGATCGCCAACCGCGTCGAGGCTCCCTGCCTGGGGAGGAACGTGACCGGCGCCGCAAACGCCATCGCCAGCGCGAACATGGCCCTGGCGGGCTACGACCACCTGGTGCCCCTGGATGAGGTGCTCGACGCCCACCGCGAGGTGAGCGCCTCCATGGCGCGAGAGCTGCGCTGCACGGCCCTTGGCGGACTGTCCGTGACGCCCACGAGCAAGGCCCTGGAGGCCCGACTGGCCGCCTGCTCCAGCGGGGGCTGCGGCACCTGCTGAGCGCACGGCCCCTTGAGTCGGGGTCTGCGATCGACCAAGGAGATCCATGGGCCGCTCTCTGCTCCACCTCGCACCGGCCGCGGCGGTCCTGGTCGCACTCGCCCAGGGGCAGCGCTTCGACGCGGGCGTGGACCTGCCGGGCCAGGCGCCGGCCGCGCGGGCGGTCCACGCCGCCGACCTCGACGGTGACGGGAACCTCGACCTTGTCACGGGGTTCAATACCCGGGTGGCGGTCCACTTCGGGCTCGGCCTCGGCGCGTTCGCGCCGCGCGTGGTCCTGACGACGAACGCCGCCGAGGTGCGCGCGGTGACCGCTGCGGACCTCGACGGGGACGGCGATCTGGACCCGCTCTCGGCATCCGCGAACGACCACACCATTGCCTGGTACGAGAACCTCGGGGGCGGCGCGTTCGGGTCCAAGCAGATCATCTCGGCCTTCGCCCTCGACGCTCACGGCGTGGCGGCAGCGGACCTGGATGGGGATGGCGATCAGGATGTGCTCTCGGCGAGCTACTACGACGGCAAGGTCGCGTGGTACGCCAACGACGGGACCGGGGCGTTCGGGCCTGCGCAGGTGCTGACCCTCGAGGCGCTCGGGGGGCACTGGGTGGACGCCGCGGACCTCGATGGGGACGGGGATCTGGACGTGCTCTCCGCCTCCGAGGCCGACGACAAGGTCGCCTGGTACGAGAACCTCGGGGCGGGCCAGTTCGGTCCCCAGCGCGTCGTCACCACCGAGACGGATCAGGCTGTCGCGGTGGCGGCGGCCGACCTGGATGGCGACGGGGACCAGGACCTCCTCACGGCCTCGTGGGGAGACTCGACGCTCGGGTGGGTCCCGAACCTGGGCGCAGGGCAGTTCGGCGACCGGCAGGTGCTGGACGGCTCCGCGCCCTTCGCGTTCAGCATTGGCGCGGCGGACCTCGACGGGGATGGCGACCTCGACCCGTTCGGGGCGGCCCCGGACGGGAACCGCATCACCTGGTATCGGAACCACGGAGGCGGGGCGTTCTCGCCGGCCCGCGTGGTGGACGCGGGCGCCCTTGGCGTTCAGCGGGTGGTGGCTGGCGACCTGGACGGGGATGGGGATGCGGACCTCGTGGCCGCGGTCTTCGGGCGCGCGCGGATCACCTGGTACCCGAGCGAGCCCGAGGGGGTCGTGCGGCTCTGCCTGGGGAGCGGGGCCCTCGAGCTGCTCGTCTCCACCACGGCCCAGGGGCGCTGGATCGGAGCGCGCGGCGGCGCGGAGGGCGAGCCGGGCCTGCTCCTCGCGTCAGCCTCTTGGGGGCTGGCCTCGGCCGGCGGCCTCTGTCTGCAGGCGCCCCTCGCGCGCTTCGGTCCGCGGGCGGGGCTTGCGGTCCCCGCGCATGACTCGTCGGGACAGTTCATGGGGGGGGACCTTCGCTCGCTCACGGGCAACGGACTCTCCAATGGCCGCGGCTTCGTCCTGCCGGCCGAGCTTCCCGCGCCGCTGGGGCAGGCCTTCCTGCCCGGTGAGACTTGGGCCTTCCAGCTCTGGAGTCGGGAAGGGGCCGTGGGGCGCTTCTCCGACGCCGTGGCCGTGACCTTCTGAGGGACGGACCGGCGCGCCTCCGCGCCGCCATCCGGGTCCTTGCATGTCCCAGAGCGGGACGGGCACCCGGGCCCGCATCGAACCCCCGTTCCCAGGGGGGGGACTGTCCCGCATCTACCCCTAGGTGCGTAGGTGCAAACCGTCGACTGATCGGGTGCCGGAGAAGTCCGGCCCACTCAGCAGTCGCAGACCCACCACCTCGGAGAACCGAACCATGACCGCATCCACCGCAGCCCAGCCCGGCGCCCCGACCCTGTCCGGGCTCCAGGCCACCATCGCCTCCCTCGAGGAGCAGCTCATCGCCCTGTACGCCGAGAAGCAGGTCGGCTCCTGGACGCCGGAGGACGGCTCCAGCAGCGACCTTCAGCAGGAGCTCGCTGAGCTGCGCCGCGCCTTCCTCGCCGGGGACGGCCAGGGCTCCTCCGCAGCCATGCAGGCCACGATCGAGGGGCTCGAGCAGCAGCTCGCCGCGCTCTACGACGAGCGCAGCACCGGCGGCGACCTCGCGGGCCTCGCCGAGACCGCGGCGAACCTCGAGGCGCAGGTCGCCGCGCTCCTGGAGGAGCGCAACGACCTCGCCCGCATCCTCGGTCGCGCCCGCACGCGCATCGTTGACCTCCTGGCCAAGCAGGTGGACCGCGAGTTCGCCGGCTGAGACCGCATCCATATCCGCATCCGCGCGCGTCGTCTGCGGCGTGCGTGACCTTCCCAGCAGACCCAAAGCAACGCAAGCAAGAGAGAGAACCATGTCCTTCGTCGACTCCAGCACCCTCACCACCCTTCCCGCCCTCGACCAGCACCAGGCCGACGCCCTCGACTTCGGCGTCGTCAAGGTGGACGACGACGGCAACGTCCTGCTCTACAACAAGTGGGAGTCGGACATGGCGGGGGTCCCCGTGCCTTCGGCCATGGGGAAGAACTTCTTCACCCAGGTCGCGCCCTGCACCAACAACCGCCTCTTCTTCGGGCGCTTCAAGGACGGCGTCTCGGCCGGCGAGCTCGACACCGAGTTCAACTACACCTTCACCTACAAGATGAAGCCGACCAACGTCGTGATCCGCCTCCTGCGTGATGGCAGCAGCACCAACTGGGTGTTCGTCGCTAAGCGCGCGGTCTGAGGCCTCGTGGGGGGCGGGGGCCGTGGGTCTCCGTCCCCCTGCCGCTCCGCCTCTTGGCACCTCCGTCCCCGCCCTCTGATCCAAGCCCCCCTTCCGAACGGCCGACGCCGCCGCGACAACTACGACCGCCGCCACCATGACCAGCCCCTTCCCGCCCCTCGCAGAGCGCCTCAAGTCCAAGCTGGACCCCCAGGACCTCGACAACACCGCGCGCAACCTCCTGGCGGACTCCTTCAGTGAGCCGATCGTCGAGGAGATGAGCGTCTATGCCACGGGCAAGGGCGACCTGGTGGCCGAGCTCGTGGACGCCCTCGGCGAGCCTGGCGACGAGGAGGAGCTCTACCGCACCATCACCGACCTGTGGCTCGAGCTGAAGTTCGAGTGGGCGCGGCACAACCAGGTCATGAACTACCAGCTCATCCGCAAGGGTGAGGCCGACCCGCGCGTGATGGCCCGCGGGGGCGTCTGCTCCCATGTGATCATGGCCCTCGAGTCCCTCCTGCGACCGCGGGACATCGCCGGGCTGACCTCCCTGGTGGCCGCACCCCTCGAGCACTGCGCGAGCGAGGGCTAGGGTGACTCGGGGTCCGCTCCTGCACGCCTTCCGCGAGCGCTGGCTCGCCGGCGCCCTGCCCCTGGTGGTCGAGCACCGCCGGGGCGAGCTGGAGCATGTGTGCGCGGCGCCCTCCCTCTGGATGGGGGGGCGCGAGCTGGCCCTTGGCCTCCAGGAGTCCGGGTTCCTGGCGGGCCAGGACCTGCACCTCGCGGTGGAGCCGGGGGTCCGCTGGGTCCAGGGCCTGGTCGCTGGCCTGCGCCTGGGCGCGGTGCTGCACCTGGGATCCGAGCCGCAGGTCCGGGCCTGGTCCCTCTCCAGCGCGGGCGTCGCGGCGCCGGCCGGCGCGGCGCCTAGCTGCGGGCCTTCGCAAGCGGGCCCGGGCGGGCTTCCGAGCGCAGAGCTCACGAGCGCCGCGCTCGCCCGGGCGGGCCGCTGCCTGCCGGGGGCGCCCGTCGGCCTGGAACCCTGGGCGTCAACGCACGCACCCCACGCTGCCGGAGCCGCTCTGGCGGCTCTCTACGACGGAGCCGAGCTGCACCTCTTCGCCGACTCCGGAACGGGCGGGCCGGAGCAGCGCGACCTCACCGATCTCGCCCTCCTCACCCTCTCCTGACTCGCTCTCGAACAAGCCCATGGAACCTCACGCCTCTGCCTCTGACCTCCACCGCCCCTGGCTCGACCTGGTCGCGGACCTGTCCATCTCCACCTCGCTCGAGGGCGCTCGCGAAGCCGCAGCGGGCCTCGCTCGCGCCTGCGGCCTGGAGCTCGAGGAGTGGGAGCCCGCGAGCCCCGAGCCCGGCGCGCCCCGCGAGGAGTTCGGCGCCGCTCACCTGCGCGTGCTCCCCGAGGGGGAGGGCGCCGTGGCCTGCGTCCTCGGCGGCACGCCGGGCCTGCTCATGCGCCTCTCCGTCATGCAGCCGACGGGCAGGGAGGAGGCGGACTCCCGTGCGATCGCTCTGCTCGTAGGCGTGAAGCTGGCCGAGCTGTCCCGCGAGGAGGGCCGCACCGTTGCGCGCGAGGCCGCTCTGCGGATTGTGGACGGCGCGGGCATCGCCAACGGCGTGGCCATGGAGACCCTGTGCGGGGCCTCCCAGGTCAACACCCACGTGGCCTCGGTGGCCGCGGCCACCGAGGAGATGGCGGCGACCATCCGGGAGATCTCGCGCAGCGCTTCCGGCTCGGCCGAGGTGGTGCGCTCCGCGAGCGAGCTGTCGGGCGCCGCGTCGTCCTCGATGCAGCGGCTCGAGGAGGCCTCGCGGACGATCGGGCGCGTGACGCAGCTGATCGGCAAGCTCGCCAGCCAGACGAACCTGCTCGCTCTCAACGCGCGCGTCGAGGCCGCGCGCGCAGGAGAGGCCGGTCAGGGATTCGCGGTCGTCGCTGGAGAGGTCAAGGGCCTGGCCCACCAGACGCAAGGTGCGACTACCGACATCGAGGCTCAGGTCAAGGAGGTCCAGGAGTACGTGGCCGAGGCCGCCCAGGCGATCACCTCGGTGGCCGAGGTCATCAGCGAGGTGGACCGCAACGCGGGCTCCATCGCGGCGGCCGTCGAGCAGCAGGGCGCAGCCGTGAGGGAGATCACCGACACGGTCGCCGCGGCCGCGGCACAGCTCGACCAGGTGGTGGAGCGCCTCTCCGACGTGGGGGAGGCCACCATGGGCTTCGAGAGCGATGCTCGGGCCTGCGTGGCGGCCCTCTGAGCTCGTGACGGCGCGGGCCGTCCCCCCCTCGGATCGGGGGGCGGCTCGAACCTGGAGCCGTAGCTCCTCCGAGCGGCCTCAGAGTCCGGCGTCCAGCAGCAGCTCGGGGGGGAGCGCGGCGCGCGTGAAGCGCACCTCGTCGATGCGGCCGCGGAGGAACTGGTTCAGCGTGGCCGACTGGTTCTCGTGGGCCCCGATGAGGAGCGGGTCGAGGCTCGAGGTGTCCGGCTTCACGAAGGACTTCACCTCGTAGGTGCCGTCCAGGCCGAAGCGCAGCTCGCCCCGTAGGCTGTCGTAGGCGACGCTCACGAAGTGCCACTGGGTGTCCTCGATGCGCAGGGAGCTCCACAGGTCGAAGACCGAGGCGCCGTCGCCCCAGCGGAAGACGAGCTCCTTGCCGTTGCCCGCAAGGTTCCCGGCCTGGACGAGCAGGCCGTAGTCGAGCAGGGCGTCCGAAGCGGCCGGGGGCTTCTTCTGGAAGAGCCACTGCCGCTGGTTCGAGCTCCCGGTGTTCGAGGTCATGTCGAGCTTCACCCACGCCTCGAGGGTGAAGTCCTCGCCCCCGGCCGAGAGGAGCCCCGCCGGATCGGAGACCTCCGCGTAGCCGCCGTTGCTCGCGTCCTGCCAGTTGAGGTTCAGGGTCCTCAGGTTGTCGACCCCGAGCACCGGGATCTCAGCGGTCGGCACGCCTCGCCCGCGGGTGGGGAGGGGGCTGAGGGTCCCTGCTAGTCCGTTGCCCGTGGCGTCCAGGAGCGTCGCGCCGCCGGCCTCCTCGAAGCGCCAGTGTCCTGTGCCCGCGGCGCAGTCATCCGGGAGCCCGTCGCCATCCGCGTCCACTGCGGTCCCGGTCGCGAGCTCGAAGAGGTCGAACAGGCCGTCGCCGTCGCAGTCCCGGTCGCAGATGTCGGGATGGCCGTCGCCGTTCACGTCGGAGCTGGCGGAGAACGCCGTCGCCGGGATGGGGACCTCCGTCCCTCCGGGCACGGTCCAGCGGGCGAAGATGCGCGCGTCCCCGCCCCCCTCGTAGTAGTCGAGCTGGAACACGTGGCTGGTGTTGGCGCCCAGGGGGACATCCACCTCGTACACATTCCCCGAGGAGGGGTGCCACTCGTCCACCAGCAGCTGGCCGTCGAGCCAGAAGCGCACCCCGTCGTCGGACTGGATGTGGAAGCGGTAGGTGCCGCCCACTCCGGGCGTCGTCAGGGCACCGCTCCAGCGCACTGCGAACTCGTTGGCGGGCACCCCCGGCCATGGGGCGCCTCCCGCCCAGTCGAAGTCGATGTTGGGATCGATCTGGAGGAGCAGCAGGTTCGAGAAGCCCCCCGCGCCGCCGAGCGACTCGTAGTACCGCGCCACGAGCCCGCTCCCCGCAAGGAGCTCACAGGTGTCGAGCAGCCCGTTGAGGTCACAGTCCTCGCCCACCTGGCAGGAGTCGGGCACGCCGTTCCCGTCGCAGTCCAGCTCGGTGCCCAGGGCGACATCAAGGGCGTCGTCGACCCCGTTGCCGTTGCAGTCCGGATACTGGCAGTTGTCGGGGATCCCGTCCGCGATCAGATCGATCAGCGGGCGTAGGGAAGCGGTCGGCACGGTCACCGCGCCCGTGGCTCCCGGCGGCGTCCAGTCCAGCCGCAGGTCGCTGGTGCCGGACTCGGTGAAGTACTCCAGCTTGAGGAAGACCTCCGTGCCGGCCGGCAGATCCACCGTCCCGATGTCGTAGCCGCTGCCGTCCTGCCAGTCGTCGATGACCAGGATGCCGTTCAGCCACAGCCGGACCCCGACGCTGTGCTGGAGCCCGAAGGTGTAGGTGCCAGCGGCCGTCGTGCGCAGGGCGCCGGTCCAGCGGGCGCTCCAGTCGTTCTGCGGGAGCAGCCCCGGGAACGGAGGCTCGAGGTCGAAGTCGAAGTCCACGGCCGCGTCGATGCGGCTGTAGGGCTCCCCGCTCAGGAGCCGATTGGTGTAGTACTCCCCCGAGAGACCGCCGAGCGCCTGGGCCTGGCACAGGTCGGCGATGCCGTTTCCGTCGCAGTCGGGATGCTCACACAGGTCGGGGACCCCGTTGCCGTCGCAGTCGGTCCCGATGCCCGCGGCAAGGTCGAATTCGTCGGGCAGTCCGTTGCCGTCGCAGTCCTCGCAGTCGTCCGCGAGCCCGTTGTTGTTCAGGTCGGTGCTCTCCCCGCAGTGGCCCGTGCGACAGGCGATGGGGCGCAGGATCCAGTCCCCGTCGCAGGGGCAGAACTGCCCGATCAGCCCATACTCGAAGATCGCGCCGCCCGAAAGGTTGTTGGGGTCGATGGGGGTGTCCGAGCTGATCCACCAGCTCACCAGGTCGGTGGAGTCGTCATCCAGCGCGGCGGGGAACATCGTCGGGGCCGGCTCGAACTCGCCGTAGGCGCCCACGAAGAACGAGGAGCCCTGCGGGCCCACGAAGGTGTCCGGGATGTCCTCGCTGACGATCAGGCCCGTCTGAGGGAAGACGGCGTAGGCCTCGTGCTCCATCAGCAGCTGGGCGTCCGTCGGGTCGCCGTCCCCGTTGGGATCGCTCCAGAGCGCAAGGCGCGCTGCGGTTCCAGTGGGCATGTACCCCCAGGCGAGCTCGATCTCCCGAATCGTCTCGTGCCCCGCCTTGACGGTGTGCGCACTGAGCCAGGCCACGTGACGCGGGACCGTGCCCACGCTCCCGTCCATGGCGCCGTCGTCGAACTGGTACCGGTAGGGTTCCGCGAGCTGGCACTCGTCCGGGATGCCATCTCCCTGGCAGTCCACCGAACTCCCGCTCGAGATGTCCAGCACGTCGGCAACGCCGTTCCCGTTGCAGTCGGCCGTGCGCGTCAGGCCTCCCTGGGCCTGTTGTACGGGGGCCGCGCTGGCGGTCGCTAGGCCCATGAGGGCAGGTGCGGCCAGGGCAAGGAGAGGGCTGATTCGGACGGGGAGGAGGTTGGCCATGGCTGGGCGTGGCATGGAGGGGAGCCACCCGCAGCCTAGCCCGCTCTGCGCCGCTGCAAAGGGCTCTCAGGCGGCTCTGTGGGGGCGCGCGCAGGTTCGCTCATGGACCCTCTTGGAAGGGCCTGGAGCGGGGGAGGCGGCGGCTGGGAGTGCTCGCTGCCCGAGCCCCTTGGCCCCGCCTCGCGCCGCCGCGCCCCCGTGTCTCAGGGCGATTCCCTCAAAAGCTGACCCCCTGGCGGAGCATCTTGCGCATAACCTCGGCAGTTCACGCCATGCGGCGCAGGTCGCATGGAGCATCGACCGGGATCCATGCAGGGTCCTCCTGTGGCGGCAGGGAGCCGCCTTGTGACTGGGCCCGAGGAAGGGCCCTGTGGGACCCATGGAAACGGAAGAGCAGACGGCCCTCGGGGCCGTTGAAGAGAACGGCAACGACCCCCAGCGCGGACTCGAGAGCACCAGCGACGAGGACGCCCGCGAAGACATCCAGGGCGAGAGCGACGGGGACTCCACAGCGGCTTCCGAGGCAGGGAGCAACCTGAGCCTGCTGGCGGCGCTCCCACAGCCCATCCGCGAGGCGGTCGAGGCCAAAGGCTTCGCGCAGCTGACCGCGGTGCAGGAGGCGGTCCTTCGGCCGGAGGCCCTGGGCCGGGACCTGCAGGTGTCCTCGCAGACGGGCTCCGGCAAGACCCTGGCGCTGGGTCTCGTCGTTGCGCCGGCTCTGTTCGAGGTCAGCGAGCGCGCGCCGCTCGTCCTGGTCCTCGCTCCGACTCGCGAGCTGGCCCAGCAGGTCCGCGGCGAGCTCGAGTGGCTCTTCGCCGCCTGCGAGGGCCTGGAGGTCGGCGTGGTGACCGGAGGCAACCCGATCCACCGCGACAAGATGCTCCTGCGTCGAGAGCCTGCCGTCCTGGTGGGGACTCCCGGCCGCGTGCTGGACCACCTGCGCACGGGGCAGCTGGACCTCTCCGGGGTCCGCGAGCTCGTGCTGGACGAGGCGGACCAGATGCTCGACATGGGCTTCCGGGAGGACCTCGAGGCGATCCTCGACGCGACTCCCGAGGGCCGCCGGACCCACATGGTCTCCGCGACCTTCCCGAAGGGGATCCTCCAGCTGGCCGAGCGCTACCAGCGCAACCCCCTGTCGCTCGAGGGGACCCGGCGGGGGGCTGCCAACCAGGACATCCAGCACCGCGGGTTCCTCGTGGCCCGCGGCGACCGCTATCCGACCCTCGTGCACCTGCTGCTCGAGGCCTCCGGTGGGCGCACGCTGGTCTTCGTCGAGAAGCGAGCGGACGCCCTGAGCGTCGCGGAGCGCCTGCGCCAGGACGGCTTCAAGGCGCTGCCCCTCAGCGGGGAGCTCGCCCAGAGCCACCGCGAGCGCACGCTCGACGCCTTCCGCGAAGGCAAGGCCGACGTGCTCGTCGCCACCGACGTGGCTGCACGGGGCCTGGACGTGCCCGACGTCGCGCGCGTGATCCACACCGCGCCCCCGATCGACGCGGAGGTCTACACCCACCGCAGCGGCCGCACCGGGCGCGCCGGCAACGAGGGGGTCAGCGTCCTGCTGGCGCCCTTCAAGGCCCGCCGCAGGGTCGAGCGCCTGCTGACCATGGCCCAGGTGCGCTTCCGCTGGGAGGACGCGCCCGACGGCGCCTCCGTGCGCTCCGCCCTCGAGCGCCGGACGGAGGACGAGCTCATCGCCCGGGTGGATGCGGCTATGGAGCGCGAGCCTGCCGGCGCGCGTGAGGAGCTCGCGCGGCGTCTGCTTGAGGATCGCGAGCCCGTGCGCCTCGTGGCGACCCTGCTGGGGCTCGTCCTGCCCTCGGGCTCCAAGCCGGCCGCGGCCGGCGGGGGAGCCTCGCGCGCTCAAGCGGGCCCAGCGGCCGACCCCAGCGGCGTGGCCGACCTGGTCGGGCGCCCGGCGGGCCGCCGGGACAGCCAGGGCCTCGCGGAGGAGGGCTTCGTGCGCTTCTTCATGAACCAGGGCGGGCACCAGGGCCTCACCCCCGGGCGCCTGCTCGCGGCAGCCTGCCGCCGGGGCGATGTGACCGGCGACGACATCGGGTCCATCGCGATCCACCCCAACGCCAGCACTTTTGACGTGCGCGTGGAGGTCGCCGAGCGGTTCGAGGTCCTCGCCGGCCGCCGGGACCCCAGGGATCCTGACGTGGTTATCCGTCGGGACCGCGGGCCCGCCGGGCCCCCGGCCAGGAGGCGCCGGCGGAGAGGGCCCGATCGGCCCCAGTGGCCGGTCTAGGGCGTCCCACCTTCGCGAACGAGCGGTTTTTTACAGGGGACCTCTTTTGCGTGAACCGATGTTCATGCATAGAGGTTCTTATGACTGCTGCGTCCAGCCCTGAAGAGACCCCCGCCCGCCGGTGGACCTTCCTCAGCAACCACGCCCACGTCCTCGTGGGCCTCACCGCCAATCCTGAGGCTCGCGTGCGGGACCTTGCCATTGGCATCGGCATCACCGAGCGGGGAGTGCAGCGGATCCTCGGCGAGCTGGAGGAAGAGGGGCTCCTGAGCCGCTCCCGGGACGGCCGACGCAATGTCTACACGCTGCACCTGGACCAGCCCCTGCGGCACCCCCTCGAGGCTCACAGGACCGTCTCGGAGCTCGTCCACCTGTTCGATGGGGGAGACCGGTGAGCCGCCCTTCCCCTAAGGCCTCAGCCCTGGAGGCCCTCCTCTCCACTGACCGCCGGCTGACCCCCGAGGAGGCGCGGACCCTGACCGGGTCCGCAGCGGCCCTGGGGGCCGAGCTGGAGACCGAGCAGGGGGCGCTCCTGGCACTGGCCTCGGTCGGGCGTGCTGGGCGCTGGCTCGAGCTGGAGCGTGAGCAGGTCGTGGCTCTCGTCGAGGACGGGGTCGCGGTGCTCGTCGGTGGAGGCACTCTCGTCGTCGAGGAGGGGGAGGCCGCCTGGCAGGGCCTGGCCCCTGAGGACACGGAGGAGCCGGCCTGGCCCGCGCGCTGCCTGGTGGTGCAGGGGCGGTCCACCGGAGCCGTCGAGGCGCCCCGCGGCGCCCTCACGAAGCTGTGGGCCTTCCTCAAGCCCGACCGACGAGACCTCATCGCCGTGGTCCTGTTCGCGGCTGGCATGGGCGTCCTCAACCTCGCGACGCCCATCGCGGTCCAGGCCCTCGTGAACTTCGTCGCGCTGGGGGGCACCGCGCCCCAGCTCGTGGTGGTCACCGGCCTGCTCCTCCTGGGTCTGACCTTCGCCGCGGGCCTGGGAGCCGTGCAGGCCTGGGTCGTGGAGATCGTCCAGCGCCGGCTCTTCGTGCGCGTCGTCGCCGAGCTCGGAGATCGCCTGCCGCGCTGGACCTGGCAGCTGCACCAGCAGCGCCAGGGGCCCGAGCTGGTGAACCGCTTCTTCGACATCATCACCATCCAGAAGACGAGCGCGAGCCTGCTCCTGGGGGGCGTGACCGTGCTGCTGAGCGTGGTGACGGGGCTGCTCGTCCTCGCGTTCTACCACCCGCTCCTGCTGGCCTTCGATGCGGTCCTGCTCGCGGCCATCGCTCTGCTCGTCTTCGCACCCCTGCGCCGTGGGATGGAGACCGCCCTGCGCGAGAGCAGCGCCAAGTACGCCGTGGCCGCGTGGTTCGACGAGGTCGTCAGCCAGCCCGTGCTGTTCCGTTCGCCGGGCGTGCAGGCGTGGCTGCGCTTCCACACGGACCGCGTGACCCGCGAGTACGTGACCCGGCGAGGGGCGCACTACCGCGTCCTGTTCGGCCAGATCCTCGGAGCGGGTGCTCTCTACGTCGTGGCGAGCACGGGGCTCCTGGCGCTCGGCGGCTGGCTCGTGCTCGAGGGCAGCCTGACCCTCGGCCAGCTGGTGGCGGCCGAGCTGATCGTCACCCTCGTCGTGGGCTCCGTGGCGAAGCTGGGCAAGCACCTCGAGTCGTTCTACGACCTGGTCGCGGCCATCGAGAAGGTCTCCAGCCTCCTCGAGCAGCCCCAGGAGCCGGTGGGTGGAGAGCCGGTGCTCGAGTCCGGCGAGGCCGGGAAGCCCGCCGCCCTTGCGTGGCAGGGGCTCTCCCTGCACGGCAGCGATGGCTCGCTCCTCGCGCGGGTTCCTGACGCGAGCCTGGCTCCCGGGGACCGTGCGGCCGTCGTGGGTCCTGGCGCGGCTCAGCAGGGTCTCCTGCATCTGCTCTGGGGATTGCGTGAGGTGGAGGCCGGCGGCCGCGTGAGCCTCGACGGGACGCCGCTCGAGGCCCTCTCACGGGCGGGCCTGCGCCGCTCGGTGGCCTACCTCGGCCCGCGTCAGGTCCTCGCCGGCTCGGTGCTCGACAACGTGCGCGCCGGGCGCACGCGCATCACCGACGCCGCCATCCGCGCGAGCCTCGCTCGGGTTGGTCAGCTCGAGGTGCTGGAGCGGCTCCCCGACGGGCTCGACACCCGCCTCGGCCCCGAGGGCTGGCCCCTCGGCCCTTCCCAGCTGCTGGCCGTGCACCTGGCTCGGGTGCTCGTCGACCCGCCGCGCCTGCTCCTGGTCGAGGACTCCTTCTCGAGTCTCCCCGCGCCCGCCCGACAGCCGCTGCTCGATGCGCTGCTCGATCCCGCCGCGCCGTGGACGCTCCTCCTAGCCACCCAGGACCCGTCCCTCGTGGCTCGCTGCTCCAGCAGCATCGAGCTGCGCGAGCCGGAGCGCGCCCTCACCGCGTGAGGCCCTTCGCCGCCGCCGCCCACAGGAGACTGATCATGTCCATGCCCCTCACCGCCTTCGAGCTCGTGCGCGCTCCGCGGGCCCTCTCCAAGTTCGTCGCCCTCGTGCTGCTGTCGATGGTCGCCCTGCCGATCGTGCTGGTGGTCGTGCCGTGGCAGCAGAACGTCTCCGCCTCGGGGCGGGTCACTGCCCTGGATCCCCTCGACCGGGTGCAGGTCATCCCCGCCCCCGTGACGGGGCGCCTCGTGGACCTGCAGGTGCGCGAGGGCGAGCGCGTGGAGAAGGGCCAGATCCTCGCGGAGCTGGCCGACCAGGACCCGGAGTACGCCCTGCGGCTCGAGCAGCAGCTGGACTTGACCGGCGAGGAAGTGCGCGCCGCGCGGGACATGGTCGAGTTCTACGACCAGCAGCTGGTGTACCTCGAGGATGCGCGTGAGCAGGCGGTGTCGTCCGCGACCTTCGAGCTGCAGGTCGCCATCGAGAAGGTGCGCGGGGCGGAGCAGGACCTGGAGGGCCTCGAGGCCGAGCTGGATCAGAAGCGCGCCGACCGCGAGCGCAAGTCCAACCTCTGGACCCAGGGCGTGGTCTCCGAGCTCGACTTCCAGAAGGCCGAGGCGGACTACCTCTCTGCCAGGGCCAAGGTCGCAGGGGCCCAGGCCAAGGTGGAGCAGGCACGCAACGAGGAGCGAGCCAAGATGGCGACGGTCAGCAAGATCGCCGCGGACCAGCGCGCCAAGATCGAGTCCACCAAGTCCACGCGCGAGAAGGCGCGCTCGGATCTGGCCGGAGCGGAGAAGAAGCTGACCGAGGCCGTGACGAAGGTCGAGCGCCAGAAGACGCAGCTGGTGGTGGCTCCGCGCGCGGGGGCGATCCAGCGCGTGCACGCAGCGGGCTCGGCGGATCTCCTCAAGCAGGGCGATCCGCTGATCGAGCTCGTGCCGGACTCGTCGGAGATGGCCGTGGAGCTGTGGGTGCGGGGCGTGGATGCGCCCCTCGTCGAGCCCGGCCGCCCCGTGCGCCTGCAGTTCGAGGGCTGGCCGGCGGTCACCGTCGGCGGCTGGCCGTCAGTCGCGGTAGGGACCTTCGGAGGCCGCGTGGCGGCCGTCGACCCCTACGGCAACGCTCAGGGCGAGGTCCGGATCCTCGTGACGCCGGATGCGGGGGACGAGGCCTGGCCCGAGGCGCCCTATCTCCGCCAGGGTGGGCGCGCCAACGGCTGGATCCTGCTCGACACGGTGCGGCTTGGTTACGAAGCCTGGCGCCAGCTCAATGCTTTCCCGCCCGCGCTGCAGGACCGTGACGGGGCCCCGAAGGGCACAGGAGCCAAGGAAGCCGCGGGCAAGGGCTCGGAGGGCAAGGTCCTTTGAGGAGCCTCTCTCTCCTGCCGCTCCTCTTGGCTGCGGCCTGTGCGAGCCCCGGGCCTCGCCCGGTTCCTCGCCGAGCGGCCCCCGATCGCGCGGAGCTGCCCGCTCAGGAGGCGCGCGTTGGCTGGTCGCCGTCGGCGAGTCCGGCGCTCCTCGAGAGCACTGGCCTCGAGACCACCGTGCTGGGGACGGTCGAGCAGCGGAGCGCCGCGGCCCCGAGCGGAGCCTCGAGCGCGCCTCTGGCACTCGAGCTGAGTGCGGTGCTGGACGCCGTGCAGAGCCACTCGCCCCTGGTGCTTGCGGCCCTCGAGGAGCAGGCCCGAGCTGCGGCCGAGCTGCTCGGCGCCCAGGGGGGCTTCGACCTGCGGCTCAAGGGCAAGGGTGGGTTCACGGCAGAGGGCACCTATCCAAGCGAGCGCGCCCAGCTGGGTCTCGAGCAGCCCCTGCGCCTGGGGGGAGCGAGCCTCCTCGGGGGGTATCGGATCGGCAGCGGCACCTTCGCCGACTACGACGACGGCGCGCGCACGAACACCGGCGGTGAGCTGTCCGCGGGCGTCTCGATCCCCCTGCTCCAGGGCCGGCGGGTGGACGCGCGGCGGGTCGCGGAGTGGCGAGCCCTGCTCGAGGTGGAGCGTGCGAGCCCGCTGGTCGCCCAGAAGCGGCTCGAGCTCGCCCTGAAGGCGACCGAGGCCTACTGGAAGTGGGTCGCCGCGGGGCGCAAGCGAGCCCTCGCTGAGTCGCTCCTGGAGCTTGCCGAGCGTCGGCGTGACCAGGTGGACGCGGCCGTCGCCGAGGGCCAGCTGGCACCCATCGCAGCCACAGACAACCAGCGCAGCATCGTGGACCGCACGGCCAAGCGCATCGCCAGCGAGCGGGAGCTCGAGCGCGCGGCGGTGGAGCTCTCCCTGTTCTGGCGCGGCCCCGACGGTGCCCCGCGCGTTCCCTCGCCCGACGCCCTGCCCGCGGATTTCCCGGATCCGGGTGATCCTGCGCAGGTGCTCCTTGCGGACGACGAGGCCCGCGCCCTGAGCGAGCGGCCGGATCTGCGCGAGCGTCGGCTCGCCCTGCGCCAGGGCGAGCTCGAGGTGGAGCTCGCGGAGAACGCGACGCTGCCCGACCTGGACCTGCAGCTGCTCGCCTCTCAAGACCTCGGTGCGCCGACCGACCCCAAGGACTCGCTCGGACCGTTTCAGTGGAAGGCCGGGGTCTCCCTCTCGGTGCCCCTGCAGCGGCGCAGCGCACAGGGCAAGCTCGACGCGCTCGAGGCTAAGCTGCGGAAGGGGCGGCGCGAGCTCCAGTTCGCACAGGAGCGCGCCGCCGCCGAGGTGCGCCAGGCGCGCTCCCTGGTCGAGCAGGCCTGGGAGCAGCTGGCCCAGGCGCGGGAGAACGTGCGCCTCGCCGAGCGGCTCGCGGAGGCGGAGCGCGTGCAGGTGGAGGCCGGTGCGAGCGACCTCTTCCGCCTGAACCTGCGCGAGCAGCAGCTGACCCTGGCCGTCTTGGGCCAGATCGAGGTCACCGCGGGCTACTTCCGCGCCCTCGCCCAGTACCGTGCCAGCCTGGGCGGAGCGCTCCCCTGAGCGGCAGCCCTGCCCGATGACCCAGCCTGCACCGTCCGCGCGCCTCTCCTTCGAGCCGATGGGCCCCGCGCACCGGCCTGCGCTTCTCGAGGTCTACGGGGACCTCGCGGCCATGCGCTGGGTGGGGGATGGCACCGCCATCACCGTGGAGGAGTGCGACCAGTGGCTCGAGGTCACGGCGCGCAACCTCGCCACGCGCGGGTACGGGATGCTGGCCCTGCGCTCGCGAGCCACGAATGAGGTCCTTGGCTTCGCTGGCCTCGTTCACCCCGGCGGCCAGGAGGAGCCCGAGCTGAAGTATGCTTATTCGTTTTTATTTCCCCATCCTCTGTTTCCGAAGAAACATCTTCTCTGCTAGGAGCGTCCTCCCTGCGTTTTCTCTTTCTCAAATTGTACCTCTTCTGAGTCCGGTCTGTTTCCCTCTCAGAATC
>JBDQFW010000015.1:0-28937 GCA_040265735.1 Planctomycetota bacterium | reverse complement strand
ATCTGAGCAAAAGACACGTTGAGCAACTGTGTGAAGTAGTGTCTCAGCGCACTGACGTACGCGCCGCACACGGAAACGGTGATCATCACGCTCGTGCCTTGTCCTAACCCGCGATCGGTCATCTCATCCGCCAGCCACGCGGCGGCGAGCCAGGGAAGGGGGCGGAGGACCATGGGCGCATCATAGTTCGCCTCTGCTGAACGGTCGCGCAGCCGCGGGCAGAGGAGGCGCACGCAGGCCTCCGCCGTTGCGCGGGGCGCGCCGGGCGGGGATCATCCCCGGGCCATGATCACAGGCACCTTCCTCGACGAGATCAGCCACGATATCCCCTCGGCCAACTGGGACCGGGAGGCTTGGACCCGTGACTTCCGCTCCATGCGCGAGTCGGGGATCGACACGGTGATCCTGATCCGCGCGGGGTATCGCGACCGGTGCGCCTTCCCGTCGAAGGTGCTGCGGCAGCGGCACGGCTACCTGATCGTGCAGGACGACCTCGTGCAGTGGTTCCTGGACCTGGCGGCCGAGAACGGCATGACCTTCTGGTTCGGGACCTACGACTCCGGCGACCACTGGATGAAGGGTGAGCACGCCGCGGAGGTCGAGGTCAACCGCGCCTTCACCGAGGAGTTCGTCGAGCGCTACGGGGCGCACGAGGCCTTCGGCGGCTGGTACATCAGCCACGAGATCGACGCGTTCGACGAGTCGGTCATGCGCGTGTACGAGGACCTGGCCGCGCACCTCAAGGGCCTACGCGACCTGCCGATCCTGATCTCGCCCTATCCGCGGGGGGCGAAGCAGTTCGATCGGCCCTTCACCCTGGAGGAGCACGCCGCGCACTGGGGGCGGATCTTCGACCGGATCCAGGGCTTGGTGGATGTGGTGGCGTTCCAGGACGGCCAGGTGGAGTTCTCGGAGCTGCCCGCGTATCTGGCCACCAACGCGCGCCTGGCCCGCGAGCGGGGCATCACCTGCTGGTCGAACGTGGAGAGCTTCGACCGCGATGTGCACATCAAGTTCCCGCCCATCGCCTGGCCCAAGCTGCGCTACAAGCTCGAGGCCGCGCGCGAGGCCGGCGTCGACAAGCTGATCACCTTCGAGTACAGCCACTTCATGAGCCCCAACTCGATGTTCTCGTCCGCGCACGGCCTGCACCGGCTCTACACCGAGTGGCTGCGCGGCCAGGGGCAGTGAGCGCTGCCCCCGAAGTGTCGCCCCTAGAGCCTTCCAGCCCATCGAGCAGCACCCCATGACCGCATCCCCCCCCGACCTCGAGCGCTGGCGGCGCAGGATCTCAGCCGACCTGTGGGACAGCGTGGTGCCCTTCTGGATGGAGCACTCCCTGGATCGCGAGCAGGGGGGCTACTTCAACCAGCTCGATCGTGACGGCTCGGTGTTCGGGGACGACAAGCATGTCTGGCTGCAGGGTCGGCAGGTCTGGATGCTCTCCAAGCTGTTCCTCGATCGCCGAGACGAGCGCCACCTGGAGGCTGCGCGGCTGGGCGCCGAGTTCCTCGCGCGTCACGCGGTGGGGGAGGACGGGCGAGCCTTCTTCCAGCTGCGCCGCGACGGCTCCCCGGTGAAGCTGCAGCGCAAGATCTTCTCCGAGTGCTTCCTCGTGATGGCCTACGCGGAGTACGCGCGTGCCAGCGGGGAGCAGGCCTACCGGACGCGAGCGCTCGAGCTGTTTGAGCGCGTACTGGACCTGGTGGATGACCCCTCGCCCCTGGGCAGGCCCGTCCTCGCGGGTCAGCGCCCGGCGCGGGACCTGGCCGTGCCGATGATCCTCCTGAACCTCGTGGCCGAGCTGCGCGGGGAGCCGGGTTCGGACACCTTCGACGACCGCGACGACTACGATGCGATCGAGCGGCGCTGCGTGGCGGAGGTCCTGCTGCACTACGACCGCGGGCGCGGGCTGGTGCGCGAGCAGGTCGGCCTGGATGGGACGCCTCTCGATACGCCCGAGGGGCGCCTCTTGAATCCCGGCCATGTCATCGAGGCAGGCTGGTTCATGGCGGAGCACGCGGCCCGCGTGGGCAACGCAGAGCTCGAGGCCGACGCGTTCGCGATGATGGAGGGAGCGCTGGACGCCGGCTGGGACGCCGAGCACGGGGGGATCTTCTACTTCCTCGATGCCGAGGGCTTCAGCCCGACGCAGCTGGAGTGGTCCCTCAAGCTGTGGTGGCCGCACTGCGAGGCCATGATCGGGACCCTGATCGCCTGGAGGCGGACCGGTGAGGCGCGCTGGTGGCAGCGCTTCGAGCAGGTGGCCGAGTGGGCCATGGCGCGGTTCCCCGACCCCGAGCAAGGCGAGTGGTTCGGGTACCTGACGCGCGAGGGCGAGGTCTCCCAGCGCTTCAAGGCGGGGCCCTACAAGGGCTGCTTCCATGTGCCGCGTGCGCTGTGGATGTGCGAGCGGCTCCTGAGCGAGCCGGCGGGCTGACGGCGCGGCTGCCTCGGGGCTCTGGCCGGGCCCTTGCGGGGGCGCTCTCCAGGCGAACGCCGGCCCTGCCGCTTGGTCAGCGCCGCCCTGTCAGCGCCGCTCTGTCAGGCGGTCGATGAGCGCCTCCACGGCGACGACCTTGCCAGCTGGGGCGCGGAAGACCTCTGCGGTCTTGCCCGCCGCGAGGCGCTTGGAGGCGACCTTGCGCCAGGGAGCGCTAGCGCGATCCTGGACCCAGATGGTGTGCAGGCCTTCGACCTCGGGCGTGACGCTCCAGACCTCGGCGCCGGCCACCTTTTCTGCGGTGGCCTCTCGCGCCTTCGGGCGCCAGGTCGTCGACGCGCGCCACGGGAGGCGTGCGCGCTCGCGGTAGGGGCCCTCGCGCAGGTCGCGGCCCCGCTGGCCCTCCTCGCGCACGAGGCCCCTCTCGTAGAACCACACCTCGCCCGCGAAGCCGCTCTGGCGGTTGGTGGCGATCGAGCCGTAGGCCAGGTCCTTGGTGATGAAGTAGTCGCGGAAGCTCGAGAGGACCCCGGGGGAGACGAGGTCGCGGCGCCGGCCGAGCCACTCGATGGCGAGGGTCGCCTCAGCCATGCTGCGGTAGCCCTCGAGGTCGCGCGTGTAGAGCTGGGGATGCAGGGCGTCCACGAGGCCGCGCTCCACCCAGGTGCGCTGGTCCTGCCGGTAGTCACGCAGGGCCCAGCTGGGGGCGCCGGGCGCCATGGAGAAGACGAGGTCGGGGCTCAGGTCCTTAACCGCCTTGCGCAGGACAGCGAGGTACTCCGTCAGCCGGTCAGCGCGCCACTGGGTCCAGGCCGCGTCGTGGATGTCCTTGGGCGGCGCGCTGCCTGTGGCTTCGAGGTAGAGGGCGACCGTGGCGGAGTCGTAGCCGGCCTCGGCGGGGAGCGCGGGGAGGCGGTCGTCGCCCTGGACGCCATCCACGTCGTAGCGCGTGGCGCACTCGACCACGAGGTCGGTGAGGAAGCGCTGCGGACCTGGCGCCAGGGAGTTCAGCCAGGGGAAGCCGTTCTTGACCACGGGCTTGCCGTCCACGCCGATCGCGGCCCACTCGGGGTGCTTCACGAGGGCCTTGCCCGGGTAGGTCTCGTGGCCGTCCGCGAAGCCGTACTCGAACCAGGGGATGACCTCGATGCCGTGGCGGTGAGCCTCGTGCAGGACCTCGGCAAGGGGGTCACGCGCGCCGTAGCGCGGGTCGGTGCGCTCCCCGACCACGGCCTCGGCGACCGCGCTGTCGAAGAGCGTGTGGCCCTTGCTCCACACCACGGGGAAGACCACGTTGATGCCCGCCTCGGCGAGGAGGGCCATCTGGTCGCGCACCGTCTCCGGCGAGTCGAAGAAGGTCGAGTGGCTGTTCGGGATCCAGACGCCACGCACCTCGACGGGGGTCTCGGAGGGGGCTCCCTGGAGGGAGAGCGCGGCGCAGGCGGCGAGGGCGGTCAGCATGGGAAGGGCGGCAGTCAGCCGCGGGGGACGACGATCAGGGTCACCGAATCCTCGGGCGCGAGGGGGGCCAGCTCGGCGCTGGCCAGGGCCAGCAGCTGCGGCGCCTCGACCAGGCCTGCGAGGTCCACGAGCTGGTGGGGCTTCACGAGCTGCACCTCCGGGATCACGAGGCCGCCGTCACCCCAGGAGGTGTAGCGCTCCACGAGCTCGGACAGGCGGCCCTCGGCCTCGGACGCGGGCGCGGTGACGCAGAACGCGTCGCGGGTCCGGTAGCGCACCACGCCCTCCGCGTCGACGACGGCGGCGGGCATGCGCCAGACCTTGAACAGGCCCAGAAGCACCGGGACGCGGTGCTCGGCGGTGAAGGTGCGTAACCAGGAGTCCTCGGAGCCGTGGATCTCGACCTTGTCCGGAGCGACCTTCATGGCGTGAGCGGCGGCCTGGCGCAGCTCGTCGAGCCCGGGCCTGGGGCCGGCGAGATCGCGGGCGCAGCTGGGGCGAGCCGCTCGCGGTCGCCCGCACGCGGCGCTCGCGGCGGTCGATCTCCACATGCACCTCGATCGTCTCCGGATCCGCGCCCATATCGCGGACGCGGTCGAAGGCCTCGCGGCGGATCGCCAGGAGCTCCGACTCGCTGGGGTTCAGGAGGGTGCGTTCGACGGAGTCCTGCAGGATGCCGAGGGCCACGCCGATGGCCGAGATCACCTCGGCGTGGCGCGCGATGCGGTGCTCCATGCCGAGGGTCTTGGCCGTGAACGGGACGACGGCCTCGGCCCCGCCTCCGCCGCCGACCATCACGACCTCGTCGGCGGCGATCTTGTGCTCGCTCAGGAGGCGCTTCACCACCGGAGCGACCCGCGCCGCGCCCAGCTCGAGCAGCCGCGTCGCTGCGGCTTCGGCGCTCGTGCCCAGGAAGCGGCCCAAGGCCTCGAAGGCCGTGCGCACCGAGCCGGCGTCGCCCTTGCCATAGCCCTCGGACAGCCCGAGGAGGTTCGAGGCTCCGGTCGGGGTGATGGCGTGCGAGATCGCCCCGCCGCGGCGCAGGGCGAGGTAGTCCTCGGGATCGCTCGCCCGGGGACGGAAGGTGGCGACCTCGACCTCGCCCAGCTGGGGGGTGAAGGTCTCGTACTCGAGGCCCGCGATGTGCGCGCTGCGCGGGCCCACATCCATGAGCTTGCCGCGCCGTGCGCGCGGCACCGAGCCGCCGGCGACGCCCACCGTGCGGACATCCAGGGTCCGCACGAACAGGCGGCGGCCTCCCACCTCGGCGGCGCGGATCTCGGGGCGGCCGTTTCGGATCAGGCAGATGTCGCTCGAGGTGCCGCCGACCTCCACGAAGACCCCGTTGGCGATGCGCTCGTACATCAGCGCCGCCGCGACGCCGGCCGCGGGACCTGAGAGCATGGTGAGCACCGGCCGCCTGCGCATGGCCTCGATGTCCATGATCCCCCCGTCGGACCGCATGACCATGAGGGGGGCCTGGATGCCGCTCTCCGCCACCGCGCGCGCCGTGCGGTCGGCGGTCTCGATCATGATCGGCAGCATGCTCGCGTTGATGGCCGCGGTCAGCGTGCGCATGCGCAGGCCGTAGAGCTGCGTGAGGCCCGAGGTTGCCGTGGCCGGGATCCCGAGCTCGGTCGCGAGGCGCACCACGGCCTCCTCGTTCTCGGGCCGATCGACGCTGAAGGGCTCCGCGGCGACGAGGGCGCGCGCGCCCTCCGCCACGAGCTCCTTCAGCAGAGCCCGCACGCGCTCCTCGTCGAGGCCCGCGGAGACATCCAGGAAGCGGAAGGCGGTCTCGAGGGTCGCTCCCGGCCCGAGGCTGACCTCGCCCAGGCGAGCCTCCCGGCGTGCCCGCAGGCCCTGCGGCCCCGAGCCTAGGGCGAGGATACCGACTTTGGCCACATCGCCCTCGAGCAGGGCGTTGGTGGCCTGGGTGGTGGAGTGAGCAATGAGGACGACCTCCTCCGGGGCGATCGCGGCCTCCTCCAGCAGGCGGTGCATGGACTGCACCACCCCCGCGGCGACCCCGTCTTCGTGGCCGTGCGTCGTGGGGACCACCGCCTTGCCCACAAGCTCGACGCGCGCCACATCCACAGCGACCGCGTGGGTGAAGGTGCCGCCGACATCGATCCCGATCTTGAGCCTGCGGGGGCCAGCCGGCTGGGGGCGGTCCTCGTGCGAATCGTTCAACGCATCCACCTCGGGCAGGCTCACAGGTAGAGGACCGCCGCCGCGCCGAGGCCCAGGGCCGCAGCGATCCAGACGAAGGGCAGGGTGCGGAACAGGATCGCGTTCACATCCACGCCCTGGTGGTTCGCGATCCAGACATTGGCGGTGTTCGTGGGATCACAGATGCCCTGCACCTGGCCCACGGAGAGCAGCATCGCCATCACCGCCGCGGCGGGGAGGTTGCCGCTCGTCATCAGGATCGTGGCGACCCCGAAGCCGAGGCCCCACACATTCAGCGGTCCCCGGTAGAGGGCGAGGGGCGCAGCGACTCCGAAGCCGAGGACATAGGTCCAGGGGGAGGAGGGGACGAGGCGCGACAGCAGCGGCTCGATGGCGCCGAGGACGGGCCAGGTGGCGCCTGCGTGGGCAGCGGACCAGCCGGGAGGGCCCTTCACCGCGGCGAT
The DNA here is from genome assembly GCA_040265735.1 of Planctomycetota bacterium. Classification (GTDB taxonomy): domain Bacteria; phylum Planctomycetota; class UBA1135; order UBA1135. The sequence continues at coordinate 22,397 of JBDQFW010000015.1, read as the reverse complement.
CAGGATCCCGATGCCGAACATCAGGACGATGGCGGGCATCACGCTGGCGCCGCCCTCGATCAGGCTCTGGACGGTGAGCGCCATGGAGCCCGGGCGCGCCGTGGCCAGGATGGCGTAGGCGAACCCGATCACGAAGGCCGCGAGGATCGGCACATCGAAGAGCAGAATCGCCACCAGGGGCACGAGGGGGATGAGGTACGCCCCCGAGCGGATGACTGGCTCCTGGTGCCTCCAGCGGCTGGCGCGCCGAAGGATGCCGAGCAGCTGGCTCAGCACGAGGGCCGCGAAGGCGACGAGGACGATCCGGCGGGACCAGATCAGGAGCGGGCTGGGGCCCTCGGAGGCGCCCGAGTCGAGGAGCAGGGCTCCGATGCCCGCGACCGCTCCGAGGAACAGGGCCAAGGTCGCGACGGTGCGGCGCTCCAGGCGGACGAGCCTGCCAAGGAGCAGCTCGGCCAGGATCATGGCCGCGCCGGCGAGCGTGACGACCACGAACAGCACCAGGGCGAAGCGCTTCACCTCGTCGGTGGGGACCCCGAGGGTGTCCACATAGAGCACCCAGTTGGCGGGGTTGAGGACGCCGCCCAGGCTCATGCCGAAGAGCACGATGCCTGCTCCTGCCGCGGGGGAGAGGCCGACCGTGGCCAGCATGGGCAGCACGATCATGGAGACCATGATCACCGCGCCGAGGCCGGTGAGGCTCGAGAAGAGGAGAGCGACCAGCAGCAGGGAGAAGATCCCGACGGCGAGGGGGTCCGCGCCGACCAGCTCGGCCCCCTGCTTGACGAGGCTCTCGGCGACGCCGGAGCGCTGCATCACGAAGGAGAGCGCGCCGCCGAAGAAGGTCACGATCATGGCCTTGTGCAGCATGATCGCGCCGTCGGACACGACGCCGTCGAGCACCTCGCCCCAGCCGATCTCGCCGGTCAGCACGACCGCGCCGCTCGCGATCGCGATGCCCATGAGCGGCAGGGCGATCAGCGCGGGCAGGACCCGCGTGATCATCGCGGCAGCGCCAACCAGGAAGAGGGCGAGGACGAGGAGGGCCAGGGACATGGGGAGCAAGAATCTACGCTCTGGGGCAGGAGCCTGGGACGGCCGTGCGCGCTGAGTCACGGCCCGCCTGCGCGGCCCTGCGCGGAGCGCTTCAGAGGGCCGGGTGGTCGAGCGAATCCAGGCAGGTTCACCCTGCGAACTGCCTGCCATGAACAGGGCCAGCGCAGCCGCCGGGGGGCCAATCACTGGGCCAGCCACCGAGCCGCCGCAGAGGGGCGGCGCCTCAGGCCGTCCTCGGATCAGGCGCCGCTCTCAGCGGGTCTGGTTCGCGCCTGCGCCCTCGAGCGCCCCGGGATGGGTTCGCGCATGACCGCGCCCCGCGACACGGCCGTGACGGGGGTCACAGGGGTCTGGTTCCGGACGGACCTGCGCGTGGTGGACCACGCGCCGCTGATCGAAGCTGCGCGGAAGGGGGCGGTGAGCTGCGTGGTGTGCCTCGACCCGCGGGACGAGGAGCCGTCGCGGGTGCGAGGCCTGGTCCGTCGCGGGCCCTGGCGAGCGCGGTTCCTGCGGGAGGCCCTGACAGACCTGCGGGACCAGCTGCGCGCCCTCGGCGGAGAGCTCCTCATCCGGCGAGGGTGGCCCGAGGAGGTCCTGCCGGAGCTCGCGCGCCAGGAGGGCTGGAGCGCGCTCCACTTCCACGAGCTGGTCGGCACCGAGGAGCAGCGCGCCGAGGCCGCGGTCCGCGCCGCCATGCCGGCCAGCTGCTCCGTGCGAGGCTGGTGGGGGCTCACCCTGGTCGATCCCAGCGAGCTGCCCTTCGCGGTGGACCAGACCCCGGAGCTCTTCACGCGCTTCCGCAAGCTCGTGGAGCGCGGGGACGGCTTCCCGGAGCCCCTTCCCGCGCCGCGATCGCCCCTCCGCCGGCCGCAGGCCCCCGCCGAGCCCGGTGACCTGCCCTCTGCGGAGGAGCTGGGCTGCGCCGGCCTCGAGGACGATCCGCGAGCGGTGCTGCGGTTTCGGGGGGGGAGCCGGGCCGCTGCGCAGCGCGTGCAGACCTATGTGTGGGACGAGGATCGTCTCAAGGGCTACAAGCAGACCCGCAACGGCCTGGTCGGGGCGGACTACTCGTCCAAGCTGTCACCCTGGCTCGCCCTTGGATGCGTCTCGGCGCGCCAGGTCCAGGCCGAGGTTGAGCGCTACGAGCGGGAGCGGGTCCGCAACGACTCGACCTACTGGCTGACCTTCGAGCTGCTGTGGAGGGACTACTTCCAGCTCATCGCGGCGAAGCACGGGGCCGCGCTGTTTCGTGCCTCTGGATTGCAGGGGATCGAGCGTCCCTGGCAGCGCGATGAGGAGGGCTTCGAGGCCTGGTGCGCGGGCAGGACGGGGGTGCCGCTTGTGGACGCCAACATGCGCGAGCTGGCGCGCTCGGGCTTCATGTCCAACCGCGGGCGCCAGATCGTGGCGAGCTTCCTCACCAAGAACCTGGGCATCGACTGGCGCTGGGGCGCGGAGTGGTTCGAGGCGACGCTGGTCGACTACGACTTCGGCTCCAACTACGGGAACTGGAACTACGGGGCGGGTGTTGGCAACGACAGCCGGGGGTTTCGCTACTTCAACCTGCGGACCCAGGCCTCCAAGTACGACCGCCGCGGCCGCCACGCGCGCCTTTGGTGCCCGGAGCTCGCGCCCGTCCCCGACCGCTTCATCCACGCCCCCTGGCAGCTCACCCCTGCCCAGCAAGAAGCCGCTGCGTGCCGCCTGGGCCGAGACTACCCCCGCCCCCTCGTGGACCTCGACGCCAGCGTGGCCGCGAACAGGCGGCGCTGGGAAGAGTCGGAGACGGGTTGAGCTCGAGTTGGCTCACAGGGAGGCCTCCGGCGCTGCGCGGCGTTCTGGGCGTGACCGGGGTCCTGCGGAGTCACCTGCTAGGCTCGTGTTCATGAGCTTCCCGCAGAGGTCGTGGCGTCGCTCCTGGGGGCGTGCGCTGCTCGCGAGGGCAGGGGGGTGGCTGGCCCTGCTTGGGTTGGTGGCGCCTGGGGCCGCGCAGGAGCTCGCGCCCTTGGTTCGGCCTGACGGGAAGGAGGCCGACATGCGGCAGCCCGTGCAGGTCTACATCCTGCTGGGGCAGTCGAACATGCTGGGCTTCGGCAAGGCCGACGGCCTGAAGGATGCGTGTGCGAGCAGGGGCCTCTACCCGTTCCTCGTCGAGGAGGATGGGAGCTGGACCGTGCGCAAGGATGTGCGCTATGTGCGCGTCATGTGCTCGGGATCGGGTCCCAGCACGACCTACAACAACGAGTGGCTCACCGTCAGCGGCAACTTCGGTCCCGAGCTTGGGATCGGCCACCACCTTGGGCAGGTCACGGATGCTCCCGTGCTGCTGCTGAAGTCGTGCATTGGCAACCGCAGCCTTGGCTACGACCTGCTGCCCCCCAACGCGAAGGGCTACGAAGGCCCGCGCGATCCCTCGAAGCGACCCAAGTCCGGCCCCTGGTATGCCGGCGTGCAGTACGACGGGGACATTGCCGCGGCGAAGGCGGTCCTGAAGGATCTCGGCAGTCACTATCCCGGCGCGCGCAGCTACGAGATCGCGGGTTTCTTCTTCTGGCAGGGTGACAAGGACTCACGCAGCGCCGAGCACGCGGCCCAGTACGAGGAGAACCTGCTGCTGCTGATCGAGTCCCTGCGCAGGGACTTCGATGCCCCAGAGGCCACCTTCGTGTGCGCGACGCTTGGTCAGACCCGAAAGGGCGCGGGCGGCCCACAGGGCCTGATCCTGGACGCCCAGCTGGCCATCGACGGTGAGTCGGGCAAGTACCCCGAGCATCGCGGACGGGTGGCAAGCGTGTACACGAACCCTCTGAGCAAGGGCGGCAGCTCGGGGGGCCACTACGGAGGCAACCCCGAGACCTACATGAATGTCGGTCTTGGCATGGGGGAGGCCATGGCCCGCCTGATCCTCGCGGCGGGCGGAGGTGGCGTGCGCATCCCCGGCGTGGAGGCGGAGGGTCTCCCAGAATCCCTACGGCGCGCGTACACCTCGCTCACTGAGGACCGCCTCGGGGAGGCACACCGGCTCCTCGCGGGCCTGCTGGACGAGGGCTCCTCGGCGTCCGCCGAGGACCGGTCCGTGGCCCGGGCTCTTCAGGAGCACCTCGACGGCCAGGTGGCGGCCAAGCTCGAGCAGCTGCAGGCCCTGCAGGACGGAGCGGACTACTGCGGCCTGCGCGACCGGCTGGCGGAGGCCAAGGGCGCATTCGGGGGCGTTCCGGCCTTCGACTCGGCCGCCGAGTTCTGGGAGTCGCTCCTCAGCAGTGAGTCCATCGCGGGTGAGCTCGAGGTTGGGGATGCCCTTGCCGCAGTCCTGCGGCGCAAGGACCGCTCGACCGCTGCGGCCTACCACGGCCTGCTGATGGCCTTCGCGGACCAGCACCCTTCTTCGATCTATGCCGACCGCGCGCGGGCCGAGGCCGCCCCTATAGAAGGCGCGGTCCAAGAGCTGCTTGATGAAGTCGCGGACCTGGCGGCGCTTGGGGATCACTACACGCGCTACGAGCTCATCAAGGACAGCAAGCGCGAGTACGCGGGGATCCCAGTGTTCGACGAGCAGTACGGCCTGTGGATGGATCAGGCCAAGCACCCGGACGTACGCGACGCCATCGCGGATGGCGAGGCCTACGGCGAGGTGTTCAAGGACCTAGCCGATCTCGACGAGCGCTTGGAGAAGGACCTCGAGCGTGCTGGTCGCTCCACGAGCCAGAGCAAGCGTCAGCGGGCGGAGGAGAAGGCGCGGTCCTCGTACCAGGGCAAGCTGGAGTCCCTCGTGGACAGGCTCCAGAAGATCTCCGACGGCAGCCCGCAGACCTTCTACGGCGAAGCGGCCCTCCGGAGCATCCAGGCCTTCGTGCTCTCAGGGCGTAAGACGCTCACGGACGACCGCTGAGGCCCTGGGGGTGAGGTCCTCAAGACGCCCGACCTGGAACGCTCGGGTGCGCACGGCAGAATCAGGGGGCGCGTCCCTTCCTCGTGACCATGCCCGCCATCCCTTTGCTCCTCACCCTGCTGCTCCTCCAGGGTCCGCCTGTGGACTCGACCCCGGCCCCGCGCCCCGCTCAAGCGGCGGTTCACATGGCGACCGGGATCAAGATCGGTGAGGTGACGGACGCCCAGGCCGTGGTCTGGGTGCGCCTGACCGGGGAGCGGGCGAAGGAGGGCGTGGCCTGGGCCGATGACGCGGAGGCGGTTCCCGAGGGGCTCACCCTCGGCGAGATGGAGGCGGCCGTGAGTGCGAGGCCGGGAGAGGCCCGCGTCTCCTGGTGGGAGGAGAGTCGGCCCGAGGCGAGGCGCTCCACGGACTGGACGCCGGTGGATGAGGCGCGGGACTGCACCGTGCAGTTCCTGCTGACGGAGGGGCTGCGGCCGGGAGGGCGCTACCGGCTGCTCGTCGAGGGGCGGCGCGAGGGAGCCACAGAGGTCGACTGCTCGACGCTTGGATCTTTCCGGACGGCGCCGGAATCGACGGTGCCGGCGCCGGCCCGCTTCACCGTGGTGACGGGGCAGTCCTGGCTCCGCCGCGACGACGCCGAGCGGGGGCACCGGATCTACCCGCAGATGGCGGCCCTCGACCCGGACTTCTTCGTGCACACCGGCGATGTCGTCTACCACGACAAGCCTGCGCCCTTCGCGAAGTCGGCCGGGCTCGCCCGTCACAAGTGGAACCGGGTCTATGGCCTCGAGTTCCAGCGGAGGTTCCACGAGCAGGTCCCCTCGTGGTTCATGACGGACGACCATGATGTCCTCAAGAACGACTGCTGGCCGGGCCAGTCCTATGGCGCGCTCTCCTGGGACGAAGGGCTCGCGATCTACCGGGAGCAGACGCCCACCGGCGAGCGCCCATACCGCAGCGTGCGCTGGGGGAGGGACCTCGAGGTGTGGTTCGTGGAGGGCCGAGAGTTCAGGAGTCCGAACCGCCTCCCTGACGGCCCCGAGAAGTCGATCTGGGGCGCCGAGCAGAAGGCCTGGCTCAAGCGGACCTTCGCCGCCTCGGACGCGACCTTCCGCGTGCTGGTCTCGTCGACCCCGATCGTGGGGCCTGATCGCGGCAACAAGAACGACAACCACGCCAACAAGGGGTTCCAGACCGAGGGCGACGAGCTGCGCGCCTTCCTCGCGGGCCAGAAGGACGCCTTCGTGGTCTGCGGAGACCGGCACTGGCAGTACTCGAGCTGTGACCCCACGACCGGCGTCTGGGAATTCTCCTGCGGACCCACGACGGACGCGCACGCGGGCGGCTTCAGCGAGCGCAACCGCTCGGAGGCGCACCGCTATCTCAAGGTCTGCGGTGGGTTCCTCGAGGTGGCCCTGGAGTACGACGGAGACGAGCCCAGGCTGGCCTTCCGCCACAGGGGCGTTGACGGACAGGTCCTCAACGCTGACCGCCGGATCCCCACCCGCTCACGATGACCCGGACCGGATGGCAGGTCGAGCGGCGGACTCGTGACGCGTCGGACCAAGGCACCTGAGCGCCCTGCCCCGCTCCGTGCCTGTTAGCATCTCCGCCCGCTCCGGTTCCGAGCGTGCTGGGCGTCCCCAGGATCGGCCCTCAGCCGACGACGGGCTCGTCCCAGTGCCCCGGTGGGCCAAGCTCGAGACCTACCGCATCCCTGCCAGCCAAACCTCCAGCTGCCATGAGCAACACCTTCTGCGTCACCATCACCGAGTGCAAGACCAACGAGGACAAGGCCACCGTCGGCTTCGTCGTGGCCAACGCCGCCCTGGGCAGCGAGAAGGACACGATGGTGTTCCTGAGCGTCGACGGCGTCTGGGCCGCGGTGAAGTCCGAGGTCGACCGCATCGAGGCCGGCGAGCCCTTCGCGCCTCTGCGTGAGCTGGTCGAGAAGTTCACGGCCAACGGGGGCAAGATCCTCGTGTGCTCACCCTGCATGAAGAAGCGCGGGATCACCGAGGACATGCTGGTTCCCGGCGCCACCCCCGCAGGCGGCGCGGCCCTGGTCGAGTGGCTCTCCAACGGCTCGCCGAGCGTCGGCTACTGATTCGACGGATCACCCCAGCGTCATGACCCGTGAGGACCTCGAGGGCCTGACCGCGGACCACGTGTTCGACGGCGGAGCGCTGGACTGCGGCTCGGGCCTCGTCCTGCTCATTCGCCAGAACATGCAGCAGGTCCCCGAGGGCGGCGTCCTCGAGCTGCGGAGCCTCGAGGCCACGGTGCGCGATGACCTTCCGCCGTGGTGCCGGATGGTCGGCCATGCGTTCCTCGGCGAGCTCGAGGGGTCGCTGCCTGGCCAAGCGCGCTTCTTCGTCCGCCGCGGGGCGGGCCAGGGGGCGCGCACGGAGGCCGCAGCGCTCGAAGAGGACAAGACGCGGGCGCGCGCCTATGAGTGGCGCCTTCGTGCCCGCTCCTCGGCCGCGCTGGAGACCACGGTCTACTGCCGCAACTTCAAGTGGACCCTCGGCCAGCCCGCCAGCTTCGAAGAGCAGGACGCGCACCCCTCGGCAGTCGAGGCGGCTCTGGGCGCGCTCGCGGCGGACCTCGTGACCGGCTTCTCGCTTGCCTGCTCGCGCGCAGGCCTCCAGGTCGACGACCTGGAGGCGACGGCCAAGGGGCGCTTGCACGATGTGATGGCCCACCTGGGTCTCGAGGAGGGCGGTGATCCGTCCTTTGCCGCCATCGAGCTGAAGCTCTTCGCGTCCACCTTCGACCCGGAGGCCCAAGTGCGAGCCCTCTGGGAGGAGACCGTCCGGCGCTCGCCCCTGGCCGCGACCTTTGCCAAGGCCACCGAGCTCACCACCAAGCTCGCCATCGTCTGATCCATGTTCACCGTCACCCAGGTTGGAAGCTGGCCGCGCTCGAGGGATCTCCTGCGCGCCCTGCGCGACAAGCAGCAGGGCCGCATGACGCGGGCCGAGTTCGAGGCCGTGGCGGACGAGGAGGTGCGTCGCTGCGTGGCGCACCAGGTCGAAGCCGGCGTGGACGTGGTTGTGGACGGCGAGCAGCGTCGGGACAACTTCTACTCGTTCGTGACCGACAAGCTCGACGGAACGCGGCTGATGTCGCTGGCGGAGATGCTCGACACGGTGCCGGACAAGGCAGCCTTCGAGGAGATGCTCACTACGCTGGATGTGCCGGCGTCCTCCATCCGCAACCCCACCTGCACCGGTCGGCTTGCCCGTCGCGAGCCCCTCGCGGTGGACGAGCTGCGCTTCGTGCGGGAGCTGACCGACCTGCCGGTCAAGGTCTCCCTGCCAGGTCCGTACCTGCTGACCCGCTCCATGTGGGTCGGGGCGTTCTCGCGCGCGGGGTACGACGACAAGACGGAGATGGGGGACGATGTCGTCCGCATCCTGCGCGAGGAGCTGATCGAGCTGCGCGACGCGGGGGCCTCGTTCGTGCAGTTCGACGAGCCGGTCCTCACCGAGATCGTGATGGGGGACGAGCATGACCGTCGGACCTTCATGTGAGCGACCCTTGCAACCCGCCGTGATGCGGGTTCCGAGCTCGAGTACGCCGCGGAGCTGCTCAACCGGGTCGTGGCCGGGGTTGAGGGCGTGCGCACGGGGCTGCACGTGTGCCGCGGCAACTGGAGTCGCCAAGAGGATGTCCTGCTGACGGGAGACTACGAGCGGCTCCTTCCCGCGTTCCGGGCGATGGAGATCGATCAGTTCGTGCTGGAGTACGCGACGCCGCGGGCGGGAGAGCTCGCCGTGGTCGGGGAGGCGCTCGGCCACCGTGAGCTTGGGCTGGGCTGCATCAACCCGCGCACCGACGAGGCGGAGGATCCTGCCGCGATCGTTGCACGCGCCGAGGAGGCGCTGCGCTACTACCGTCCCGAGCAGGTGTTCCTGAATCCCGACTGCGGCTTCGGATGCTTCGCGAACCGGTGCGTCAACGAGGAGGCCCCGGCCGTGGCCAAGCTGCACTCCATGGTCCAGGCTGCGCGCGTTCTGCGGGAGCGATACGGGGCATGACCGACGAGCCGCTCGGCGAAGAGCCTGATCCCAAGACGATCCGGGCGCTTGCGGACGCTGCGGCCATGACCGGCGCGAGCTGCACGGCGTGCGGCCAGACGCTTTGCGGACACGAGGCGGTCCTGTGCCTCGTCCTCGGCTTCAAGGGCTCGCCCCGGTGCCTGGGCTGCATTGCGGCACACATGGAGGAGGACGTGAGCCCGCTCCAGGAGCGCGCGCTCGCCTATGTGGAGCACCACGCCTGCTTCCTTGCGGCGTGGAGTCGTGCGGGCGACCTCGAGGGAATGGGCGCCGTGGCGCGCCCCTCGTGCCTGTGGCGTGCTCCCGACGCGGGTGCCGCCGCTCCCGTTACGCGGACCGAGCCGCCCGCCCCGAGCGAACAGGCCTGGGACGCGGAGTGGGATGCCGGCGGCATGGGCTGCGGGGACCTCGTGCTCGAGCTGCGGACGCGGCTCGGCGCGCTGGCTCCTGGCGGCCTGCTGCGCCTGCGCGCGACCGATCCGGGGGCACCGGTGGACCTGCCGGCCTGGTGCTCGATGACGGGTCACCAGATGGCCGACGCGGCCCATCCGCTCTATCTGATCCGCCGCAAGGGCGGCTGACTCACGCGGGACAGGCGGCGAGGATGCGCGGGCGGGGTCGCGCGAGGAGCCCAAGAACTCCAGGCAGGATCATCCACAGGCCTGCGACGACGGTGAGGGTGAGGCCGATGCCGGCCGAGGTCCAGCGGGGGACGCGCGGGGCAAGCTTCAGGATCGCGTTGAGCACCGCGATCACGAGGAACAGCGGGCCGTAGTAGACGAAGAACAGCAGCTCGAACAGGAGCGAGGAGCCGGGCTTGGCCTGGCCGCGGAAGCGGGCCAGGAGCGCGTTGACCGTGTTGCCCCCGAGGCTTCCCCAGAGCAGGAACCAGCAGAGGGCCTGGACCGAGGATGCGCGCCCTGCACCCTTCTGGTCTGCGAGCTGTGCGAACGCGGCCTCGACCGCCTCGCCGCGGCCGTTGTTCTCCGCGAACACACGCGCGAAAGAGATTGCGGGGTCGTCCACAACCGCGCGGCACTCCTGCTCGGTCGCGGCATGCATGAGCTGGGCCTGGCCCTCGACGCCGGCCATGCGCGCAAGCTGGCCGTGCAGACCCTCGCAGTAGGGGCACTGGTTGACCGAGTTCACCGTGACCATCACCGACTCGTTCAGGTCGGGATCGATGGCATTGGGGCCAGCGTAGGCACCCGCGATGCGGGGGAGGCTGGAGAACACCGTCGCGTGGTCCGCGAGGCAGCCGCCGAGGGTCCAGATCTTCGGGATGTAGGGGCTCATGGGAGGTCTTGCTGGCCGCGGGATTCTCTGGGAGCCTCCCGCCGCTCGTCAAACCTCGCCTGCGGGCTCAGGGGAAGCCGATGCTGACGGCGTCCGAGAGGTTGGAGCCCTGAGGGGAGTTCGCGTCGCGGTACCAGGCCTGGAAGTGCCAGGTCTCTCCGGGGGAGACCGCGACGGTGCCCTGGCCGAGGGGGAGCGCGGTGGGATTCACCGCGAGCGACGCGATGCCCGCCGGGCCGGAGAGGCCGGGAAGGCCAGGTCCCGTGAAGCGTCCGAGGGGGCTGCCGAGGCAGAGGGTCCCGGCTGAGCCGCCAACGCCCGGGACCGAGCCCTGGGATGGGCTCACGAGGAACAGCACGAATTCTCCGGAGGGGAGGCCGAGCACCTTGAGGCCGAGGTCTGGGCTCGTGGGGGTGGCCGTGCCCGTGGCCAGGAGCGTGGCCGGCGCGCCCGTCGAGTTCGGGATTGCGGGGCTGCAGCTGCGGGTCCCCAGGGAGACGGCCTCGATCCTCATGCGATCGACGCGGCAAACGAGGCGGTCCTGCGGGCTCTCCTCAAGGAACAAAATCGGCTGGAGGGTGCCCGTGAAGTCGAGGACGCTGCCGACGAGCTCCGAGAGGTCGAAGCTGGGGCTCACCGGAGGGCCGGCCGGATCCCACACGCTCACCCGCAGCAGGTAGGTCGCGCAGGTGCTCTCGGCATAGATGCTGTTCTCGAACGGGTTGAAGGTCACCGCCTGGGAGCGGGGGGCAGCGCTCGCGGCCAGGTCGAGGGTGAGGCCCCCCGCGCCCAGCGCCGTCGACCCGGAGTAGTCCACGGGGTAGACCGTCGAGCCGAAGGGGTCGAGGGCGAAGGGGAAGGCCACCTCGTACCGAGCCTCAACCGCATCCCCGGGCCCCAGCCCCACGAGCGGACCCGCGCTGAGACCGCCCCCGGAGACCGACACGACCTCCGCCTCGAACGCGAGCCGCAGGTCGCCGGCCAGGGCAGACCCCTGGCTCTCCACGGACAGCGCGAGGAGGGCCACCACCATCGCTGTCCTCTTCACTGCCTTGCGCGCCATCTCGGATGGGATTCGCTGCATGCCGTCTCTTCGATGCACATTCCCACCCGCGGATGGTCGCAGGCGGCTCCCGGCATGAGAGGGTCGAGGTCCCAAGAGATTCATGCAAGTCCCACCGCTTGCGACCCAAGGAGGTCTGTCAGGATCAGGGTGCTCTCCGTCGAGGACCCCTCCAACGGCTCGACCCAAGCCCCCCATGAAGTCCCTGCTCAAGGCGGCAATCGTCTTCGCTGCTCTCGTCGCCGCGGTGGTCCACTGGAACGAGAGCTCCGAGCGCGTCTGCGAGACCTTCCTCCGCCAGTTGCGCCAAGGCCAGTACTCGGAGGCCGCCGAGGTCTTAGAGGCGCCGAGCTCGTTGCAGCCACAGCGGGACGGCGGCCTGCTGGTGGTGAGTCACAACGGCGAGAGCTTCACGGTCGACCCGCAGCTCTTGCCGTTCATGCCAGGGCGGGCCGGTGAACCCGCGCCGCCGAGGACCTGGAAGGACCGCATCCTCGGGCGCAAGTCCTTCACGGCCTGCGCGGCGGGCTTCGGCCAGGGCCAGCCGCGCGCTGCTCCTCCCGTGACCCTCTTCTTCACGGTCGAGCGAGGGGTGATCCGCATCGAACCCGGCTACCGCGTGATCAGGTGACAGCGCATCACCTCACCTTGGTCCCTGCCTCCCTCGACACCTCGTGTAGCCTGCGAAACGAGCACGGATCCGGCTCACCGCCATTCCTATTGGCGTGCTCTGTCTCGTCTGCGCAGTCTCGTCTGCACAGAGCCTGGAATGGCGGCCCCGCACACGACCTGGCCGCTTGCCGTCGTCGGCTCTGTAGGCCTCCTGGCTACCGCCGCTGCGACGGTCCTCGGGAGGAGCTGACGGCCGTGGGTCGTCAGCGCCCCTTCTTGCCCGACATCACTAGGCCCTCGAGGGGCAGGGTGTAGATGAAGGCCGTGACGGCGGTGGCGAGGAGGCGGGCGTCGTCTCCGTAGCCGGCGTTGTCGCGGTTGGGCTGGTAGGCGAAGGTGCCGTCGGGGCACTCGGCGAGGACGAACCACCAGCGGTTGGCGGTCATCAGGGCTTCGAAGGAGCGCCTGTCGATGGAGGCGCCGAGGGCGCCGTAGGCCATGCCCATGAGCGGGGAGGCGTGGGTGTCCGGGAAGCTCTGGGGGTGCTCACCCATGAGCTTCGCGTGCAGGAGCGCGTGCTTGCGGTCTTCGCGATGGGGGCTCATCCAGTGGGCGATGGCCGAGGTTCCCGTGCGGCCCATGTCGGCCCAGTTCTGGTCGCCCGCGACCGAGTCGCCGTACCACAGGTAGCCGTTGCTGCCGGTGCCGCGCTGGAGGAAGTCGTAGGCGGCCTTGTGGCGACCCTCGTCGATGTCGATCCCGCAGCGCTCCATCAGCGCGAAGGCCAGCGCGCCCTGGGCCGTGATCATCGCGATCGGGCCGTAGCCCTCGAAGCCGGGGTTGTGCCCCCAGCCGCCGTGCTGCTGCTCGGCGTTCTTGGGGTAGGAGCCCGGGTGAGACTCGCGCACCCTCGGGTTCACCTGGGACAGGTCCAGGTACTGCGTCGTGCACAGGAACTCATACACCTCCTGCAGCTCTTCCAGCACCCAGCGCTCCTTCGTTGCGAGGTACCACTCGCTCATGACCACCGCGGCGGCCATGTACTTCCAGTTCACGAGCCCTGAGGTGTCCTCCGTCGAGGTGTTGCCGGCGTGGTAGCGCACGTTGCGCTCGACCTCGTCCCGGTACTCCCGCTTGCCGCTCGCCAGAAGCGTTAGCGGGATGAAGGTGTCATGGATCGGGTTGCCCCAGGAGCCGTTGTCACGCTGCTGCTCGGCGAGGTGCTCCCAGAGGCGCTCGCGGACCTCCTCCACGCGCGCGCAGTCGAAGGGGAAGTCCTTGCCGTAGGGCTCGACCTTCGTCGGCAGCTTGAGCTTCACATCCACGCGCTCTCCGTCCCGATCGAGCTGCAGCCGCAGCTCGCGCTTCTTGGAGTCGAGGGCGCGCTCGAGGGCCTCGGCGAAGTCCGCGATCGGCCCGTCCGGCCCGAACTTGTCCATGCCGTACCCGTTGCGGTGGGGGGTCTCGAACCGCAGCCCGCGCGCTCCGACGATGCGGTCCCCGAGCCGCACCCGACCGTCGGCGGGACTGCCCTCGAAGACATGCCCGACGACGAGGTGGGTGGGGTTCTCGTCCTCGAGCTTCACGCGGACCCCGGTGACCCCGAGGTTGTAGAGCCAGCCCTTCACCTCCGCGTCCGGACCGCGGCGGGCCTGCTGCTTCCACGGCTGGCCGTCCGCGTGGTGGTGGACCTGGGCGGCCGCGGGTGCGGCGAGGGTGAGGGCTGCGAAGAGGAGGCGCATGGCGGGTGGTGCCGTTGAGGCCGGATCAGGCTAGCTCACGGGGCATGGCCACGAAGACCCTTCAATTTCCGGCGGGGCCGATCCGAGAGGCGCTCCGGGCGCCAGGGAGCGGGGTGCCGTGGGGTCGCTCAAGGCCCTCCACCATCGAGCCGACGAGGTGGATAGGCTCGTCTGGGGTCCCGCCGGAACGCGCGCGCCCCTGCTTTCTCACTCCTCTCCCGCTCTCGACAGATCGTCACCTCGATGGAGTACCGCCCGACCGCCATTCCCGACGTCGTTCTGTGCGTCCCGAAGGTGTTCGGGGACGAGCGAGGCTTCTTCTTCGAGACCTTCCGTGAGGACGAGTTCCGGGAGCAGTGCGCGCCCGTGACCTTCGTGCAGGACAACCACTCCAAGTCGACGCGGGGGATCCTGCGCGGTCTGCACTACCAGAACCCCAAGCCGCAGGGGAAGCTGGTGCGCGTCGTCGAAGGCGAGGTCTTCGATGTCGCCGTGGATATGCGCAAGAGCTCGCCGACCTTTGGCAAGTGGGTAGGGGAGTTTCTCTCCGCCGAGAACAAGCGCCAACTGTGGGTGCCGCCGGGTTTCGCCCACGGGTTCTACGTGACGAGCGAGACGGCGGAGTTCGTCTACAAGTGCACGGACTACTACGCGCCCGAGCACGAGCACGCGCTCCTGTGGAACGATCCGGCCGTGGGAGTGGAGTGGCCGCTCGAGCTGGGCGGGGCGCCGCAGCTGTCCACGAAGGATGAGGCGGGGCTGCCCCTGGCTGAGGCCCAGGGATTCGCCTGAGGGGAGGCCGCCGCCTCCCCCGCCCTCCCAGAAGGGACGCTCGGGGGAGGGCTTGGTTGCAGGGGCGCTGGGGAGGCCTCCTGGGCCATGACTAGGATGGGGCCATGGCGCGCAACGTCCTCTCCGTGGTCCTGGGGCTGATCGTCGGCATGGCGGTCAACATGGGCCTCATCACCCTCAACTCCTCCGTCCTCTACCCCATGCCCGAGGGCGTGACCTTCGAGGACACCGCAGGGTTCCAGGCCTACCTCGACACGCTTCCGACCCCAGCCTTCCTCATGGTCATGGCCGCCCACCTCGGCCAGGCCCTGGTCGGCGGCTGGGTGGCCGCTCGCCTCAGCGCCTCTGCTCCCGTGCGCCTTGCCCTCATCGTGGGGGCCATCACCCTGGCCGGTGGCGTGCAGATGCTCCTCACGGTGAAGGGGCCGGTCTGGATGTGGGCCGAGGTCCCGCTCTATCTGCTGCTGGCATTCCTGGCCGGGCGTCGCGTCGAGGCGGCGAGGGCCGCATCGGGCGGGGGCGCGACGGGCAAGCGAGAGGCCTGAGAGGGAGGCTCCCAGCGCGGGTCTTCGGATTCTCGAGAGAATCCCTGTCCCCGCTCGGGGGCCCGGGGTCTTGCGCTGCCGAGGGACACCCGGGCGGTCCCCGCTGCGCTGAGCTCTCTCAGTCAGATTGCACGCCCTCGCGACACGACCCAAGAGCCTACGACCATGGAATCCAGCTCCGACTCTCTTCTAGGCGGCGCCGTCCGTGCGCTCTTCGGTGAAGACGCCCAGGTGGACAAGGTGCTGGAGTTCCTCCTGATCCTCGTCGTCGGGGCGACGCTCATGGCGGGGGCGGTTCGCTGGTCGATGCGGCGCAAGGAGCGAGGAGCCGGTGCGAACCTGCTGCCGCTCTTCCTGTTCCCGACCGTGGTCCTGGCGCTGTACGCGAGCTTCGCCGTGAGGATGTTCCGCACCTTGGGCGGATGGCCGGAGTTCATTGGCATGCGTGTGCTTCCAGAGGAGCTGGTCCCTCATGCGGAGCTCGCCCTGGCGGCCTGGGGCACGCTGTTCCTCAGCCTTCTGTTCGTGATCCCCGCCGGGCTGCTGCTCTGCGCCGTGGTTCCCGGCCTCCGCAAGACCCTGCCCTCCGTAGGGGCCTATGCCGGGATCAGCCTGGGGGCGATGCTGCTCACCCAGCTCGCGCCCGATGGCTTCCTGCACTGGTGGTATGACTAGCTGGCGGGGCCGTCGCGCCTGCGCTCGCCCCGCAGAGGGTTGAAGGGACGCACTCAGGCCGGCTTCACCGCGCTGAATCCCACCACGATCGGTGAGTAGAAGCAGGCATCGGGATCGTCGCGTCGCTCGGCCCACTCGGAGCGGAAGCGCGCGCCCTCCTCAGGCGTCAGCAGGCCGGCCTGCTCCATCGAGTGGCTGTGGCTGAGGAAGAACTCCTCCGCCCAGCTCCACACCGCCGAGCCCGGTCGCCCAGAGCGGACCACGGGCAGCTGCTCGACGAGCTCGAGCCCCGCGCTGCGCAAGTGCCGGGGCAGCTCGCCCGCGATGAAGGTCGAGCCGCCGCGGCTCTCGTACCACGCGCGCGTCGCGCGGATGACCGCGTCGAAGCCGGCAGACCGCGGGAAGAGGCTGACTCCCTCGTGGTTGTAGTCCACGACCACCAGCCGTCCCCCGGGTCGCAGCCAGCGGGCGAAGCGCTGCACGAGCGCGCCGGGGTCGGGGGGGAAGGACAGGACCCAGCGGCAGAAGATCCCGTCGAAGCGCCCGTCGAGCTCGCCACGGGGGGCGCACTCCTCGAGGCGGCCATGCAGCAGCTCCGTCCGCGGCCAGCCCTCGGCACCCGCCCGCGCTCGGGCCACCTCGATCCAGCGCGCCGAGTCGTCGATGCCCACCACGCAACCCTCGGGCCCGACCCTGCCCGCAAGCCGTGCGAGCACCTCGCCCGGGCCGCAGCCCGCGTCGAGAACCGTCGCCCCGGGCTCGAGCCCAAGGAGGTCCAGCCACGCCTCGGTCTGGTCGGACCACACGGCCTGCTGCCTCGCCAGGCGCGCCAGCTCCCCGTCGCCGGAGCCGAGGACATATTCGAAGGGGGAGCTCTCAGGCATGGCGGGGCGGATCCTACCGGCCCGGCCCTGGGGCGCGCCCGAGCCCGGGCCGGGGGGATGCAAGCTCGTGGAATCCGGGACCCAGGCAGGCGCGAACCGCTGGGAGGCCCGACCGCTCCTTCCCGGATCGGCGATCCCTATCAGGAGCATCGGCTTTTGCGATTAGAAGGGGCCCCCTCCCTGGCCCACATTGACCGAGCGGTCCTCCCTCCGGAGGGCCGCCCCGCGTCCAGATCCCCCGCACGAGCGGGTGAACCCCGACACCCCATGGACCCCATGAACCACCGACTCCCCTCCGCCGGCGCCGCCGCCAGCCTGGCTGCGCTGTGCCTCTTCCCGGCCGCGTGCGCGTCCGGCCCCGATCACTATGGCCAGGGCCACGCCGCCGGCGTCCACAGCACTGGGGCCCAGGAGGCCGCGATGGCCTCGGGCGGCACCTGCCCCGTTACCGGCGCGACCCTCGAGCCCGCCCCCCGCGCCGAGCTCGTGGGCAACGAGCCCGCCGGCAGCTCCTACGACAACGGGGACTGGTGGCCCAACCAGCTGGACCTGACCGTCCTCCACGCCAACTCCCCCAAGGGCAACCCGCTGGACGAGGAGTTCGACTACGCCGAGGCCTTCGCCAAGGTCGACCTGCCGACCCTCAAGAAGGAGCTCACCGAGCTCATGAAGACCTCGCAGGCCTGGTGGCCCGCCGACTGGGGCACCTACGGCCCCTTCTTCATCCGCATGGCGTGGCACAGCGCCGGCACCTACCGGGTCGGCGACGGCCGCGGCGGCGCGGCCGATGGCACCCTGCGCTTCGCGCCCCTGAACAGCTGGCCGGACAACGGCAACCTGGACAAGGCCCGCCGCCTGCTGTGGCCCCTCAAGCAGAAGTACGGCCAGAGCGTCTCCTGGGCCGACCTGATGATCCTCGCGGGCAACTGCGCCCTCGAGGACTCCGGCTTCAAAACCTTCGGCTTCGGCGGCGGTCGCGAGGATGTCTGGGAGCCCCAGACTGACATCTACTGGGGCCCCGAGGGCGAGTGGCTCGCCGACGAGCGCTACAGCGGTGACCGCGAGCTGGCCGATCCGCTGGCCGCGGTCCAGATGGGCCTGATCTACGTCAACCCGCAGGGCCCGAACGGCAACCCCGATCCGATGGCCGCCGCGCGGGACATCCGCGAGACCTTCGGCCGCATGGCCATGAACGACGAGGAGACCGTCGCCCTCATCGCGGGCGGTCACACCCTCGGTAAGGCCCACGGCGCCGCCAGCCCCGCGGGTCATGTGGGTGCGGAGCCCGAGGGCGCCAACATCGAGGAGCAGGGCTTCGGCTGGACCAGCTCCTACGGGAAGGGCAACGCCGAGGACACCATCACCAGCGGTCTCGAGGGTGCCTGGACCTACACCCCGACCACCTGGTCGAACGGCTACTTCGAGAACCTCTTCAAGTACGAGTGGGAGCTCACGGAGAGCCCCGCGGGCGCCAAGCAGTGGAAGCCCAAGAACGCTCCGCAGACCGTTCCCGACGCCCACATCGCGGGCAAGAAGAACCTGCCGGTGATGTTCACCACGGACCTCGCGCTGGTCACCGACCCCGAGTACCTGGCCATCTCCAAGCGCTTCTACGAGAACCCCGAGCAGTTCGACGACGCCTTCGCGCGCGCCTGGTACAAGCTCACCCACCGCGACATGGGCCCGCAGTCCCTGCTGGTTGGCCCCGAGGTGGCTCCGCCGCAGCTCTGGCAGGATCCGGTTCCGGCCGCGACCTCCGGGACTATCGACGCCGGTGACATCAAGAGTCTGAAGAGCCAGATCATGGGTGCCGGCCTGCCGGTCTCCGACCTGGTCTTCACCGCCTGGTCCGCCGCCTCCAGCTTCCGCGCCAGCGACAAGCGGGGCGGTGCCAACGGCGGCCGCCTGGCCCTCGCCCCCCAGAAGGACTGGGAGGCCAACGACCCCGCGCGCACCGGCAAGGTGCTCGCCAAGCTCTCGGAGATCCAGGAGCGCTTCAACTCGGCCAATGAGGGCAAGCAGGTCTCCCTGGCCGACCTCATCGTCCTCGGGGGCTCGGCCGGCATCGAGTTCGCCGCCCAGGCTGCGGGCCACCCGGTGGAGGTCCCCTTCACCCCGGGTCGTACCGACGCGACGCAGGAGATGACCGATGTCCAGTCGTTCGGTCACCTGGAGCCGGTGGCCGATGGCTTCCGCAACTACTTCAGCTCCACCAGCTGGCTGCGCCCGGAGAAGGCCCTCGTCGACAAGGCCAACCTGCTCTCGCTGACGGCCCCCGAGATGACCGTCCTAGTGGGCGGCCTGCGGGTCCTCGGCGCGAACAGCGGCGGCTCCAAGAACGGTGTCTTCACGAGCCGCACGGGGATGCTGACCAACGACTTCTTCGCCAACCTGCTCGACATGGGCACGGTCTGGACCCAGGGCGGGGGCTACGACACCTACGAGGGTCGTGACCGCGCAACGGGCGAGCTGAAGTGGACCGCCACCTCGGTGGACCTGATCTTCGGCAGCCACTCCCAGCTGCGCTCCCACGCCGAGGTCTATGCCTCCGCCGACGCCGGCCACAAGTTCGTGGACGACTTCGTCGCGGCCTGGACCAAGGTCATGAACCTGGACCGCTTCGACGTCTGAGTCGAAGGCCTGGACCTGCGGGGCCCCCGGGGAGGACGACTCTCCGGGGGCCCCGCTGCATCTAGAGGCAAGGGCGCGCAGGCACAGGCATGCCGTGCTCAGCGCTCCTTCTTGCCGCCTGCGCCCGGGCGCTCCACGAAGGGCCCGACCGGGAAGTCCTCGCTGCCGACCAGGTTCCCGTCGGGGACTGGAGCCCACGCGTACCGCACTGCCTGAGGGCTCGGGACTGCCGTGGATCGTGCGTGCAGGTTGGCCCCCTGGAGCTCGACCTCGGCGGCGTGCCAGGTCCCCTCGGCGTCCAGCAGCTCGACGCCGCGCACCGGCTCCCCGTCTCGGGTGACGAGGCCGTCCGGAGCATGGTCGAAGGAGACGATGTAGAGGTCTCCCTGCGCATGGACCTGCCTCACCTCCGGGCTGCGCGCTGCGCGCTGTCCGTGGACCTCGGCGAGGGCCAGCGCGGCGAGGCGCGCACCGACCTCACGCTTGCGCCGCGGGTGCACATCGCGCGGGTCGCCCAGGTCCAGGGTGACGGCGAGGGCCACGCCGGGCGTGCGCGCGACCTGGCGCTGGATCTCGCGGTACTCCATCCACGCGCGCTGCATCCCGGGGAGCTGGACCATGAGCAGCGGCAGCTCGGGGCGCTCGAACAGGCGTCGCCAGTCGCCGACCAGGGCCTCGAGGCTGGCGCGCGCCCAGGCCGGATCGGACGCGCGGTCCATGTCCGCCAGGGTTGCGTTGGATTCCCCCTGGTACCAGAGCGCGCCCGCGAGCCCCATGCCAGCCAGCGGCCGCAGGCCCGCCTCGAAGAGGAAGCCCGGCTGGAACGGGTGGCCAGGCATGGGGCCCTCTGGGCGCGCGAGCCAGCCCGCGAGGTTCTGGCGGCCGCGCTGGCGCGGCCACTCCGGCGCGCGGGGGTCGTCGAGCCAGCCTGGCCCGTCGGCGAGGAGCTCGTGCGCGGCGAGGGTCGCGGGGTCCAGGTACGCCTCGGTGCTGGTGCCGCCGATGGCGTTGTGGATGAGGCCCACCGGGACGCCGAGAGCGGCCTGGAGGTCACGACCGAAGAACCACGCGACGGCGGAGAAGGTGCGCGCGGTCTCCGCGGTGGAGGGCCGCCAGCCCTCGGTCCGGTAGAACCGCTCGGGCGTGGAGTTGGCCAGCTCGGCCTCCGTCCAGGGGCGCGCGCTGGGGCTCGCGGCGCCGGTCTGGTCTAGGAGGCGCAGCTCGGGGATCTCCGCGCTGGCGAGCGCCTCGGCGGCCGTGGCGCTCTGGCTCAGCATCCAGCGCATGTTCGACTGCCCGGCGCACAGCCACACCTCGCCCACGAGGATGTCCTCGACCGTGAGGGTCTCGCTCCCCGCCCGGACCTCGAGCTCGTGAGGGCCGCCCGCCCGCAGGGGTCCGAGCTCCACCTCCCAGGCGCCCGTCTCCAGCACCTCGCTCCTTCCGCTGCGCCCGGCGAGGCGGACCCGCACTGTTGTCCCGGGCACCGCGGTGCCGCGCACGCGGACGGGCTGCTCGCGCTGCAGGACCATGTGGTCCCCGAACGCGGCATGCAGGGTCAGCTCGCCCTCGGCGAAGGCCGGGGCGCTCGCGAGGGCGAGGGCGAGGAGCGTCAGGGGCCGCAGGGTCATGCGCCCCATCTTGCCCAAGCTCCTGCCGGGCCGCGCGGGGCGAGCGATCAGCAGCAGGAGGAGGCGCCTGCCCCCGGCTCGCAGCAGGAGGCGCTTGCGGGCGGTGCGGCCGGGCTCGGCGCGCAGCAAGCCCCGGCCTCGGAGGGAGCCTGGGCCACATCGGCCTGCGTGACCACGAAGATCTCCCACCGGTTGCCGTCGGGATCGCAGACCCAGACCTTGTCCTGGACCGCGTAGCAGCAGGCCGTGCTCTCCTCGACCGTGGTGCTGAGGCCCACGCTCTCCAGCCGCGCTCGCGCGGCCGCGACGGCCTCCGTGGACTTCACCTGGATGCCGAAGTGGCTTGCCGCGGGAGCGCCGGAGGCGGCGCCCACGCTCTCGTTGAGGGTCAGGTTCACGGACGGCTCCGCCGGCTCGAACTTCACATAGCCGGGGCGCACCTTGGTCGGCGCCTGCCCGAACAGGACCTCGTAGAACGCCTTGGCCACGCCGAGGCGCTGCGTGGTCAGAGAGATGTGAATGCGGCTGGAACCCACGAACTCGACGGCGGACTGAGTCATGCCTTCATTGTGCGCCCTGAGCGGCGGCGTGTGCATGAGGATCGCGTTGGACATGGGCCTGCTCCCCGCCGGACGGCGCGCCCGTGGCGCCCCCCCGCCGTCGCCCCTATCTTCGCAGGGCGCCATGGACCGTCCGACTCTCCGCCAGCTCGAGTACTTCGTCGCCCTCGCGGAGCGGCTCAACTTCCGCAAGGCGGCCGAGGCCTGCTTCGTGAGCCAGCCCACGCTGTCCGCGCAGATCGCCGGCCTGGAGGCCACCCTGGGCGTGCAGCTCTTCGAGCGTGACCGGCGCGGCGTCCGCCTCACCGCGGCGGGCGAGGCCCTGGTGCCCGGCGCGCGCGAGACCCTGACGGCCGCCGACCGCATGGGGCAGCTGGCGCGGTCCTTCGGCGCGCCGCTGACGGGGCCGCTGCGGCTCGGGGTCATTCCGACCGTGGGGCCCTACCTGCTGCCCCGCGTCCTCCCTGCCGTGAGTGCTGCCTTCCCCGACCTGCAGGTCTACCTGCGCGAGGACATGACCGGGCGCCTCCTCGAGCAGCTCGAGTCGGGGAAGCTCGACCTGCTGCTCCTGGCGATCGACCTGGACCTGGGGTCGGTGGAGACCCTGCCGCTCTTCTCGGATCCGTTCGTCCTTGCGGTCCCCTCGACGGACGAGCTGGCAGGAGCGCAGACGGCCCAGCTGAGCGACCTCGACGGCCGCGATGTCCTCCTGCTCGACGAGGGGCACTGCCTCAGGGAGCAGGCCCTTCCCCTCTGCACCGCGGCCGGCGCCGACGAGATGAGCGGCTTCCGCGCCTCGAGCCTGGGGACGATCACCCAGATGGTGGCGGCCGGCCTGGGCGTGACCCTCCTGCCGGAGCTGGCCGTTGAGCGCGAGGCCGCGGCGGTCCCGAACCTGCGCGTGCTCCCCTTCGCGGAGGAGGGGCCCTCTCGCCAGATCGGTCTGGCCTGGCG
>JBDQFW010000014.1:0-29529 GCA_040265735.1 Planctomycetota bacterium | reverse complement strand
GGTCATCCTTGGCCACACCAACGAGCCGGAGTACCGACGCCTGGTCATTGACGAGCACATGGAGGCGTTCCGTGACCGGACGCTGACCATCGACGTGCCGTACACGCTCGGCGTCGAGGAGGAGCGGGCGATCCACGCGCGCAGGTTCGCGGCCGCCGTGGAGGGCGGCCTCGTGAGCGCCGAGGCCCTCGAGCTGCTCGCTCTCTGGGCCGTCCTGACCCGCCTCCAGCCCACCGAGGACGAGGCCACTGAGCCCGCAGCCTGGGTGGAGCGCGCACGCGGCGCGCGGGCGGGTGGCCATCACCGCGAGGGCTTCGAGGGCTTCTCGCCGCGCTTCGTTGGGGACTTGATCGCGACCTGCCTCGCCTCCGAGTCCGCGCGGGTCGAGGCCCGCGAGGCGCTGGACGCCCTGGAGTGCGCCCTGCAGGGGAACAGCCTCGTGACCCACGACGCTCTGCGCGCGCGGGGGCGAGAGGCCCTGGCCGCGGTCCGCGACGAGCGGCTCGCCGCCGTGCGGCGGCGCGTGCAGCGCGCGGCGGCGGGTGACGGCGAGCAGGTCGAGGGGCTCGCCGCGTCCTACCTCGAGGCCGCGCGTGAGGCGGCGGCGGGTGGAACCCTCGCACGCGAGCAGGCCCTGACGCTGGAGGAGGTCGAGGGTGCCCTCGGCCTGGACCCGCGTGAGCAGCGCGAGTTCCGCCGCCAGCTTGCGGGCTACCTGGAGGCTCTCGCCGAGCGCGGGGAGCCGTTCCAGGCACGCGAGGACGAGCGCCTCTGGAGTGCGCTCGAGTCCGTGCAGTTCGTCCGCCTTTCGGGCCTGCTGGCCACGGTATCGCACGCCGCTCTCGGGCGGGACCCCGCGAACAGCCCGGCGGCTGAGGAGCGGGAAGCGCTGCTCTTGCGCCTGATGCTGCAGGAGGGTTGCCAGCGGGCCGATGCTGAGCTGCTGCTCGGCGAGGCCCTGGGCAGCCTGGCTGCGGCGGACCAGGAGCCCGCCGAGAGACGAGGCGCGGCGTGAGCGCCGAGCCCGGACTGGCGGGGCTCCTGCGCGACGAGCGCCGCTTCCTCGCCCTCGCGCGGGCTGCCGCGCGGACGGACCTCGAGGCCCTCATCCGCGACCCCGCGCGCCTCGTTCCGCGCGCATCCGGGCCGCTGACGGCCGCTCTCCCGCAGCTGGCCCTGCCCCGCCTGCGCTTCGCGGATCCCGACAGCGGAGCCGGCGGTGCCTGCGACGGCGAGGGCGGTGACGAGGAGCGCGCCGCGAACGCTGCGCACGACCAGGGCGCCGGCGGCCTCCCGGCCGCGCACGAGCTCGACCTCGAGCGCGGGGAGCTGGCGAGCCTGATGGGGGAGGCCCTCGCCCTGCCTCCGATCGAGCCCCGGCCGCACGCCTCGGACACGGCGCCGCGCTGGACGAGCTTCACCTCGAAGGGGCCGCGCTCGCTGCTGCACGCCGGGCGGACAGGCCGGCGCGCCCTGCGGCGTGCCGTAGCCTCGGGGGCCTGGAGCTCAGGCAGCGCGGCTGCGGGTCCCATGGGGGCCGCAGCGCCGGCAGCCGGTGACGAGGTCTTTCGCGCGCAGAGGCCTGCTCGGAGGCCCGGCTCGCGCGCCCTCGTGGTCCACCTGATGGATGTCTCCGGCTCCATGGGCCGGGAGCAGAAGGAGCTCGTGAGGCAGCAGGCCTTCTGGAGCGAGCTCTGGCTGCGCAGCCAATACGACCGCGTGGAGGTCCTCCACATCGTCCACGACGCCGCGGCGCGGGTGGTGGACGAGGACACCTTCTTCCGCATCCGCGAGGCGGGGGGCACCCGCATCTCGGCGGCATACGGGCTCCTGGCGGAGGAACTGGATCGGCGGCTCGCCACCGGGTCGTGGAGCGTCTACGCGTTCCATCACTCGGACGGCGACAACTGGAGTCTGCGGGACACGCGCGCCTGCATCGAGCTGCTGGAGCAGCGCATCCTGCCGAGGGTCCAGCAGTTCGCCTATGGCCAGGTGCGCAGCGAATACGGGTCGGGCCAGTTCCGCCACGAGCTCGAGGCGGCCCTGCCGGAGCACGAGGCGCTCGTCGTCGCCGGGATCGACGACGCGGCCGACCTGCCGGACGCCCTGCGTGCGTTTCTTGGGAGGGGGCGCTGATGCCGGTCGAGATCGTGGGCCTCGAGCCTGCCCTCGCGGCCTCCGCTCAGGCCGCGGAGCAGCGCGCCCTGGAGGTCGGCCTGCGCCCGGGGTGGGTGCGGTTCCAGGGGCTCGAGCGCAGGCACCTGCACGCGCTCGCGGCGCGCGGCGGCTACCCCGTTCGCCACCGGGCATGGCGCTTCGGCATGGAATTCCACCGTCTCGAGCGGGGAGCGCGGCAGGGGCATCTCCGCCTGCTCGAGCTCGTGACCCCTGGGGATCCGACCGTGGCCTCTCTCGATCGTGCGAACCGGCTTCCGGAGCAGCGCCTGGTGCTCTCTCATGTCCTTGCCCACGCGGACCTCTTCGGGGCGAGTCGCTGGTTCAGCGGCGTCGGGCACGGGTTCCTGGGCGAGCTCGCCCAGAACGCGGCACGGGTCGAGGGCTGGGTACAGGAGCACGGTGCATCCGCGGTGGAGCAGCGTCTGGAGGTCCTCCAGGCCCTTGCGGAGCTGGTTGATCCCGAGCTGCTCCTGGGCGGCGCCTATCGCGAGCGGAGCAGCGGTCGCGACCTGCTCGGCGCCCTGGCCGCGCACGAGAGGCTGGCAGGCTGGGAGCGGGACCTCGTGCGGGTGGCACGCAGCGAGGCCTACGGGCTCCTTCCCCAGCGCCTGACCCGGATCACCAACGAGGGCTGGGCGTCGCTGTGGCACTCGACCCTCCTGCCCGGGGAGCACCTGCGCTCGGAGGAGGCGACCGGCTTCGCAGGCGCCCATGCGCGCGCGACCGCCGCGGCTCCCGGGGACCTGAACCCCTATCGCCTGGGCCTGGAGCTGCTGCGCCACGCCGCAGATCAGGGGCGCGACCTGTTCGCCCTGAGAGCGTGGCACCGCGACGAGACCCTGGTAGAGGAGCTGCTGGACGAGGAGTTCGCCCTCGGGAGCGAGCTCATCAGGGCGCGCGCGCTCGAGGAGCCCGTCCGGGCGGCCTGGCGGCGTGTGAAGCGCGACCTGCTGCGCGGCCTGCGGGACGGCGGCCGCCCCCGCCTGCACCACGAGGTTCGGGGCGAGGAGCTGCTCCTCGTCCACGAGCACGACGGTCGCGACCTGCAGCTGGACGAGGCGGCGAGCGTGCTTGCGGCCCTGGAGAGCCTGTGGCGCGCGCCGGTGCACCTTCGGACCCTCCAAGCGGGCGAACCCCTGTGGCTCACCTCGCGCGCGGGCGTCCTCTCCCGCGAGCCCGCCCCGGCCGGCATTGCCGGGCGGACCGGGGGCTCCGCGCCCCTCTCAGCCTGAGCTGAGAGGCTCGCTCCCGGGCGGCCCAGGGTTGCACCCGTCCCTCCGGAGGAGGACGATCCGGTCATGGCGTTCCGGATCGCGCACGAACTCTCCTGGTCCGCCTCGCGGGCGTCGACCCTGGCCTCGTGCCCGCGGCGGTACTACTGGGACTACTACGGCTCCTGGCTCGGCTGGGACGCGAGCGGGGACCCCGAGCGGCGCCGGGCCTGGCTGCTGAAGAAGATGACCCGCATGCCGATGCTGGCTGGCCAGATCGTGCACGACGCGATCCAGCGCTGGTTCGAGCTGCGGCGTGGGGGGGGCGAGCCGCCCGAGCGTGAAGCCTTCCTCGCGGACGCCGTCGCCGAGCTGCGGCGCCACTACAAGGACTCGCGCGACGGCAAGTGGCGCCAGCGGCCGGCCAAGATCACGCACCTGGCCGAGCACCACTACGCCGAGCCGCGCATCGACGAGGCGACCGGAGAAGCCGCGACCTATGGGGCGACCTACCGGGACCGGATCGTCGAGAGCCTGACGGCGTTCCTCGAGATGCCCGAGCTGGAGGAGGTGCGCTCCTCGGATCCTGGGAGCTGGCTCGCCTGTGAGGACATGTCCACCTTCGATGTGGAAGGGGTCAAGGTGTACGCCGTCCCGGACTTCGCCTGGCGCGACGCCGAGGGAGTGGTGCACATCTGGGACTGGAAGACCGGCAGCCCGCGGGACGCCGACCGCTTCCAGCTCGAGGTCTACGCAGGCTACGCCCGTGACTTCTGGGACGCGGACCCCGAGCGCGTGGTGGGCTACGACGCCTACCTGCGGGACCGCCGCGTGGTGGAGATCCGCCCAGGCAGCGCAGGGCTCGAGCAGGCGTACCGTCGCATCCTCGAGTCCCTGGCCGAGATGCGTGCCAGCCACTTCGATGCGGGTGAGACCGCCGGGGACCCCGAGGAGTTCCCGATGGTCGAGGACGCCCGGCCCTGTGCCTCCTGCAACTACCGCGAGCTCTGCGGCCGCGGCTGACGCCTCTTATGTCCTCGCCCTACGCCTCCCTCCTGCTCCCGACGCTCAACGCGAGCCGGGACCTGGATCGGCTGCTGCCTGCGCTGGCCGTGCAGGCCTGGCCCGGGGAGGTGGAGCTGCTGGCGATCGACAGCAGCTCGGACGACGACACGGCCAGCCGTCTCCAGGGCGCCGGGTTCCGCGTGGAGAGCATCCCCCGGCCGCAGTTCCGCCACGGCGCGACGCGCAACGCGCTCGTCGCACGCGCCCAGGCCTCACGGGTCGTGCTGCTGACGCAGGACGCGGTGCCCTCCGGCCCCGATGCCCTGCCGCGGCTGGTGGCGCACCTCGATGATCCCGAGGTGGCCGGCGTCTCGGCGCGGCTGGTCCCGCATCCCGACACGGACCCCCTGAGCGCGCGCACGGTCCTTGCTTCGCCGGAGGCTTCGGGCCTCCCCGAGAAGCGCCGCCTGGACGCGGGCCAGCGGCTGAGCGGACTGCCGGCCCGGGAGGCCATCTCCCTGGCGCGCTTCCACAACGTGGCCTCGGCCTACCGGCGCGCCACCCTGCTGGAGCTGCCCTTCCCCGAGCGGGTGTTCGGTGAGGACGTGGCCTGGGCGGCCCGCGCACTCGAGGCCGGCTGGGCGCTCGCGCACGCCCACGACGCTGAGGTCCGGCATGCCCATGTCTACTCCCTCCTCGGCGCCCTGGAGCGCTATCGGCTCGATGCGGCGTTCCTGCGCCTGGAGTTCGGGATCCGGGTGCGCTCGGGCCCCTTCGAGGTCCTCAAGGGGCTGCTGCACGAGCTGCGCGAGGACCTCCGCTTCCGGATGCGTCACGGGCACTCCTTCGCACCGCTCCTGCTCCGAGCTCCCCTCCTGCGTGGGGCCCAGGTCACGGGGCAGCTGATGGGCTCCCTCGGCTGGAACCTGCCGGTTGGCAGCGCGGCCACACGCCGGTTCAGCTGAGCGCTCTCGGGCTTGGACCCGTCGAGGGGCTGGGCGCTACGCTGGGCCGCCCAGCTACCCGTCATGACCCTACCCCAGAGCCTCTCCGTCCTCATGCCCACCTGGCAGGGGATGGAGTTCCTGGAGCGCGTGCTCACCGCGCTGGCGGAGCAGGAGTGCGACCTGCCCTGGGACCTCTGGGTGACCGACTCTGGGTCGACCGACGGCACCTGGGAGCTCCTGCAGGCCTGGGCTCCGCGCTTCCCCGTGCCCCTGCACGCCGACCGCATTCACCAGGTGGAGTTCGACCACGGGGACACGCGCAACCGGCTGGCGGCACGCGCGGCGGGAGAGCTGCTCGTGTTCCTGACCCAGGACGCGATCCCCGCCTCGCGCACCTGGCTGCGGGATCTGGCCGAGGAGTTCCGCGACCCCGAGGTCGGCGGCGCCTACTGCCGCAACCTGCCCCGGCCAGATGCCCTCGACTCCACGCGCGTGCTCTCGCGTGAGGACCCCGGGTGGGCCGCGGAGCGCAAGGTGGTGCGTCTGCCGTCCGCGGAGGAGTACGCGCGGATGTCGCCCGACGAGCGACGCCTGCTCTACTCGTTCCAGGATGTGGCCTCGGCGATCCGGCGCTCGTTCTGGGAGCGGCACCCCATGCCGCGAACCTGGTTCGGGGAGGATGTCCTCGCCGCGCGCGCGCTGCTCGAGGACGGTCAGGCCATCGTCTACACCGAGCGGGCCGCCGTGGAGCACAGCCACGACTACGGCGTGGACGAGATGCGCTCGCGCGGTCGCATCGACGGCCGCTTCAACCAGGAATGGCTGGGGCGCACCTGCATCGGCCGCGCCGCCGACATCCCAGTCCTCCTCGATCGGCTCGAGCCGGCGGATCGCCAGGCCATCGCCGAGCTGGCGCCGAAGGCGGAGCCCGAGGCGCTGATGCGCGAGGTGCGCGACCTGCGGCGAGCAGCCTTCGAGGGTCTGCTTGAGGGAGGCGCGACCGAGGCGCGCCGCTCCGCCACGCGGGCGCGTGCGGACGGGCGCGTGCGGGTCCTCTACGTGGTCCACGGCTTCCCCCCGGACACCTGGGCGGGCACGGAGGTGTTCACCCTCGGCCTCGCCCGGGGCATGGCGGCGCGGGGGCATGAGGTCGCGGTCTTCGCCCGCGTTCCCGCCGGGCCGGACGGCCCTCCGGACTTCTCCGTCGAGGAGGGGACCTTCGAGGAGCTGCGCGTCTGGCGCATGACTCATCGCCTGGAGCACCCCAGCCTGCGGGCGAGCTACGAGCAGCCCGCGGCCGAGGCGGCCTTCGCCCGGGTGCTCGCCCAGGAGCAGCCGGATGTCGTCCACTTCCAGCACCTGATCCACACCAGCACGAGCCTCGTGCGACTGGCCAAGGACGCGGGCTGCGCCACGGTGGTGCACTGCCACGACTACTGGGGCCTCTGCCCGCGCGTGCAGCTGATCCGGCCGGACGGGGAGGTGTGCGAGCAGGGGATGGGCTCGGGCTGCTTCGCCTGCGTGAAGGAGCGCTCCCTCGACGCCGTGCCGCGCCTGGCCGCGCTGGATGGACTGGCAGGCGGCGCCCTGCGGGAGCTGGCGCGGCGCGCGCGGGAGACGGAGCTGCTGCCCGCCGGCCTGCGCCGCAGCGCATCCGAGTACCTCGACCTGAGGGACCGAGAGGATGTGGTCCTCGGGGCCTATGCGGCCTGCGACCTGCAGGTCAGCCCGAGCCGCTTCCTGCGGGAGCGCTACCTCGCAACGGGACGCTTCGACGCGCACCGGTTCCTGTTCAGCGAGAACGGCCTCGCCGTGGACCACCTGCATGCGGCGGCGAAGTCCCCGCGCCCCGACGGGGTGCTGCGCGTGGGCTTCGTGGGGAGCCTCGTCTGGTACAAGGGCGTGGGCGTGCTCGTGGAGGCCATGCGCCTGCTGGCGGGTCTGCCGGTGGAGCTCGTGGTCCACGGTGCCTTCTCGCCCGCCGAGGACGAGCACCACGCCGAGCTGCAGCGCGCGGCGGCCGGGACCGCGACGCGCTTCGCCGGGCGCTTCGACAACGGGCGCCTCCCCGAGGTGCACCGGGACCTGGATGTGCTCGTGATCCCGAGTCTGTGGTTCGAGAACGCTCCCGTGACGATCGCCGAGGCCTTCGCCTGCGGCACCCCGCTGGTGGTCTCGGGCTTCGGGGGCATGGCCGAGTTCGTCCGCGACGGCGTGGACGGCCTGCACTTCCAGCCGGGCCGGGCGGAGGATCTCGCGCGGCAGCTGCGCCGGCTCCTGGAGGAGCCCGGGCTGCTCGAGGGGCTGGGTCGGGAGTTCCCGACCCCGAAGACGGTCGAGGAGGACGCAGCGGACTGGGAGTACCGCTACCGGGGCCTTGCCTGTGTGCAGCGTGAGTCCGCCAGCGAGCGCCTGCTGGCCGAGTGGGCGCCGCGCGAGGGTCGCAGGCTCTCGGGAGAGGTCGTGCCCCAAGGATCCAACCTCCTGCTGCTGCTCCCCGGTACGGCCGTCGAGCTCTCTCTGCCGCGACTCGCGCCGGGGCCGGTGCGCCTCGAGCTCGAGCAGCTCGTCCTCGCCGCCGAGCCCGAGCTCGTCCTCAGTGGGACCGTCGCCCTGGGAGACGGAGAGGAGGTCAGCCTGGAGCCGTGCCGTGCCGATGGAGAGGATCGGAACGCCGTGCAGCACCTCGACCTGGACCTCCCTGACGGAGCCCGCTCCCTGCGGCTCCGCACCGCCCCGGAAGGCGGGCACCTGCGCCTCGCGCGGGTGGCCCTCCGGGCGCGCCCCGAGGTGCGAACATGACCGCCGCGGAGCGGAGCGACCTCGAGGTCCCGCGCGTGGAGCCCCTGGCCGACGAGGAGCTGCCGCGCTGCAGCCTCGTGGTGCTCAACTGGAACGGCAAGCACCACCTCGACGGGTGCTTCGGCTCCCTCGACGCCCTGGACTATCCCAAGGATCGCTTCGAGGTGATCCTGGTCGACAACGGGTCGGACGACGGCAGCCAGGAGCACCTGCGCGCGCACCATCCGTGGGTGCGCCTCATCCAGAACGAGCGCAACCTCGGCTTCAGTGCGGGCTGCAACACCGGCGTGCGCAACGCCGACCGTCCCGACCAGGTCGTGTTCCTGAACAACGACCTGCGCGTGGAGCCCGGGTTCCTGCGCGCGCTGGTGGCTCCGGTCCAGCGCGGCACCTGCGCGGCCACGACTGGCCGCATGCTGCACTGGGATGGCCAGAGCATCGACTCGGCCGGCGGCGGTGCGAACTTCCACGGCATGGGGATCCAGCGCGGCTACAAGTCGCCGGACGGCCCCGAGTGGGACGCCCCGCGCAAGACCCTGTTCGCGTGCGGGGGTGCCATGGCCATGAGCGCCGGCGCCTTCGACGAGGTGGGGGGCTTCGATGAGGACTTCTTCGCCTACTACGAGGACGTGGACCTGGGCTGGCGTACCTGGGTGCTCGGCCACGAGGTGCACTACGCTCCGGACGCGGTGTGCTACCACCACCACTCGTCCACCAGCGCGCGAGTCCCCGCCGAGCGCCTGCGCCGCCTCCAGGTGCGCAACCCGCTCCTCGCCTGCTTCAAGAACTACGACGACGCCAGCCTGCAGCGGGTGCTCCCCGCCATGCTCGCCCTCGCGGTTCGTCGGGCGTTCCTGCACATGGGGCCCCTCGACAGGACCGAGTACCACATCGAGGAGCTGCGCACGCTCAGCGGTCCGGGCTGGTGGGAGCGCCTCCTCGCGCGCTTCCGCAAGCAGCGCCGGCCCGTGCAGGAGATCGACCGCATCGGCGCCGCGGACCTCGTCGCTCTGGACGACTTCGTGGGCGGATGGGGACACTGGAGCGCGAAGCGCCGCGCAGTCCAGGAGCGCCGGCGGCGCCCGGACGAGGAGATCCTGCCGCTGTTCCTGGAGCCGCTCTGGTGTATCGAGGGCGACCCCGCGTATCGTTCGCTCCACGAGGGCCTGGTCGACTTCCTCGACCTCGGCGCCCTCTTCGGCTCGCAGCCCCGATGAAGCTCTCCATCGTCGTCCCGGTCTACAACGAGGAGCGCACCCTCGAGGAGATCGTGGGACGCGTCCTCGCCACCCCCTACGACAAGGAGGTGCTGCTCGTGGACGACGGGTCCCGGGACCAGAGCCGCGCGATCATCGCGCGCCTCGTCGAGGCCCACCCCGAGGTCGTGCGCAGCTTCCTGCACGAGCAGAACGGCGGGAAGGGCGCGGCCCTCCAGACGGGCTTTGCAGCAGTGGAGGGCGACTTCGTGGTCGTGCAGGACGCCGACCTCGAGTACGACCCGGCCGACTATGGCGCGCTGCTGGCGCCCCTCGAGGCGGGTGAGGCCGACGTGGTCTACGGCAGCCGCTTCCTGGGCAGGAGCGAGCGCGTGCACTTCCGGCTGCACACCCTCGCGAACCGGATCCTGACCGGGTTCAGCAACCTGTTCACCGGCTACCGGCTGACCGACATGGAGACCTGCTACAAGGTCTTCCCGGCGGCTGTCGCGCGGTCCTTGCAGCTGCGCTCGCGGGCCTTCACCATCGAGCCCGAGCTGACGGCGGCCTTCGCGCGCCGCCGCCTTCGCATCGTGGAGGTCCCGATCCACTACGAGAACCGGGGCTACGAAGAGGGCAAGAAGATCGGCTGGCGCGACGGCGTCGCGGCCCTGTTGGCCATCGTTCGGTTCCGCTTCTTCCCCTGAGTCTGCCGGCTCAGTCGAGGCGCGCGCCCAGGTCCTCGAAGGTGTTACGGAGGTGCTCCCTTCGCAGGCTTGCGAAGGTGCGCACCACGCCGCCGCTCCAGCTGCGTCCGGGTCGCCCGGTCGCGGCGTACCACTCCTCGGCCTCGCGGTCGTGGGCGGCAATGGCTGCGCGGACCTCGGCGTCCGTCGGATAGCGGTCCTCCGCCAGCAGCGCGCCCGGGGCGAGCCGCGGCCGCGGGAGGGGCTGCTCCGCGGGCATCCCGAGGCACAGGCCGAAGAGGGGCCAGACGCCCTCGGGCAGCTCCAGCAGGCTCACCACCGCAGGGAGCTCGTTGCGTAGGCCGCCGATCATGCAGGTCCCCAGGCCGCAGGCCTCGGCACCCAGGGCCAGGTTCTGGGCGAAGAGCGCAGCGTCCAGCGCACACTGGAGGAACGCCTCGAGGTTCGTTGCGTGGGGCCTCCCCGCGTCGGCGGCCGCCAACCGGTGACGCCGGCTGTCGGCGCACACGATGAGGAACTCAGGAGCCTCGTGCACCTGGACCTGGCCGCCGGAGAGCTCTGCCAGGCGCGCCCGCTCGTCGGGGCGCGTGCACCGCAGGAGGGAGTAGCCCTGGATCCAGCTGGAGGTGGGCGCCTTGGAGGCCGCGGCGACGAGGCGCTCGAGGAGCCCCTCGGGGAGGGGCTCAGGCCCGAAGCGCCGGACGGTGGCGTGGGCCGCCATCTGCTCCAGGACGACCTCGGCAGCGGCGGGGAGGGGAGGCGTGCTCGTCGGACGGGGATCGGCTGGAGGGGCTCGTCCTGGAGGGCGACGAGCACCCGCACCTCGTCACGCCCGGCTGCCGAGAGAGCCGCCTCCGCCGCTGCTCGCGCGAGTTCCTGGGTGTTGTTGTTGGCAGAGAGGTGGGCGAGGACCACGGTGTGCAGCTCGGGGCCTGCCAGCAGGCGCAGCATCTCCGCCGCCTGCTCGTTCGAGAGGTGTCCGCGGCCGCCGCGGATGCGCTCCTTGAGCCGCTCGGGGTAGGGGCCCGCGGCCAGCATGCCCGGGTCGTAGTTGAACTCGAGGACGAGGACATGCGCTCCGGAGAGAGCGCGAGCGACGCCGGGGTCGGGGACCCCGAGGTCCGTGAGCACGACCGCGCGCCGTCCCGCGTGTTCGAGCCCAACGCCCACCGTCGGGTCGCAGTCGTGGGGGAGTCGTGCGGTGCGCAGCTCGACGCGCTCGCCGCGGGCCTCGAGGGTGCAGGTCCCTCCCACGGGCAGGGCTGAAAGGCGCGGGGCGCGGACGACGGCGCGGTGGGTCAGGAGGCTTGGGGCACAGTGAACCGTCGCGTCGTGCCGCCGCGCCACGGCTCCCGCCGAGCGGGAGTGATCCAGGTGGCCATGGGTCACCACCACGTGGTCCAGGGCCCGCGGCCCGAGCTGGGCGAGGTCTAGCCGGTCCTTCAGGTTGCGCGGGCCGAGGCCCGCGTCCACGAGGACGCAGGCCTCACCCGCCCGCAGAAGGGTGGCGTTGCCCTTGCTCCCGCTCGAGAGGACCTGGAGGCGCATGGAGCGCTCAGCGCGCGCCGCCGCCGGAGGTCAGGCTCGGGAGGGACTCCAGGGGGTCCTCGCCCGCCGCGACCTCGAGGGCCACGGCCATGCGCACCAGGCCTGCGAGCGAGCCGGCGAACATCTTCGACATGACGTGCGCGCGGTGGACCTCGACGGTCTTCTGCGAGAGCTCCATCAGCTCGGCGATCTGGCGGTTGGAGGAGCCCTCCACGACCAGGCGGAACACCTGGCGCTCGCGCGGAGTGAGCGTCTCGTGGCGCTGCTGCAGGTCGTTCAGAGCGGCGCGCTGCTTGCGTCGCTTCGAGTCGAGCTCGACCGCGCGCTGCACAACGTCCAGCAGGTCCTGGTCGCGGAAGGGCTTCTCGAGGAACTCGAAGGCCCCTGCGCGCAGGGCGCGAACAGCCATCTGGGCATCGCCGTGCGCGGTCAGCAGGATCACCGGCGGGGCGTAGGGGTCTTCGGCGAGGCGGTTCAGGAGTCCGAGGCCTCCGAGGCCCGGCATGCGCACGTCACAGATCACGCAGCCGACCTGATCGAGGCGCTCGTCCTCGAGGAAGTCCTCGACCGTGCCGTGGCTGAGGGCGTCGTGCCCGACCGTGCCGAGCACGTGCTTGACCAGGTCGCGCAGGGCCGGGTCGTCGTCGACGACGGCCACGAGGGGGTGGTGGGAGTCCATTGCAGTTGGAGGAGGGGTCTGGGGCTGCGAGGGATCAGCGCCACTCGGCGATGAACACATTGGTCTCCCCGGGGGCGCTGTCGCCCCGGTTCGAGGAGAAGGCCAGGTAGCGGCCGTCGGGGGAGAACAGGGGGAACCCGTCGAAGCTCTTGCCGCGCGGGCCGTTGAACTGGGTGATCTGCTCCAGCTCGCCGGTGGTGAGGTCCAGCGCGAAGAGGTCGAAGTTCAGCGCGGGGCGCTCGGGGTCGTGGTGGTTCGTCGAGAAGATGATCTTCGAGTCGTCCGGATAGAAGCTCGGGGCGAAGTTGGCCTTGCCCAGCTCGGTGAGCTGCTTGCGGCCGGTGCCGTCGGCGTTGATGACGAAGAGCTCCATGCGGCTGGGGCGCACGAGGCCCTGCTCGAGCAGGCGGAAGTACTCGGCCTGCTCCTCCTCCTCGGCGCCGGGCGTGAAGGCCGTGGCGCGGAAGACCAGGCGCTTGCCGTCGTGGCTGAAGAAGGCGCCGCCGTCGTAGCCGGGGGCCTTCGTGACCTGCTGCAGGTCGCCGCCGCTCAGGTCACAGGTCCAGAGCTCAAGGTCGCCCGAGCGGGTGGAGGTGAAGACCACGCGGTCCCCGGTGGGGGAGACCGTGGCCTCGGCGTCGTAGCCCGGGCCGGTCACGAACGCCTCATCCCCAGTGCCGAAGGCATGGCGGTAGATGTCGTACTCGGGGTGGATCTGCCACACATATCCCTGGGAGCGATCGGCCGGCGGCGGGCAGGTCTCGTGCTCAGCGTGGGTGGAGGCGAAGATCACGCTCTGGCCGTCGGGCATGAAGTAGGAGCAGGTCGTGACCCCGCGCCCGTTGCTGAGCTGGTCCACGCGTCCATCGGCCTCGGTCACGCAGATGCGGTCGCAGTCCCAGCCGCGCTCCTCGTTGCGGACCTGCATGCAGAGGCGCGCCCCGTCGAAGCTCCAGTAGGCCTCGGCGTTCTCACCGCCGAAGGTCACCTGCCACAGGTGCGCGAAGTGAGTCTCGCCGGGCAGGATGAGGTGGTCGGCCGGCGTGGCGCCGGGGATGGGGCACTCGCTGGGGGTGGCTGCGCAGGACGCCAGCGCGAGCGTGAGGAGGGTGAGTCGCATGGGGATCAGGCCTGGGGGGGCGGCACGGGATCGTGGCCGGTGCCGCCGAAGGGGTGGCAGCGCACGATGCGCCGGAACGAGAGCCAGGAGCCGCGGAAGGCTCCGTGGGTGGAGAGGGCCTCGACCGCGTAGGCACTGCAGGTCGGGATGTACCTGCAGCTGGCCGGGGTCCAGGGGGAGATCCAGCGCCGGTAGGCGCGGATGGGGAGGGCGAGGAGGCCTCCGAGGGGATCAGCCATGGGAGGCCTCCTCCTCGGCCTTCGCCTCGAGGTAGCGGCGATGGGCCTTGGCCGCCAGCAGTCGCAGTTCGGCCTGGGCGGTGGAGAGGTCCAGGACCTGGCGGGGGCCCGCAGCCATCACGATGAGGTCCACCCCGCCGGGGAGGTCGGGATACACGGTCCGGAACGCCTCGCGGATCACGCGCTTGAGGCGGTTGCGCTGGACGGCCCCGGGCCAGATGCGCCGGCCGATCGAGAGCCCGAGCCGCGTCCGCTCCGTGCCGTTGTCCACGGCGACGACCACCAGGCTGGAGGCGCGCGCCCTCCGGCCGCGCTTCCAGGCGCGGTCGAAGTCCGCCTGCCTGCGGACCCGCGCCCACGGGGGGAACCCGTTGGCGGAGCGGCGGATAGGGGTGATCACGGGCGCGAGTTTAGGGGAATCCCCTTGTTTCGTCCGCCGTGAGCCTGGGAAAAGTGCGTCCCGCGAGCGTCCGAGGCCGGGACCCCGCGTTTGTTCGGGGCAACTGCCTAGCGCCGCAGGGCAGGCGGCAGGCTGCCGCATGGTTCGGGCGGGAACCTGCCGATACAGTGACCAGTCCGCCATGGGTTCTCCCCGAGCCTTCAAGCGCCCCAACAGCTCCCTCGGGTCCTCCGAGGCGCCCCGAACCGCCATGATCGCCCCCGCAGCCGTCCACGAGACCCTCCGCCGCCACCAGCTGACCGATGGCTTCCCCATCGTGATGGACCTGGAGAAGAGCCACGGGTCCTGGATCCACGACTCGCGGACTGGCGAGGAGTACCTGGACTTCTTCACCTGCTTCGCGTCCTGGCCCATTGGCTACAACCACCCGGGGACTTTCGACCCGGCCTTCCGCGAGGAGATCGAGCTCACGGGGCGCAACAAGCCCGCCAACTCGGACCTCTACACGACCCACATGGCCTCCTTCGTGGAGACCTTCGCGGAGCATGTGACGCCTGAAGGGTTCGAGCACCACTTCTGGATCGACGGCGGCGCGCTGGCGGTGGAGAACGCCCTCAAGGTCGCCTTCGACTGGAAGGCCCACAAGATGGGGGTCGAGAACTGCGACGACGGCAATGCCCTCGTGGTCATGCACTTCCGGCAGGCCTTCCACGGCCGCTCGGGCTACACGATGAGCATCACGAACACGGTCCACGACAAGGTGGCCCTGTTCCCGAAGTTCCAGTGGCCGCGCGTCCACAACCCGGCGATCGTCTTCGACCTCGACGGCGGCATCGCCAACGACATCGAGGCGGAGGAGGCCAAGGCCTGCGCCGAGATCGAGGGTGCCTTCGAGTGCTACGCCGGCCGCGTCGCCGCCATCATCATCGAGACCATGCAGGGCGAGGGTGGGGACAACCACTTCCGCCCCGAGTTCCTTGCGAAGCTGCGCGGGTACGCCGACCAGCACGAGGCCCTGCTCGTGTTCGACGAGGTCCAGACGGGCTTCTTCGGGAGCGGCACGCCCTGGCTCTGGGAGCAGAAGGGCGTGGCTCCGGATGTCGTCGCGTTCGGCAAGAAGTCCCAGGTCTGTGGCCTCTACGCGGGCCCCCGCGTGGACGAGGTGCCCGACAACGTGTTCGTGCGCAGCTCGCGGATCAACTCCACTTGGGGCGCCAACCTCGTGGACATGGTGCGCTCGCGGCGCTTCATTGAGATCATCGTCGAGGAGCGGCTGCACGAGAATGTCGCCGCCCGCGGCGAGCAGCTGGTGCAGGGCCTGCGCGAGCTTGCGCGGGACCGCGGAGGCATCTCCAACGTGCGCGGAGTGGGCAGCCTGGCGGCGTTCACCTGCGCCTCGCCGGCGGCTCGGGACCACCTCCTCAAGCTTCTGGTCGAGCGCAAGCTGATGGTCCTCGCCAGTGGCCCGCAGTCGATCCGCTTCCGCATGCCCCTGGTGGTGCAGGAGGAGGAGATCAAGCTGGCCCTCGACCGCATCGCGGCCGCCCTGCCCGAGGTCGTCGGCGCCTGACGCCGGACTCCCGTGTGGGCCCTGCTGAGGGCCAACCACGCCTTCCGCAGGCTGTGGCTGGCCCAGGTCGTCTCCTCGGCGGGCGACTGGCTGAACCGCATGGCGGTGCTGGCCCTGATCCGCCACCACGGGGACGGCAGCGCCGTGGGCATGCTGTTCGGGGTGGAGCTGGCCCTGCGCCTGCTGCCCACAACGCTGATCGGCCCCATCGCCGGCCCCGTCGCTGACCGACTCTCCCGCCGGGGCACCATGATCACGGCGGACCTGGCGCGGGCCCTGGTGGTTCTCGCGTTCCTGTTCGTGGATGGGCCGGAGGACCTCCCCGTGCTCTACGGGGTCTTGGTGCTGCAGATGGTCCTTGGGCCCTTTCACGACGCCGCCAACTCAGCCTGCATCCCTGGCGTGGTGGGGCGCGATCACCTCCACGCGGCGTACGCGCTGACCGCGGTCACCTGGAGCACGATGCTGGCGCTCGGCGCCTTCGTGGGCGGAGTGCTGCTCAAGGTGATCGGGGCCGACGGTGTCTTCATCGCGGACGCCGTCACCTATGTGCTCTCAGCCCTGCTCCTCGTGGGTCTGCGGCTGCCGCCCATGCCGAGCCAGCCCGACCGCTGGAGCTGGCGGCGGGTGCTGCTCCTGGGCGAGCTGCGCGGCGCGCTCGGGCACCTGCGCTCGCGAGGGGCTCTGCTCGCGGTGACGGCGAAGTGGCACTGGAGCGTCGCGGGCGGCTTCCTGGTGTGCCTGCCGATGCTCGCTCCGCGCCTCGGCGGCGACGCGGACCTCGGCGAGACCGGGTTCGCCATCGCGCTGCTCTACGCGGCGCGCGGCGTGGGAACAGGCATCGGGCCGCTGCTGGCTCGGAGGATCGGCGGCTCGGGCGAGCGCGCGCTCATCCGCTCGACGGCCAGTGGCTTCTTGGCGGCGGGGCTCGGGTACCTGGCCGTGGCTACCGTGGAGGGCGGGCTCGCGACCTGGGTCCTGGTGCTGCTCGCGCACACGGGCGGGAGCACCATTTGGGTGAGCTCCACGACCCTCTGGCAGCGCGCGATCGACGACGGCTGGCGCGGCCGCGTGGTGACCCTCGAGCAGATCGGGCTCACGCTGTTGTTCACCCTGGTTGGGCTGGCGACGGGCGCGGCGTTCGATGCGGGCTGGACGCCCAGCCAGGTCGTGGGGCTGCTCGCCGGTACGACCCTGCTCTCCGGGGCGGCGTGGGCCCTCGCGGCGCGGCGTGCGCGCTGGTCGGAGCAGCCCGCGGAGACAGTGGCCTAGTCTCGCCCGGACCGCGAGGGAGGGCGCCTCAAGTGCGCGAGTTGGGGGGCGAACAGCCTGCGCGAGGCGCCTAGAATCCGGCCCCCGCGGCCCATGCTGACTCCTCCTCGACTCCTGCTCCTGCTGAGCGCCGCCTCGCTCGCTCCTGCGCAGGCCCTGGCGGCCCAGCAGGCTGGGGCGGCGGACGGTGCGTCGGTGCGTGACCAGCCCCGCGAGGAGGCGGAGCTCTCCACGGGGACCCGGACTCGTCCCCGCGCGCGTTTCGGACGCCTCGCCGAGGGGCGGCGGATCGAGCTGGACGGTCGCGTCGACGCCGAGGAGTGGCGCGGCGCCGGCAGCCTCGGGGCGCTGACCCAGGTGACCCCGGTGGAGGGCGCCCGGCCGAGCCAGGAGACCGAGGTCCTCTTCCTGCACGATGGCTCGACCCTCTTCGTGGGTCTGATCTGCCACGACGATCCTGCGGAGGTCCGAGCCCGCCAGATGGATCGGGACGCCTTCGTTCAGTTCGACGACGTGGTCGAGCTGTGGTTCGACACCTTCCGCAGCCAGCAGTCCGCCTACTGGTTCCAGATCACGGCCGCAGGCTCTCGGGGCGACGCGCTCCTCAGCGACGGGGGCCAGCGCTTCAACAAGAGCTGGGACGGGATCTGGGACGGGCGCGCCGCCCGCACCGACCGCGGCTGGGAGGCGGAGCTCGCGATCCCCCTGCAGTCCCTCTCCTTCGACTCCAAGCTGGGCTCCTTCGGCTTCAACCTGCGCCGCAAGCGCGTCGCCAATGGGGAGGTCATGCGCTGGGCTTCACCGAGCCTGGCCTACCGCTTCTTCCGGCTCAGCGAGGGCGGCATCGTGGGGGGGCTTGAGGGCCTGCAGCAGGGCCTTGGCCTGCAGGTGACGCCCTATGTTCGCGTGGACCTCGAGCGGCCGGCCTGGGACCAGCTCGAGCCTGGGGCGCGCGTGGGCGGGGATGTCTCCTTCCGCCCGACTCCCGAGACCAACGTGCTGCTCACCTTCGGGACCGACTTCGCCGAGACCGAGGTGGACGACCGCCGGGTCAACCTGACGCGCTTCCCGCTCTTCTTCCCCGAGAAGCGCGACTTCTTCCTCGAGGACGCGTCCCTGTTCGAGTTCGGCGCGCCCTCCAACCGCAGCTCGATCGTGCCGTTCTTCTCCCGGACGATCGGCCGCGACGACAGCGGGCAGGCCGTGGACCTCTTGGCGGGGGCGAAGTTCTCGGCGCGCAGCGGCCCCTGGACGCTAGGCGCGCTGGACGTGCAGGTCGCGGGGTGGGACTCTGAGGACGGGGCACAGGTCGAGGAGAAGAACCTCGCGGTGGTGCGCGGGGCGCGCCAGGTGGGCGAGGAGGGCAGCGTGGGCGTCCTCGTCACCGCAGGACTCCCCGACGCCTCGGGCCAGGCCATGACCGCCGGCGCAGACCTGCGGCTGCAGGACGCGCGTCTGTTCGGAGAGGGACGCTCCGGCTCCCTGTGGGCCTGGGCCCTCGCGTCCTCGGTGGAGGAGGCGGGGCAGGCGAGCCGCGACGGCGAGGCCTTTGGACTGGAGGCCCAGGTGCGGACGCGCGAGTTCGACCTGAGCCTCGAGGCGGAGCGCGTAGGCGTGGACTTCGACCCCGCCATGGGCTTCGTGCGCCGCGCGGGGGTCACCAACCTGCGGCACCAGACCCGCTACCTCAAGCAGCTGGGGGAGACGGGCTGGCTGCGGCGCTTCGATGCGCGGATCGCGGTCGATGTGACCCGCGACCTGGACGGCAACGAGGACAACTACGCGATCCCGATCCAGCCCATTGGGCTCCAGCTGCAGAGCGGCGACGAGTTCGAGTGGGAGGTGCACCGCATCGTGGAGCAGCTCGACGACCCCTTCTCCCTGAATGGTCAGGTCGAGGTCGGCGCAGGGCGCTACGAGATGGACCGGCACTTCCTGACCCTGGAGTCGAACGATCGCCGTCGAGTGAAGGCCGAGGTGGAACTGGAGTGGGGGGACTTCTACGGTGGCGACATCACGCGCTGGACCGTGTCCCCGTTCATCATCCCCAACGAGCACTGGCGGGCGGGGATCGAGTGGACGCAGGCGACTGGCAGCCTCCCGGCGGGGGACTTCGACCTCGCGGCGTGGCAGCTGAACCTGGACCTCTCGTTCACGCCCGAGCTCTCGTGGAAGAACCTTCTGCAGTACGACACGGGTTCCGAGCAGCTGGGGTTCCAGAGCCGTATGCGCTGGATCCTCACCCCCGGCCAGGACCTCTTCCTCGTGGGTCAGGGGGGCTGGCTCCAGCGTGACGGAGAGCGACTCGTGGCGCAGGGGCAGGCCCTTGCAATGAAGCTCACCTGGGCCGTGCGGTTCTGATCCGGCGCTGCAGTCCACTCCCGTGCGTTGCGCCGGGCGCCAGCCAGCCCCGATGGCCAGGAGGCCGCCCCCGCGCACGCGGGGACGGCCTCCCTTGGCAGCCAGTCTCGGGGCCTCAGGGGAGGTCCAGGACTCCCTTGCCGTCGGTGCTGGTCAGGGTCGGGGTCTCCGCCCGGTAGTTGCACCCGTGCGCCAGCAGGGATCGCCACGGAGTGGCCGCAGCGTCCGCGAGGAATCCGAGGGCCAGGACGGCCTTGTCGCGCGAGACCGCGTAGCCCTTCTCCGTGTCGAGCATGAGCTCGGCGAGGGCATCGAGGGAGCGACGGTCGCCCAGGAAGCCGAGGGCGCTCGCCAACGCGGCCTGCTCGTCCTCGCTCTCACTGGTGGCCATGCGCTCCACGAGCGTCTCCACCACGCTGGAGTCCCCGAGCATCCCGAGGGCGAGGCCCAGGCGGGCCTGCAGGGTGGGGTCGAGGTCGTCCTCACCGAGGCGCTCCTGCAGGGTCCCCACGGCGTCGCGGGCACCCATGAGGCCGAGGGCCAGGGCCGCGTGACCCTGGGCGCTGGCGTCCTTGAGCTTGCCGAGCTTCTGGACCAGCACGCTCTCCGCGTCGGCGTGACGCCGCAGGCCAAGGGCGATGGCCACTGCGCCCAGGTCGTCCGACCCGCGCGCCTTCTTGGCGGCGTGCACGAGGGCCCGATCCACGCCGTCCTCGAGGGGCTGCGCAGCCTGGTCCAGGTGCCAGCCGAACACGCCGAGGGCCAGGGCCGCCCAGGCGCGCTCGTTCTTCTTGCCGCGCGAGAGGATCTGCATCAGCTCGCTGCGGGTCCGGTCGGTTCCCGACCAGGGAGCCTCGGTCTGGCCCTTGCGGCTGCCGGCCTCGGCCAGGGCCATCAGGGCGAAGCGCTTGGCCAGGGGGTCGCCATGACCGGCCTGCTTGCCGAGCTCGTGGCGGATCCAGTGGTCCACCTCCTCGTCGTCCGCATCGCCGGCAAGGCCCAGGGCCAGGACGGCGCTCTGCTGCACGATGGGGGGCTGCTTGGCGTAGCGCTGAAGTGCCTCGATCAGGATGTCAGCCACGCCCTCCTTGATCTCCAGGGCGGGAGCCCGGAAGGCCTCCCCGGCGACGGCCTGACCGTGGGCCACGAGGCGCCCGAGGGTCGTCGCGGTGTGGGCGCGCACGGTGGCGTCGAACTCTCGGTCTGCGGTGAAGTACCGCATGAGGTAGGTGACCTGCGCCTGGTAGTGGCGGTCAGGCCCCTCGACCTTGCACTCGCCGCAGATGCAGACCTCGGCCTCCTCATCGAAGGAGAGGGGCACGAGTCCCATGGCAACCATGGCAGCCACCTGCAGGTCGTTGGTGCGGGGGCCGTCGTCCTCGAGCTGTTGGACGAGGGTCGCCACGATCGAGCGGCGGACCTCCAGATCCTCGGTCCGAGAGCCCAGCACGCCCAGGCCATAGGTGGCGAAAGCGCGCATCTCGATGGGGACCTCGGGCTTGCCCAGCAGCTCACGCGCGGACTCGCCGCTGCGGGCCAGGGAGGTCAGGAACTCGAGGTTGCGGGCGTCAGCCAGGACTCCGAGGGAGAAGGCCGCGGTGTTGTTCAGCTCGGGCAGGCCCTCCTTGAGGAAGAAGCGCATGAGGAAGTCGAAGGTGGTGAAGTTCTCCTCACCGCCGATCTTCCCGAGCGCCAGCAGCGCGCCCTTCACGTACTCGTTCGAGCCGCCGACCTCGATGGCCTTCACCAGGTGCGGGACGAGCTCGCCCTGGACCAGGTCCGCGCCGAGGCGGCCGCCGATGCGCTCCTCGCTCTGCCCGGTGCCG
Source organism: Planctomycetota bacterium (assembly GCA_040265735.1). GTDB lineage: Bacteria > Planctomycetota > UBA1135 > UBA1135. Next base: position 8,468 of record JBDQFW010000014.1, on the reverse strand, counting down.
AGGTACCAGGAGTCGCTGCCGGTCATGGCCACGCCGGTGTCCAGGTTGGCCCAGCGCAGGTAGCGGTCGCGGTTGACGTCCCACCACAGCTGCCAGGCCGTCGGGTCGCTGACGGTCTCCCCCTCGCCGACGCTGAAGGGATTGTCCGGCCGCGGCAGCCACGGGATGGGCGGGAGGTCGACGGGCTTGCCCCATCCACCGGGCACGCCGCCTCCGGGGAGCCCGGGTCCGTTCACGGGGGTTCCCGCAGGTCCACGGGCTCCACCGCCGCTGGGGGCAGGACGACCGCCGGCACCAGCCGGCCCCTTGTACCCGCCACCGGCGGGTCCTCGGCGAGGGCCTCAGCAGCCCTGGGCGTCGGCGAAGTCGGCGACGACGATGCCGCCCGCGAGGGTGGCAATGAAGACGAAGATGGCTTTGCGCATGGCGAAGGCGGAGAGCCGGGAGATCCGGACTCGGACGGCTCTTCCACCCCCAACAATAAGGACTCCACTTGCTCCGAACCCGGTCGAGGTCCGAATTGCGTCCAGGTCCGGACGCATGGAGGACATGGGCCGCCCAGGCTCAGCCCTTCCACGGGGCCCGGTAGCCCAGGCCGAGGCTCGTGATGCGCCTCAGGAGCTCGGGGTAGGGAAATCCCGAAGCCTCGGCGCTCTCGGCGAAGTCCTCCCCGAAGCAGAGGTCGGGATTGGGGTTCGCCTCGAGGACCCACGGCCGTCCTTCGGGGTCGATGCGCAGGTCGATCCGGGCGTAGCCGGAGAGGTCCAGGGCACGATAGATGCGCTTCGCAAGCCTGGGCAGGCTCGCCTCGAGGACGGGCTCAAGGCCCTTCGCCGGACCGGTGTGGACGCCCAGCTTGCGCTGGTACTTGCGGTCCCACTTCACCCGCGAGGTTGCGATGGGCTCGGCTCCGCGGGGCAGGGCATCGAAGGAGAGCTCCCAGGGGGGGAACACCGTCAGCCGCTCGTTGCCCAGGACGCCGATCGTGAGCTCGCGTCCCTCGATGTACTCCTCGGCGATGGCGTCCGTCTGCACGTTGCGGTGGACGAAGGCCACGCGGTCCGCCAGCTGCGCGAGGTCGCGGACGATCGACGCCTGGGAGATTCCGGTGGAGGCGTGCTCACTCGCGCTCTTCACGATGAGCGGGAAGCGCAGGCGCGGCGGCAGCCGCTTCACGACCTTGCCGCGGCGCCACACGGCGAAGCGCGGCGCGCGGATGCGGTGGTAGGCCAGGACCTTCTTGGAGAGCGCCTTGTCACCGGCCAGCAGAAGGCCGCGCGGATTGCAGCCGGTGTAGGGCACCCGCATCAGCTCCAGGTAGCTCACCACGGCGGAGTCGTAGACGCCGGCGTCGTGGAAGTGCATCAGCAGGTTGAACACGAGGTGCGGCTCGTGGGCGTTGATCGCGTCCCGGATCACGCGCAGGTCGTCCTCCACTCCGAGGCCGATCACCTCGTGGCCGAGCTCCTCCAGCCCCGCCAGGACGTCGTACTCCATCTTCCAGCGGTTCCACTCCTGCTCGGGCACGCCCTCCAGGGAGTCGGGCGGCACCAGCTCGGCGTGCATCAGCACCAGGATGCGCAGGCGTCTCATCGGTGGTAGCGCGGGTGGGCGCCGTAGGTGAATTGGGAGGTGAGGGCCGTGATCAGGGAGGCGCAGGCCAGCTGGGCGTGCCGCTCGGCGCCGCGCACTCGCAGGCCCAGGTGGCGGCAGCGCAGGATCATCTCCTCGACCACCTGATCCACGAGGTACGCGTGGTGTCCGAGGGGCTGGGCCACCCCCGCGACCAGGGCCCTGCGGTGGCGCCGCAGGAAGGCGCTGGCCAGGGGCCGGTCGCGCGGGGCCTGTCCGTCGAACAGCCGGCGCAGGTGCTCGTCCATGGCGGGGATCGGCTCCTCGTCGAGGGCCTCTCGCTTGCGCTGGAAGTGCTCGGCCAGGGTCGAGGCGTCCTGGCTGGCAGGCTCCTCCACGCGCCGGGTCCGGCGGCGCGGGCGCCGGCCGATGAGGTCCTGCATCATGCGGTCCACGGCTTGGAGCTTCGCGAGGGCGGGCCAGTCCCGGTAGCGCTGCTCCCACCTGGAGGTGGGGTCGAGCCAGACGGCGAAGGTCTCGGCCCAGTCCTCGCACGGGTGGCTCTGGCCGTACCAGCAGGAGAGGTTGAGCACGTGCTCGCGGCTGGTGGGGTCGGGGGTGTAGGTCGAGCTGTAGGGCGCCGAGAAGCGGCCGAAGGTCTGGCGCCACAGCCGCGTGCCGTGCAGGCCGAAGGCGTTGTCGACCGCGTGGGCCGTCTCGTGCCGAAGGATCCGCAGGCACTGGATCCGGGTGCCGCCCTCCACCGAGAGCAGCTGGCGCCGCTCGAGGGCGACCAGCCGCGGGTCGGCGAGGGTGAAGGGCACGGCGAAGCCCGTCAGGTCATCGGGGGTGAACCAGTCGTTCGAGAGCCACGCATAGGGGCGGAACGCCAGCCCGCGCGCGTTCAGCTCGCCCGTGACCTGCGCGAGGAGGGGGGCCACCGGGCTCGCCTCGAGCGTCAGGCCCAGGCTGTGCACGCGCCGCTCGAGGAGCTGCGCGTCCTTGAGCCGTCGCCAGGGGGTGCCCTCTGCGGGCGATCGAAGGGCCCGGGCCATGATCACAGAATGACCCCATGGCGGGGGCCCTCCGCAACCCGCGCGCCACGCGCGCCCCTGCCGCCCTCCCGGAATCGGGCCTCCGGGGTTAGTCTTGGCCTCGCTCGTTCCATGGCTCTGCCCCGTCTCGCACCGCAACCCCTCGCCGTCCTCCTCGTTCTCACCGCCTGCGCGAGCTCCCCGCGCTGGGAGGTCGTTGACGCCGAGAGCAAGCCCTCGCTCCTCATGGACCGCGTGGGGGGCGTTCGCTCCCTTGCCTGGGTCCCTGAAGAACGCGCGCTGATGCTGTCCACGGAGCGCTCCGGCCTGCTGCGCTGGCACTCAGGAAGCGTGCCGACGCGCTGCGCAGAGGTGGCTCCCCTCGCCCTGGCGGCGGGCCCCGAGGGCCTCGTCGGCGCGGACCAGGTCCACGCCCGCATCGCGCGCTTCTCGGCCTCTGGCGAGCGCGGCGCCGTCCTCGCGGCGTCCTTCCGCGGGGAAGGACTCGCGGAGGCGCTGTCCCTCGCCATCCACGCGAGCGGCGCGCTCTGCATCGTGGATCGCTCGGGCCAGCTCCTGAGCCTCAGCCCGTCGGGCGAGCTGCGAGCGGTTCCCCTCGAGCACCGGGTCCACTGCGTGGAGGTTCACGGGGAGCGCCTTGTCCTGGCCGTGGAGGGCGAGGGGCTCCTCCTCGAGGGGGACCTGGACGCGACTGGGGTTCCCATGGGCTCGGTACGCCCCCTGTGTTCGCTTGAGGCGCCGGTCCTGGCGCTTGCCGGGGCCGCCGGGGGCTGCCTGCTCGCAGGCAGCGAGGGCCTACTCCTGCTGCTCGACGGCGCTGGCTCCGAGCTCGCCAGGTGGCGCATGCCCGCTGCGGTCGTCTCCGTCGAGGTCCCTCCCGGAGAGCGGCTCGCCTATGTCGCCACCGAGGAACAGGTCTACCGGCTGCTGCTCCCCGACCTCGCGCGCGCCGGGGGCTGACCCCCGCGGTTCACCCGAGCGGCTCGAGCGCGACGCGAGCGATCTCCTCACCGATCGCCAGGCTGGCTGTCGCGGCCGGGGAGGGTGCGCAGAGCACGTGCAGCGCGCCGGGCGCCCGCTCGAAGGCGAAGTCGTCCAGCAGCTTGCCGTCCGGCCCCAGGGCCTGCGCGCGCACCCCCGAGCCGGCGGGTCGTAGGTGCTCGTCGCGTAGTGCGGGCACAAGCCGGCGCAGGGCTCGGGCGAAGGCGCGACGCGAGAGGGAGCGGTGGACCTCTCCCAGGCCCGTGGCGGCGTGGCGCGCGAACAGACGCCAGGCCCCGGGGTAGGAGAGGATCGAGGCGAGGTCGCGCAGGGAGACATCCGTCCAGCGGTACCCCCGCCTCGAGAGGGCCAGCACCGCGTTGGGTCCGGCCTCCACCTCGCCCGTGACCATGCGAGTGAGGTGCACCCCGAGGAAGGGGAAGCGCGGATCGGGGACCGGATAGATCAGGCCGCGGACCAGGCCCGCGGCCTCGGGCGCAAGCAGGTGGTACTCGCCGCGGAAGGGGACGATGCGGACCTTGGGCTCGAGGCCCGCGAGCCGTGCGACGCGGTCGGACCAAGCTCCTGCACAATTCACCAGGTGGGGCGTCTCCACGGGCCCCCTGGCCTCGATGCGCCAGGCCCCGCCCTCGCGCCTCAGGCCCGTGCCGCGGCGCTGGAGCTCGACCCGCCCGCCGGCCGCCTCGATCCGCCGCTGCAGGGCTCGGCAGGCGCCCACGTAGTCCACGATGCCGGTCTGGGGGATCCAGAGTCCGGCGCAGCCGGCGACCGCGGGCTCCACCTCGCGCAGGGCCTCGAGCCCCTCGAGGCGCTGGATGCCCTCCAGCCCGTTCGCCTCGCCTCTGCGGGCAAGCTCCTCCAGAGCCGGGCGCTCGTGGTTGGAGACGGCCACCACGAGCTTGCCTGTGCGCTCGAAGGCCACGCCCTCTTCCTCGCAGAGCCGCACCATGGCCTCTCGTCCTTCGGTGCACAGGCGCGCCTTGAGTGAGCCCGGCCGGTAGTAGAGCCCCGAGTGCAGGACGCCGGAGTTGTGCCCGGTCTGGTGGGGGGCCAGCCGGCCCTCCATCTCGAGCACCAGCGCGCGCCCGCCCGTGGCACGCTGGAGCGCCTCGGCCGTGGCGAGGCCCACGATCCCGGCGCCGATCACGACATGGTCTGCGAGTTGGACGGTCACGGCCCGCCCAGCATGGCATGGGAGGGGGCGTCCTGGCGGGACGCCGCGCGAGGGCGCTCCAACCCGGGACCGTGGAAGGCGCGGGCCCAGCGTGCGAGCCAGGTGGAGGGGCCCCGCGCGGGTGTCCGCCACCGGCACCTGGCCGAGAGCGGCGGGGATCCCCGGCCTCGGGGGTGGAGCGGGCCCGTGCGGCATCCCACAGAGAGCACATGAGCGAGCACTCGATGCACCGCTGCGATCCGCACCCTGCTCACGGCCCGCCGACTCCGGGGATCGAGGGCGCAGCGTGCATCGCAGACGCGGGCCGCTAGAGTGGTCGCCGTAGCAGCCAGGGGCGGCGCTCCTTCGAGCGCCTGAGACGGACCCTTCGAACCTGATCCGGATCATGCCGGCGAAGGAAGGCACCATGACCGACACCCAAAACGACATCCAGCTCCTCGACGATCACGAGCCCCGGCCGATCGAGCCGTTCGAGCAGAGCTTCCCCTCCTCGCACAAGCACCAGGTCGAGGTCCCCTTCGGCGCCGAGACCCTGCGGGTCCCGATCCGGCGGGTCCACCTGACCAACGGCGAGACCCTGGATCTCTACGACACCACGGGGCCCCTCGGCGTCGACCCCCACGTGGGCCTGCCCGACCTGCGCGGCCCCTGGATCGAGAGTCGTGAGGTCGGCCCGGACGGGGAGTGCTCGCAGCTGTGGTACGCGCGCCAGGGGGTCATCACCCACGAGATGGCCTATGCCGCCGCCCGGGAGGGGGTGACCCCTGAGTTCGTGCGCGACGAGGTGGCCGCCGGCCGCGCGATCATCCCCGCGAACCGTAAGCACCTCGAGCTGGAGCCCATGGTTCTGGGCAAGGCCTTCCATGTGAAGATCAATGCCAACATCGGCAACTCCGCGGTGGTCAGCTCGATCCCCGAGGAGGTGGACAAGCTGCGCTGGGCCGCCCGCTGGGGCGCGGACACGGTCATGGACCTGTCCACCGGCGAGCGCATCCACGAGACGCGCGAGGCGATCATGCGCAACAGCCCCGTGCCGATCGGGACCGTGCCGATCTACCAGGCCCTCGAGAAGGTGAACGGCAAGATCGAGGACCTCTCCATCGAGGTCTTCATGGAGACCCTGCGCGAGCAGTGCGAGCAGGGCGTGGACTACTTCACGATCCACGCCGGCGTGCTCCTGCGCTACGTGCCCATGACCCGCAACCGCATCACGGGCATCGTGTCCCGCGGGGGCTCGATCATGGCCAAGTGGTGCCTGGCCCACCACCAGGAGAACTTCCTCTACACGCACTTCGAGGAGATCTGCCAGCTGCTCAAGCGCTACGACGTGAGCTTCAGCCTGGGAGACGGCCTGCGCCCGGGTTGCACGGCCGATGCCAACGACGAGGCGCAGCTCTCGGAGCTGGCGACGCTCGGCGAGCTCACCAAGGTTGCCTGGAAGCACAGCTGCCAGGTGATGATCGAGGGCCCCGGGCACGTGCCGCTCAACAAGGTGGTCGAGAACGTGGAGCTGCAGCAGAAGCTCTGCCACGAGGCGCCCTTCTACACCCTCGGGCCCCTGGTCACCGACATCGCGCCGGGCTACGACCACATCACCAGCGCCATCGGCGCGACGCTCATCGGGGCGCACGGCACCGCGGTGCTGTGCTATGTGACCCCGAAGGAGCACCTGGGCCTGCCGGACCGTGACGATGTGAAGGCGGGAGTGATCGCCTACAAGATCGCCGCGCACGCCGCGGACCTGGCGAAGGGCCACGCCCAGGCCCAGGCCTGGGACGATGCCCTCTCTCGCGCGCGCTTCGAGTTCCGCTGGGAGGACCAGTTCAACCTGTCCCTGGATCCGCCGACGGCCAAGGCCTACCACGACGCCACCCTGCCCGCCGACGGGGCCAAGACCGCCCACTTCTGCTCGATGTGCGGACCCCAGTTCTGCTCTATGCGGATCACCGAGGATGTGCGGGCCTATGCCGAGGAGCACGGCCTGGATGAGAAGGACGCGCTCGAAGCCGGGATGCGGGAGCGCACGGAGGCCTTCCGCGAGGCCGGCGGCGAGCTGCACGTGACCGCCGGGAGCTGACGGCAAGCGGCCTCCTTGGGACGCGCGCCCGCGGGCCCTGTCGGGTCTGCGGGCGCGCGTCTATTCTGAAGGGATGCGCCGCCTGCTGCAGACCCTTGCCCTGGCCCTCCTCGTCCTCGCGCCTGCAGCGCAGGCTACATGGTCCATCGTGGCAGTGGACCGGCGCACGGGGGAGGTCATCGTCGCCGGGGCGACCTGCGTGTCGGGCATCGACCTGGACGACTACCTGCCCGTGATCGTGGTGGGGAAGGGCGTGGGCGCCGTGCAGTTCTTCCCCGACGGCAACGCCGTGAACCGCAACGCGATCCGCGACGTGTTCCTCGCGGGGGGCACGGCCGCCGAGGCGTTCCAGGCGGTTCAGGACGCGGGCGTCACGATCCAGAACCACCAGTACGGCATCTGCGCCATGAGCGGCGCGCCGCTGACCTTCTCCGGGAACCAGTGCTGGTTCGCGTACTCCGGGCGCGCAGGCGAGGTGGGCGACCTGGCCTACGCGGTCCAGGGCAACAGCCTGTCCTGCAACGAGGTGGTCCTCATGGCGGAGGCCGCCTTCAAGCAGACCCAAGGAGACCTCGGCACGCGGGTGATGGCCGCGATGGAGGCAGCTGCCCTGCTCGGCGGGGACGGACGCTGCTCGTGCAACGACTTCACGCCCAACGCCTGCGGGTGCAGCCCGCCGAACAGCCAGACCACGGCGACGACGGGCTTCCTGGTCTGGTCACGGCTCGGCGATCTGGACGGCAGCTGTACGCCAGCCCAGGGCTGCGTCAACGGCAGCTACTTCGCGAAGCTCAGCGTGCAGGCGAACTCGAGCCTGGTGGGCTTCCTGCGAGCCTCCTATGACGCCTGGCGTGCGGGACAGGCGGGGCGCCCGGACCACCTCAATTCGCGCGTGCTGGTCCCAGACCAGCGCCTGCGGGCGAACGGCACGGACAGCACCACGGTCACCCTGGAGCTGGTCGACATCGAGGGAGTGCCGCTCGTGACGGGCGGTGCGCAGCTCAGCCTGGTCCCGGTGGTGCCCGGGGTGGACCCCTTCGACCTCGGCGCGGTCACTGATCATGGTGATGGCACCTACAGCCTCGAGCTCACGAGCAATGGACAGGTGGGACGCGGGGCCTACGAGGTCTGGGTGGACGACGGGGCGGGTGCGGTGCGGCTCTTCCCGGACCTGTTCGTGGAGGCGGACGCGCCGGCGCCCCTGCACCTCTCACGCTGGGAGGTGCGGGCCAGCGAGGGCGGCGTCGTGCGCGCGCGCCTCGATCTCCCCGCGGAGGCGGGCCGGCCCTACCAGGTCCTCGCCAGCACGGCGGGGACGAGCCCGGGGGTCGCGGTGGGCGGCGTCCTCGTCCCCCTGAACCCCTCGCGGCTCTTCGGACTGACCCTGCAGGGAGGGCTTCCCTGGCTGTCCGGCGGCGCCCGAGCCCTGATCCGCGAGGAGGGCGGCCACCTGGATCCGGGTGCCCACGAGGTGCACGGCGACTGTCGGGTCGAGGAGGAACTGAGCCTCCGCCCCGCCCGCGGCGTCGAGGGTGCCGGCGCCGCCGGGCAGCCAGGGAAGCCCTCCCTGCAGGGTCAGTCCGAAGAG
>JBDQFW010000013.1:0-29617 GCA_040265735.1 Planctomycetota bacterium | reverse complement strand
ATCTGGGGAGCATGGCTTCCGTTCCTGTGGAACTTCCTCAGCGTCCACCGAGGCATGCAGGGAGCCGAGATCGGCCAGATGTTTGCGTACGGAGCCGTGGGCGCCATCGTGGGCCCCCTCATCTTCGGACCCCTGGCGGACCGCGTGCTCGCCACCGAGAAGCTCCTCGCCCTCAGCCACCTCGTCGGCGCGGTCCTCGTCTGGCGCATGGCCGATGCGGCCAATGACCAGTTCTGGCTCTATGCGCTCCTCTACGGCCTGTTCTACATGCCGACCCTGTCGCTCACGAACAGCCTCGCATTCGCGCACCTGCCGGACCGTGACCGGGACTTCGGCAAGGTGCGCCTGTGGGGCACCGTGGGCTGGATCGCCGTCGGGCTTGCGATGGGCCAGTGGCTGGCCCTGCAGCACACCCCCGCGGGAGCTGCCGAGGCGGAGGTGCTCGCCGCCCAGGCCGCGGGCAAGGCCGACGCCTTCCGGCTCTCCGGCATCCTCGGGGTGCTGATGGCGGGGTTCTGTCTGGTTCTGCCGCATACGCCCCCGGCCCAGGCCGCCGAGAAGAACCCGGCGCTCGCCGCGCTCGGCGCCATCAAGCGGCAGCCGCTGCTGACCCTCTTCCTGCTGGCGATCCCCGTCAGCATCATCCACCAGTTCTACTTCGTGCACACCGAGGGCTTCCTTGGCACCCGCCAGGTCGAGGCCCCCGCATGGTCACGGGCCATCTTCGGCGCCGGCGGCGGCGGGATCATGACGGTGGGGCAGATGAGCGAGACGCTCGTGCTCGGCCTCATCCCGCTGCTGGTGGCCAAGGGGCTCTCCCGCAAGAGCCTGCTGGGCCTCGGCCTCCTGGCCTATGCCCTGCGCATGGCGCTCTTTGCCTATGTGGACCAGGTCCCTCTCCCCGCGCAGCTGACCCTGATCCTCGGCGTCGCGCTTCACGGCTTCTGCTTCGGCTGCTTCATCTTCGTCTCGTTCATGGTGGTGGACGAGAACACCGGCGCGGACGTCCGAGCCAGCGCCCAGAACCTCTACAACCTCGTGATCGTCGGCATCGGGGTGATCGTCGGCAGCGTCATCGCCGGCAAGATCGCCGAGTGGGCCACGATCGACGGGGCCCTCGACTACACCCGCCTCTTCTCGATCCCCATGTACGCTGCCCTGGCCTGCATCGCAGTCCTTGGGCTGCTGTACCCGGGGGGCACCTCCAGCGCCGGAGCGACCGGCAAGGTCCAGGCATGATCCGCACCTCTCTCCTCGCCCTCACTCTTGGCCTCGTCGGCGCGTGCGCCTCGGCGCCCAGCGACCCGGGCGGGCCGTGGACCTCCCTGATGGAGGCGTCCTCCTGGCGCGGCTACAAGAAGGAGGCCGTGCCGGCCCAGTGGGTCTTCGAGGGTGACACGCTGCGCCTGGCGGGCGGCGGGGGCGGCGACCTCATCACCCGCGAGCAGTTCGAGAGCTTCGAGCTGCGGTTCCAGTACAAGCTCGAGGAGCGTGGGAACTCCGGCGTGATGTACCTCGTGCTCGAGACCGACGGACCGAGCTACGCGACCGGGCCCGAGTACCAGGTGCTCGATGTGGACTGGTTCGGGGACAACCCGCGCGACCCCCTCACCGCCGCTGGCGCGAACTACGCCATGCACGGCAACCCCGAGGACGATGCGCGTCCCGCCGGCGAGTGGAACGACGCCCTCATCGTGGTGCGGAGCGGGCACGTGGAGCACTGGCTCAACGATCGGCTGCAGTGCACCTATGAGCTCTGGACCCCCGAGTGGGAGGCCCGCGTCGAGGCCTGCAAGTGGAAGGGCTTCCCCGAGTACGGGCGCGCCTCCGCGGGGCACCTAGCCCTCCAGGATCACGGGGATCCGGTCTGGTTCCGGAACCTCGAGGTGCGCGAGCTGCGCTGATCCGAGCGCCGCCGGGGCCAGCCGGCCCCAGCGCACAGCGAGCGGGCTCGCCCTCGGGGCGAGCCCGCTCGCTGCGTCTTGTGACCTTGTCCGGCGGTCAGCGAAGCGCCTCGGCGAACTCCCGCCGGGCGGCAGCCTCCACCGCGGCCGCCACCACGCGCGGGACCTCGGGGTCGAGGGGGTCCGGCAGCACCCGCTCCGCGGTGGGCTCCTCCACGGTGCGCGCGAGGGCGTAGGCCGCGTGGATCATCATGTGCGGACTGATGCGCGGTGCTCCCGCATCGAGGGCGCCTCGGAAGATCCCGGGGAAGGCGAGCACGTTGTTCACCTGGTTGGCGAAGTCACTGCGGCCCGTGCCCACCACGGCGGCACCCGCCGCAAGAGCCTCCGCGGGCATGATCTCCGGCACGGGGTTGGCCATGGGGAAGAGCAGCGGGCGGGGGGCCATGCTCCGCACCAGTGCGGCGTCGAGGGCACCAGCGACCGAGACGCCCACGAAGACCTCCGCGCCCTCCAGCACCTCGGCCAGGCCGCCGCTGCGGTCGTTGCGGTTGGTGTAGCCCAGCAGCTCGGCCTTCTCCGGGGAGAGGTCCTGGCGGCTCCTGCTGATGGCCCCGCGGCTGTCGCACACGATGACCTCGCGCACGGGCACGCACTCGTGGGTGCCATAGCCCACGCAGCGCAGCAGCCGCGCGATGGCGGTGCCGGCGGCGCCCGCGCCGTTGATCACGACGGAGAGGTCCTCCAGGCGGCGCTCTGTGACGCGCGCGGCGTTGATGAGCGCCGCCAGCAGCACGATCGCCGTGCCGTGCTGGTCGTCGTGGAACACCGGGATGCCCAGGTCCTGCAGGCGCGCCTCGATGGCGAAGCAGCGCGGCGCGGCGATGTCCTCCAGGTTGACGCCTCCGAACCCCGGCGCGATGCGTCGCACGGTCTCGACGATCTCATCCTCGTCCTGGGTGTCGAGGCAGATCGGCCAGGCGTCGATGCCGGCGAAGCGCTTGAAGAGCAGGGCCTTGCCCTCCATGACCGGCAGCGCGGCCTGGGGTCCGATGTTGCCGAGTCCGAGCACGGCGGAGCCGTCGGTCACCACCGCGACGCTGTTGCCCTTGACGGTGAGCTGGCGCGCTCGCTCGGGCGCGGCGGCGATCGCTTCACAGGGCGCAGCCACCCCCGGGGAGTAGGCCAGGCTCAGGTCCTCGCGGGTGTCGAGCCCCACTCGCGAGGCGATGGCGAGCTTTCCGCGGTGGTGCTGGTGCAGGTCCAGGGACCTCTGGAAGACATCGCTCATCCAGCCAGCCTAGCCCGCGAGCGCTCGGAAGAGTCAGGGCTGCACAGGTCTAACGCGGACCGAGCTGGCGCTCGAGGCCCCGCAGGCGGGGATCCTCCGGGGCCAGGGGCAGGGCGGCCTCGACGGTGCGGCGCGCGCCCTCGCGGTCTCCGGCGGCCAGCTGGAGGGAGGCGAGGAGCGCCGCGGCGTCTGGCCCGGGCTCCAGCTCCGCGGCGCGGGCCGCGGCGTCGGCCCCCTCCTCGGGTCGGCCCGCGGCTCCAAGGGCCTCGGCCAGGGCCAGCAGGGTGCGCGCCGTGGGCTCGAGGGCTGCTGAGCGCTGGAGGGCGAGGATGCCGCCCGCGAGGTCCCTGCGCTGGATGCGTGCGATGCCGAGGTTGAAGTGTCCCAGGGCGTAGTCGGGGTCTGCTGCGACGGCCGAGGCGTAGGCCGCCTCCGCCCGCTCGACCCGCCCGAAGGCCAGCTGCGTCCGCGCCAGGCCGTCCCATGCGTCCGTCCGGCCCGGCGCGCGCTCGAGGGCGGCGCGGAACAGGCCCTCCGCCTCGCGGTAGCGGCCCTGCTGCAGGGCCCTCCGCCCGGCCTCGACGGCGAGCTCGGGGAACACCGGCTCCTCGGCCAGAAGCTCCACGAGCGGCGCGAGGGCGTCGGCGCCCGGAAGGGGGGAGCGGAGGATCCGCGCCAAGGCTCCGCGGGAGTCGAAGGCGAAGACCGTGGGCGAGTCCGGAGCGGGCATGCCGAAGCGGGCGCGGGCCTCAGCGGTGGCGCCCACGGTGGGCAGGGCAGAGTCCGGCCGGGGCTCGCCCGCGACCTCGACCACCACGAGCGCGGGGGCGCGCTCGCGCAGGGCGGCGAGGAGCGCGCGGCTGTCCGGGTCACCGGACCACAGGACCAGGGTCGGGGCGCCAGGGCTCGCGATGGGCGCCGGACCGCTCGGGCCCAGCACCCGCGCGTCGAGGCCGGGCCGGCCGCGCGTGGGTTCGAGCGGCTTTTTCCAGGCGGGCCTCGGGCGGGTGGCTGGCGTCCCGCTGCCGCGCTCGAGCGCGAAGCGCCCCGGGCCGCTCACGCTCCCAAAGGACTCGAGGGTGCCATCGGGCCAGCTGACCTCGATCGCCGCCGCGCCGGCGTCGAGGCTGAAGGGGAGAGAGGCCTCGCGCTGGGTCTGGAAGCCCTCCACGAGCAGGAACGGGGCGCGCTGCGTGCGCCCTTCCTGGGCCACGGAGACCACGGCGCCGAGGGCACCCGCGGGCTGGCCGGACACCGTCGGGGCGAGGTGGAGGTTGGGGCCACGACCGGCGAGGTTGGCGAGCAGGCGCAGGCCCTGCAGGGTCCACAGGGCGAGGTCCTGATCCCCGTCCCCGTCCGCATCGAAGGCCGCCACCGCGCGGCCGTCGTGGTCGAGGTCGAGGCCGAGGAGCCAGCCAGCCTCCACGAACCGGCGCGCTCCAGCGGGGTCGGCGCCGTCCATGTTCCAGAAGAGGCGGTCCCGCTCGTAGCCGTTGAACGAGCCCCGGAAGCGCAGGTCCGCGTTGGCGTCCTGGCTGCGCTCGCCGCGCTCCAGGTGGCCGGCATCGGCCAGCACCTGCCGCCAGTAGTAGGTCTGCCAGTCGGGCAGGTTCTGGCCGGAGTGTGAGGCGAAGCCGTTCGTGACGAACAGGTCCTGATCCCCGTCCCCGTCGGGGTCGAAGAAGACCGAGCCCCAGGCCCACTCGCCCTCCGAGCATCCGGCCTCGACGGCGTGGTCGAGCCAGCCCTCCGCGCCCTGCCTGTGCAGCCCGTTGCCCTGGGCGATCACGCGCACCCGGCTGCGCATGGCCTCGCTCAGCTCGCCGGGCAGCTCGACCATCCGCGCGCCCTCCTCGCTGGACATGTTTGACACGTACAGGCTCCACACGCCCTCGTTGTCGTAGTCCGCGAGCGAGGAGCCCATCGTGTACGCGCTGAACCCGGTCAGCCCCGGCTCGGGCTGGTCCTCGAAGGTGCCGTCGCCGCGGTTGCGCCACACATGGTTCGGGCCGAAGTCGTTGCCCTCGAACAGGTCCAGGTGACCGTCCGCGTCGAAGTCGAAGGCCGTGGCCACATAGGTGTAGCCGCTGCCCGTGATCCCGCGCGCCTCGCTCTCCTCGCGGAAGGAGAGGTCCCCCTGGTTGATGAGCAGGTGGTTGTCAGCCCCGTCGTGCGCCTCGACGGTGTTGTACTCGGTGCCGCGCGAGCGGCTGGAGCCGTAGACGGCGACGAACAGGTCCAGATCGCCGTCTCCCTCGAGGTCGAAGGGCACCAGGGTCTGGACCGCGAGTCGGCGCAGACCCGGCGGATTGGGGAGGCGCAGGGCGTCGTCCACGCGCCGCCAGCCTCCGTCCTCCGCGCCCGAGCGGGTCCACAGGGAGAGGCGCGCCTCGTCCCCCGAGTAGGCCAAGGGCTCGGAACCCACGAGCTCCTCGAGCCCGTCCCCGTCCAGGTCCACCCAGAGGAGGAAGGCGGGGGACTCGGCGGGCGCCTCGAGGGGATGGGGCGTGGGCAGGAAGCCGCCCTGCCCGTCGTTCAGCAGCAGCGTCGTCAGCTGCCCCTTGCGGGTTGCGAGCAGGTCGGTGAAGCCGTCGCGGTTCCAGTCGAGCAGGGTCAGCCCGCCCAGGGCCAGGGTGCGGTGCTCGTCGAGGCCCTCCTGCAGCAGGCGCTGGTTCTGGAGCCCCATGCCGTCCGTGACGCCCGCCGCGGCCGTGACATCCGCGAAGGGGGGCAGGAAGCACGCGGCCCGGGTGACCTGCTCGAGGTGGACGGCCGTCAGCCTCCAGGCCCCGGAGGCGCGCTCGGTTCGCACGCGCGCCACGGCGGCGGTCTGGCTGCGCCCGCCGCTCGCATCCTCGCCGCCCCACTCGAGGGTCGCGCGCCCGGTCGCGACGCGGCCGTCGGGAGCGAGGCGGAAGCGGTCCAGCTGGGCGCGGTGGAAGGCGAGGTCGCCCGAGGGGCGGAGCAGGTTCGCGAGGGCCGCGAGGTCTTGCGCGCCAGGAGCGGGCCCAGCCCAGGTCGAGACCTCGAGGGTCCCATCCGGGAAGGGGAGAAGCTCGCCGGCCTGCGGGGCCCGCACCTCCGCCGCGTCGAGGCCCCAGCGCGACGGCTGGACTTCGAGCCCGCCGATCCAGGCGGTGAGCGCGCGCAGGGGTCCGGCCTCAACCTCGGCGGCCGCCTCCTCCGAGCGCCCCAGGTCACGCTCGAACTCGACAAGCGGCGCGGTGGGGTCGGGTGCTGGGGCGCACGCGCCGGCCCACAGGCAGAGGGCCCCGAGGGCGGCGACTCCACGCTGGGTTGCCCCGGAGTGGACCGCCCCGGCGGGGCGCTGGAGGTGGCTCCGGGGATCGAGGGCGCGCCGCATTCTCGGGCGACCCTATCCGGCCCTTGACGCCGTGGGCAAGCCACCTCCACCCTGAGGCCAGCGCGTCTGCGCAGGTCCCCATGCACCCCGAATTCCCTGTCCTCACCACGGCCCGCGCGCGCGCAGCAGGTCTCTCGAGCGTGCTGCGCCCGCGCGTTGCGCTGCGCGCGCTGGCGCTCGTCAGCCCCCTGGTCCTCCAGGCCTGTGCGTCCACCGGGGCGGAAAGAGACCCGGTGCGCGCGCCCGTGGAGCCTGGCGCCGAGCGCCCCGCGCCTGCGACCCTCGAGGAACCCGCTGAGCCCGCGCCCATTGTCGTGCCGGCGGAGGTGCGCGAGGAGCCCCCCGCCGCTGCTGGCCCCGCGCCCACGGCTGCATCCCTTGGCGTCTTCCTCGACGCCTGGCACGCCGCCGCCTCGGTGGCGGACGAAGAGGGCTACCTGGGCCGCATCGCCGACGACGGCGTGTACCTGGGCACGGATGCCACCGAGCGCTGGGACAAGGCCGCGTTCTCCGCCTATGTGAAGCCGTACTTCGACCAGGGCCGGGGCTGGACCTATGTGCCCTCCAACCGGCACGCGGCCCTGGAGGGGGACCTGGCCTGGTTCGACGAGCTGCTGACGAACCAGGGCTACGGCCAGCTGCGAGGCACGGGCGTGGCCCGCTGGCGCGACGGCGGCTGGGAGCTCCTGCAGTACGACCTGCACTTCACCGTGCCCAACGAGGCGGCACGCGAGGTGGTGGAGGTCCTCAGCCGGACGGCGGGCGGCGAGGAGGACTGAGCGCCCCCGGTCGCCACCTCAGCCGCGCGTCACCCGGCCTCGAGGCCCCGGGCGCGCAGCGCGAGCCAGACGGTCTGGACGGCGCCCGCGAGCGTGAAGGTGAGCGAGGCCGCCAGGATGCCGGGCTCCTCGACCCTCCCCGAGGCCACGGCGACTCCCAGAAGGGAGGCGGAAACGGCGAAGAAGACGACCACCGCCTCGGTCACGCCGCGCGTGCGGTGCGCCGCCACCAGCAGGCCGGTCGAGTGGGACTGCAGGGCCTGCAACCCGGGCATCGGCACCGCCAGCGCGGTCGCGGCAGCGGCGAGGGCCGCCATGAAGGGGCCCAGGCCGCTGGCCTGCTGGAACCACAGCCCGGCCAGGGGCGTGGCCGCCAGCAGCATGAGGACCCCCGTCGTCGACAGTGCGAGGAGGTTGCGGAAGCGGTGCAGCACGGGCGCCGCACCCGGCTCGTCGGCCAGCGCGACCACCACCTCGTTGTAGGCGAAGCCCACCGAGCGCGTGAGGAACACGAGTCCGTGGACCGCCGGCCAGACCGCAAGGGACTCGAGGGGGAGAGGCAGGCGGTTCATGGCTGCCGATCCCAGGGGATGCAGCAGCAGGGTGACGAGGGGCGTGAGCGCGAGGGGCAGGTAGAAGCGCAGGAAGCGAGCGAGGTCGAGGGGCGGGTCCGTGGACGCGGGCGCCGTCCGCAGGGAGGCGAGTGAGGGGCGAACCGCCCAGCCCACGAAGGCCGCCTCGGCGAGGACGCCCGCGGAGATGGCGCTCGAGCCCACGGCGATCCCCGGCAGGTCCGTCCAGGCCGCCAGGGAGCCGAGCACGGCGGCGTTCGCTGCCAGCCGCACGGTGGTCCCGCGGCTGACCCACTGGCTGCGCTCGGTGCGGATGAGGATCCCCTGAAGGAAGCGGCGGTAGGCGATCGCACCGGTCCACGGCAGGAGCAGCTGCAGGCCGAGGCGGCCGGCCTCCTGCACCCGGGGCGCGCTGCCCAGGAGATCGCCGGCGACGAGGTCGTAGAGGGGCGTGAAGGCCACCGCTGCGTGCAGGAGGGTCAGCGCAACCACCGACTGCACCATGAACCTGCGCACGAAGAGATAGCGGCCCCAGTCCTTGCACAGGGCGGTCGACGCCGCGAGCAGCATGATGATGGGGGCCTCGACCACCAGCGCGATGGGGAAGGCGACCCCGCCATAGGCGGCCAGGTGAACGGCCTCGTCCGGGAGCCGCCCGACCACCGCGGCCAGCAGCGGCATCTCCACGGCCATCAGCGCCCAGGAGGCTGCCAGCGGACTCCACAGCCGGCGCACGCGCGCCAGGTCGACGGGGCGCTGGGGGGAGGGGGCCTGGGCGGTCATCGGGCCGAGACCCTATCCCCTAGATGGCCAAACAAGGCGAGCTCTCAGTGGGAACGGATAGCGGCTGCTGAGGTACTATCGCCGGGGCCTTGCACCCGCGCAAGAAGTGTCGCGGCGTCCGCCGCACCTTGGCGGGCGGCGGAGCCGAGACGGGCCAGGGCCGGCGGCGATTTTCCCGCAGCCTCCTCCGGCTAGGGGTCTATCGCCCGTCGCCGCCCGCGGACTCGAGGGGAGCCTGTTCCGCGGCGCTGTTCGAGTCCCCATTCGGGGCATCCACCTCGGGGGCGTCCTCGGCGGGGGCCGTCTCCGCGGTGGTGTCCGCCCCTGCATCGTCGGTCTCCGTGCTGCCGTCCCCGCTGTCGTCGCTCCCTTCGGCCTGCGCGGGGTCGTCCTGGGGCACCGCCATCTCGGGGGCCCCCTCGGCCTCATGTTCCCCGGGCCCGTGGTCGTGCCCCTCGTGGCCGTCCTCGATCGGGCCGTCCTCGGGGGTCACGGGCGGAGCCTCCTCCTCGGCGGGAGCCTCCTTCACCAGCTCGCTCATCCGCGCCTGGAACACGTTCTTGCGGTAGCCCGCCAGGACGATGGTCCACTCGGCGAAGCGCTCGTTCAGCGCGGCCACCTCGGCCTGCACCTCCTCGGGGGTCCGCTGCGCCTCCTCCGCAGGCTCCTCGTCAGCCGTGAGGTCGGCGACGGGCTCCACACCGGGGGCCAGGGGACCGGCCCAGGGGAGCGGCGGGTTCTCGTCGTAGCTGGCCGTGAGGTCCACGAGGAGCTGCTCGCTGGTTCCGGCCTCAGCGTCGGCTGCCCGCAGCAAGGAGCGGAACTCCAGCACCAGGCCGTCGCGCGTCCGGAACACGGCGCGGGTGCGCTCACCCTCGCGCTTGGCCCGCGGCTCGATGTCCTCGAGCGTGAGGAACTCGAGGGCCGTCCCGAAGCGCGAGGTGATCCACTCGCTGGAGGGCACCATTCCGTCGGGAGGGTTGGTGATCGAGAGGTTGTCGTCCGCCTCCTCGAGACGCTCGAGGAGCACCACCTCGCCGTCGGGGTGGGTGAGCTCCAGGCCCACGATGCGCTTGCGCTCGATCTTGGCCACCGAGGTGTCGAGCCACTCCCGGCGTGCCTTGCTGAGGCGTAGCTCGCCCGAGGCTAGCCAGGTGCGGGACTCGCCGGGGATGCGTGCGTAGTAGCTCGCGTCGCCCGTCGGGCGCCTCTTGCCGACGATCACATCCCCGAGGGCCTCGCCGTTCGCGTCGAGCAGGCGCAGCCGGCTCGAGCTGGATCCCTCGGCTTGCACATCCGCGAGGCCGAGGTCCCCGTACCTGTCGGGATTGGAGGTCTTGGGCTCCATGCGCTCCGAGCGGGCGAACGCGGCCAGGAGGGTCCGAACCTTCTCCGCCTGGACGGGGTAGCCGAGGAGGTCGGCGAGTCCCCAGGAGTCGCCCTCGAGGGCCAGGGCCAGGGTGCCGTCCTGCCCCTCGATCTCGATCCGGGCGATGGCGTCCGCGCGCGCGGCGAGGTCGGGCACGAGGGCCTCGGAGGCTCCCTGTGCGGCCTTGCCCCCGCGGCCGGGGTCCATCAGGAGCGCGGCGCCGCCCAGGAGGGCCGTGCCGCCAGCGAGGAAGATCAGCGTCTTGGCGTTCATGGCGAATTCGGGGTCAGGCGGCCTTGCGACGGTTGCCGCGGCCCAGGACGAGGACCAGGCCGACGATGAGGACCAGGCCGGGGAGGACGAGCACGTTCAGCAGCTGGAGGCGCTGGCCCAGGCCGTCGATGTCTGCGTTCAGGTCGTAGCGCACCTTGCGCAGGTCCTTGCGCAGCTGGTCGCGCTCCCCGAACAGCTTGTCCAGCTCGGCCTGCTGCTCCTCGCTGAACACCAGGGAGCCGTCCGCGGACGGCTTCTGGAGCTCCGCGATGCGCTGCTCGGTTGCCTGGAGCTGGGCGTTGTACTCCTCGTAGCGGGCACGGAAGCGCTCGTCCGCCGCGCGCTCCAGCTCGTCCTTCAGGGTGAAGGGGCGGCGCTGTTCCTGCCGAGTGCGCAGGCTGATCAGGTCGCTGGAGCCCGTCAGGTTGTCCACGGCGTTCGTGACCAGCGAGCCGTTCGAGTTGACCGGCTCGATGAAGGTCATGCCGAGCATCTGGCGGCGCCGGGCCCACAGGTACTCGTGGAGCAGGTCCACATCGGAGAACACGATCGCGTTGAAGGGCTCCGCCGATGTGGCCAGGTGCTCGGCGGGGGCCTCCTCGCCCTCGGCCAGGCCGGGCGGGCCCGCCGGGAACGCGCTGGGGGCCTCGCCACTCAGGCGCATGGCGATCGTCCGCTGCGTGCCGTCGGGGAGGAACGAGTCGGCGATCTGGCCCGGGTCGAACCCGAACTGGAGCAGGCTGGCGTCCACCAGGCCGCCGCCCGAGGCGGAGGTGGTCAGGAGGGGAGAGCCCGTGAGCGGAGCGTCGTCGCGCAGGCGTAGGTCCCCCGCGCCGAAGGACATGACCGCCGCGAGGCCCCGGGTGGCGAGGTCGTCGGCGTTGAGGCTGTCTCCCTCGAGGCGCATGACGATCGGGCAGCGCACGGGGCGGCCGTCGTTGCCCTGGGCGGCGTCGGCGGATTCGAGGTCCCCGACGATCTGAGCACCGGCCATCTCGAGGCCCCAGGCCCCGAACAGGCGCTCCAGGTTCGAGGAGCGGTCGCCACCCATCCCCATGGGGCCGGCAGCGCTGTCGTCGAAGATCGCGAAGGGATCCACGAACACCATCAGACGCCCGCCCGCGAGGGCGAACTGGTCGATGGCGTAGAGGGTCTCCTCGGAGAGCTCCTTGGGGTGCACGACGAGTAGCACGTCGACCTCCTCGGGCACCTCCGTGGCGCCGCTGCCGAGGTCTCGCATCTCGACTGTCTGGGAGAGGAACTCCCAGATCGCCCACGCGGGGGCGGGCTGCTGCCCGGGTGCCGCCGGCGCGCCTCCGGCGAGGGGGAGCGACGAGATCACGCCGACCGTGGGCAGGCCCTGCTCGCCAAGGCGCGTCAGGGCGCGGGTGAGGTCGTACTCGAGGAACGCCTCGCGGCTGGGATCGAGGAACGGGATCGTCTCCGTGGCGTCCACCGAGTTGCGCGCCACCAAGCCCATGAACAGGCGGTTGCCCGCGTTGTCGATGGGCGGGCCCTGCAGGCCGGCGGCGAGGGCATCGTCCTCCTCCTCGGAGAAGGCCAGGGGCTCGACCACCGCGAGCCGCAGGTTGCCGCCCGAGTTGGCCTCGTACTCCTCCAGGAGCTCCCGCACCCGGCGGGCGTACTGGTGGAGCATGGGGTTCTCCTCACTCGTGAGCGTCTCGCTCCAGTAGAGCGTGAGATCCACCGGCTCCTCGAGCTTGGCCAGGGTGCTGCGGGTGCCGTCAGAGAGCGTGTAGAGCCCGCCCTCGGTCAGGTCCGTACGCAGGCCGCGCAGGCCGACGGAGGTGAACAGGTTCAGGGCCAGGAACAGCGCCAGCGCGAGGACCAGCGAGAGCAGAGTGAGGCGGGTGCGGTCCATCGTCAGGCCCCCTTGCGCAGGTCGACCACGGCGGCGTTGGCGAACAGGCACAGCGCCACCGAAGAGAGGAAGAACAGGACATCCCGGAGGTCGAGGACCCCGCGGCTGATCGCGTCGAACCGGACCAGGAAGGAGGTGTCCTTGATGGTCTGGTGCAGGAACGCGGGTAGGACTCCGCCGAGCCAGTCGGCCACCCCGGGGAAGCCGATGGTCAGGTTCACCAGCAGCATCACCAGGGTGACCACGAAGGCCAGGACCTGGTTCTTGGTCAGGGCGCTGATCAGGGCCGCGAAGGCCAGGTAGCTGCCCGCCATCAGGAACGCGCCCAGGTAGCCGGCCAGGATCACCCCGTGATCGGGGTCGCCCAGGTAGGCCACCGTCGCCCACTCGCTGGTCAGCAGCAGGAGCGCGACGCCCACGAAGGCCCAGGCGGCCAGGAACTTGCCCAGCACCGCCTGGGGCACGGAGATCGGCAGGGTCAGCAGGAGCTCCATGGTTCCGCTGCGGCGCTCCTCGCTCCAAAGGCGCATGCCCAGGGCCGGGATCAGCGCCAGGAAGAGCCAGGGCAGGCCGGAGAAGAGGGCCTGCAGGCTGGCCTGGTCCGCCTGGTAGAAGCCCATGAAGGCCCACTGGTAGAGCCCCGTGAGGACCAGGAAGAAGGCCAGGAACACATAGGCCAGGGGCGTGGAGAAGTACGCGGCGAACTCGCGCCGGAACACGACCAGGGTGCCGTTCATCGGGTGGCCTCCTCTTGGGCGGGAGCCTCGGTGCTCATCTGTTCGAAGGTGGTCCCCGCGCGCTCCTCTTGGGCGCCGTCGCGGGTCAGGACGCGGAACACATCGTCGAGCCGGCCGGGATCCACGAAGACGTGCTTGGTGGACCAGCCGCGCTCCGAGGCCAGGGCCGTGACCTGCGGCAGCAGCGCGCGCTTGTCCTGCGGGAAGATGCGGAAGGCGGAGGCGGAGAGCGCCTCCACCGAGGCCACGCCCTCAAGACCCTCCAGCGCGGCCTGGGCGCCTTCCGCTGCCCCATCGAGGTGCAGCTCGATCGAGCGGAAGAAGCGGCTCCGCCGACGCAGCTCGGCGGGGGTGCCGTCGAAGCGCAGTCGTCCCTCCGCCATCACCGTGGCGCGCGAGCAGACCGCCTCGACCTCCTCGAGGATGTGCGTCGAGAGGACGATGACCTTGTCCCCGCTCATCTCGCGGATCAGCGCCCGGACCTGGGCCTTCTGGTTGGGGTCGAGGCCGTCGGTGGGCTCGTCCAGGACCAGGACCTGCGGGTCGTTGAGGATCGCC
Source organism: Planctomycetota bacterium (assembly GCA_040265735.1). Lineage (GTDB taxonomy): Bacteria > Planctomycetota > UBA1135 > UBA1135. Next base: position 16,105 of record JBDQFW010000013.1, on the reverse strand, counting down.
TGGGCCAGGCCGACGCGGCGCTTGAAGCCCTTGGAGAGGGTCTCGATACGCTGGGCGGTGACCCCCTGCAGCTCCGTGCGCTCGATGGCGCGGTCCACGGCCGAGCGCAGGGCCTGGCCACGCAGGCCTCGGGCCTCGCCGCAGAACCGCAGCAGCCCCGCCGGAGTCATGTCGGGATAGAGCGGCGCGCCCTCCGGCAGGTAGCCGAGGGCGGCCTGGGCTTCACGGGGGTGCGTGCCCACGTCGTGGCCACACACCTGGATGCGGCCGCTCGTGGGGGGCAGGAACCCCGTGATCATCTTCATCGTGGTGGACTTCCCGGCTCCGTTGGGTCCGAGGAAGCCCAGGACCTCGCCACGGCCGACGCTCAGCGAGAGGTCGTCGACGGCGGTGAAGGGTCCGAAGCGCTTGGTGAGGGCTTGCAGTTCGATCATGGCCTGTGCGCAGCTGGGTGCGGCGCTACGAGGGGAGCGAGCGGGCGTTGGCGAGAAAATCCCGCGCGGCCAAGGGCGCCGTGCGGGGCCTCGGGGCCCGCGTTGCAGCCCCCCGTTCTAACGCCTCATGGGGGTGGGTTCGAGGCCCCAGGCAGGGCGGGGCTAGCGACCTGGTGGCACCCGGTCGCGGCTGCCGCCCAGGACCACCTCGAGCTCGAGCTCCTCGCCATCCCGCAGGATCCGCACGCGCACCTCGTCCCCGGGCTTGTGCTCGCCGAGGATCGTCCGCAGGGACTCCTGGGTGGTGACGGGCGCGTCGTCCACGGCTTGGATCAGGTCGAAGCGCTCGGGGTCGTCTGCATCGGCTCCCCGGAGGCCGGCCCGCTCGGCTCCTCCGCCGGGGACCAGCTCCTCGATGCCCACGCCCTCCAGACCGCGGGCGCGCACGAGCTCATCGGGCAGCATCAGCACGCCGATGAGCGCGCGCCCGGCCTGCACCGGGAACTCGCCCGCCAGGATGCGCGGCACCAGCTCGTTGACGCGCTCCGCGGGCACTGCGAAGCCGACTCCGTTGCTGAAGCCCGTGCGGCTGCGGATGGCCGTGTTCACGCCGACCAGGCGCCCGGCGAGGTCGAGCAGCACGCCGCCGGAGTTCCCCGGGTTGATGGCGGCGTCGGTCTGGATCACGCCCCGGATGCGGATGTCGGTCTCCAGGTCGATGACCCGCTGTAGGCCGCTCACCACCCCCTTGCTGAGGCTGGCCTCGAGGCCGAACGGGTTCCCGATCGCGAGCACGGATTGACCGACTCGAAGGCTGTCGCTGTCCCCGAGGGGGATTGCCGTGAGGTCGAGGCCCGCGGGGTCGATCTTGATCACCGCCAGGTCCTGCTCAGGCACGGCGCCTACCAGCACGCCCTCGCGTACGGCGCCATCTGCGAGGCTCACCCTCACCATGGTGGCGTTGGCCACCACGTGCCAGTTGGTGACGATCCATCCGCCCTCGTCCCAGACGAAGCCCGAGCCCGTGCCCTCAGGGATCTCGACCGGCACGAGGCGCCCGCCACGGCGGAAGGTGGCCAGGTCCACGCTGGAGATCCCGACGACCGCGGGTCGCGCGCGCTCGAAGGCGGAGATGGTGCGCTCCTCCTCGCTCCCCAGGGCGGCCGCGGGCTGGACGGTCCGGGGCAGGGCCCCCGGGTCGAGCAGGGTCTCCGGAGCCGGCGGCCCCGGAGCGCGCCACGGGAGCAGGTCCGCCTTGACCAGCAGGAACCCGTTGGCCACCAGCAGGAGGCCGAGGGTGAGGAGGAGCCTGACCTGCAGGCGGAGCATCCGTTCGGCGGGGTTCGTGGGGGTCGAGCTCATGGGCGCGTGAGCAGCATCATGGGACGCGGTCGGGCCCGGTTGGAGGGGGTGCCGAGATGCGGGCCATGGCGCCCGCGAGGGAGTCGGCTACGGGCCTGGAACCACGATGTTGGATCGAAGCGTGGGTGGGGCGGCCCTTCTTGGCACACCGTCCTTGCAAGGCGCCGGGAGCGGGGCAGAATTCGAGCGGGTCGCTCGCGGCCCGAGGGGAAAGTATGGCCGACAGCAACGCATCCGATGCGGCCCGTCGCAGGCTGGCGCTCGCCGAGCGCCGCGTGCGCGAGCTGGAGCAGCGCGTGGACCAGGAGGTGCGCCTCGCCCAGCGCGCCCTCGAGGAGACGCTCAAGGCGCGTCAGGAGCGCGACGAGTACCGCCGCGTGCTGGCAGCCGCTCTCGCCAACGAGAAGCAGGCGCTCACCCGCGCCGAGGCTGCCGGCACCGAGGTCGTCTCCTTGCGCGCGCGGCTCGAGGATCTCACCGAGTCGCGGGCTGCTGCCCAGGCGCACGCGGAGGAGGCGGAGGCCCGCAGCGAGCGCCAGCGCGAGGACGCGGAGCTCGCCGTTCGGCGCGCCGAGGAGCGCGCCTGGGCCCTCTCCGAGGAGCACGGCCGCGCCATGCAGAAGGTCGTCGCCGAGCGGGCCCAGGCCCTGGGCCGGCTGCGCGAGCTCGAGCCCCTCGTCCCCGTGCCCGTTCCCGAGTCCCTGCGCGCCGCGCGCCAGCGTGCGCGCTTCAACCTGGCAGCAGGACTCGTGGCGGCGCTGCTGGCGGTGGTGGTGCTGCCTGGGGCCATCGTCTCCGTGTTTCAGAACGAGGGCGCGTTGCACATGGGAGCCATCACCGGCATGACCCCGGGGCAGCTCGTCCTGCTCGAGGCCGCGCTCGTGGCGGTGGCCCTCGGGCTGGGTTCCTGGGGCCTGCACGAGCTGCGCCTCGTGGAGCGGGAGGCGGACGCGGAGCGCCGGACGCGCAAGGCGGGCGAGCCTCAGGTTGGGATCGATCCCAGCGGTTCGGGGCTTTGACCCCAGTGCCGCGGTGAGGGGGGTCGAGAACCCCTCCCGTGAGGCGCTGCATCCTGCTTCTTGGGCCCCTGCCCGCCCTGGCGCTCGCGCTGGCGGTGGGCCTGGGTGAGGACCCTGGGCCCGGCCATCCGGCTCTGGAGGCCAGCGCCCCCGTTGTTCCGCGCGTCCTGCACCGCATCTCCGTGGACCCCGCGCCGAGCGCGGAGCCCTCCGCCGAGGGAGAGCCCGCGTTCGCGGCCTCGTTCGGAGAGGCCTCACCGCGGGAACTGCGCGATGAGGCCCGCAGCCGGGAACGCCAGGCACGGCACCTGGCCGAGAAGCGCGCCGAGCGCTCGTGGGACACGGCCCTCGCCGTTCCGGATGTGGGCCCGGTTCTCGAGGACCGTGACCACCTCGTGCTGCGGCGCCACGGGCGTCGCCTGGTTCTCCGTCGCGCGGAGCACCCGATCGTCTTCCAGCTGCTGGACGAGGCGCGCTGGCTCGCGCTCGAGGCGGTTCGGCTGGATTCTGCGTCCAATTCGCGTCCGTCACCCGACGGCGTGGACCGCTGACGCCACGGGAGCCCCCGCTTCCGCGGTGGGGGGCGAAACCGAGGCGCCCCTGGGCGTAAGGAGGGGCCATGGTTCGTCCCCTCTCTTCGCTCTGCCCTCTGCTGGCAGCCGTCGCCCTCGCATCCGCCCCCTCCCTCGCCGCGCAGGACCACCAGCTCCGCGCCGAGCAGGCCGTGGTCCGGCTGGGGCTCGAGGGCCTCGACGGACTCTCCCTCGAGAGCCTCCTCGCCCAGGCCTTCGTGCGCGTGCCCGCGGGGGGCGTGGACCTCTACATGACGGCCCACGCCCTCACCGCGAGTGGCGCGCCCGAGCGTCTGCTCGAGGTCGCCTCGGGGGTCCTGCGCGCCCAGGGGACCCTGCTCGAGTGGACCGAGCCGGACGCGACCCGCCTCAAGGCCCAGATCAAGGCGCTCGAGGCCGAGGTCAAGCTGCTCTCCAAGCCCAAGGGCAAGGCCCTCGCCCGGGCGTTCGCGGACGGCACGCCCGGGGAGCTGGCCGAGCGGCTCGAGTGGAAGGACAGCCAGCGCGAGCAGTTCGCGGAGCTGGCCACCTCCCTCGCGGCTGGCGAGCTGCTGGGGGGCGAGCTCGAGGGGCGACCTCTCCCCGTGCTCCTCGCCTGGGACCGCAACGAGTTCGGAGACCTGCTCGCCCTGGGCGGGATCCTGGACCCCACCGCGCGTCCTTTCCTGTGGGTCGAGGGCACGCAGAACTGGACGCACTTCTTCGTGCAGGAGGCGCGGGTGTGGTCCCTCGTGAACCCCGACGGCTCCTCCATGGACCGTGAAGACCGGCCGACCCTCACGCGCCAGCAGATCGAGCAGCTCGCGGTGGGCGCGCTGCTGGAGCACTGGTCCGGCGGGCACCTGCCCGCGGCGCTCATCGCGGGTCTCGCCCTCGAGGTCGTGGTGGCCACCGAGGAGGAGTGCGACACGCGCCTCGACGGGGACCTCCGCGCGCGGACCAGTCAGGCCTGGGAGATGTTCGTCCCTGGGGGACTCTCGGAGGGCGGCATCCTGCCGGCCATGCCTGCGGCGACCCGCTGGCGCGAGTTCCGAGGCAGCGACCACTTCGTCACCAAGCTGAGGCAGACCCAGAACGACGGCATCGAGGACCGCAGGCGTGAGGGGGGCGAGCATCACTTCCGGCTGCTTGCGGACGACGGCGTCCGCACGCGCACCGTCAGCGGCCCATTCCTCGGCGCCGCCGCCCTCGGGCGTGACCTCCCCGCGGCCTTCCAGGGGGACTGGCTCGAGTTCGTGCGGGCCTACCGCGCAGGCTTCCTGTTCTGGCTCCGTACCGAGGCGGGCAAGAACGCGCGCGACAGCGGCGCGCGCTTCGGCCAGCTCCTGCGCGAGCTCGTACAGGCGCCGGACCCCGCGCACCAGGAGGGCGCATGGGAGGCCGTCATAGGCCTGCCCCTCTCCAGCCCCGGTCTCGAGGCAGAGTCCCTTGAGGGGCGCTTCCTCTCCTGGCTGCGGCGCCAGCGCCGCTGATGCCTGCGCCGGCTTCGGCCGGACTCAGCGGCCCGGGAGGGCCTCCAGCCGCGTCACCCGGCCGTGGCGGTTCCAGTCGAGCACATAGAGCGAGCCGTCAGCGCCCCAGCCAATGCCGTGCGGGGAGAGGAACTCGCCGTCCCGCCAGAGCTCCTTGCCCACGCCGTTGACGGCGCGCAGCTTGGGGTCGGGCTGGTCGCCGAGGTGGCCGACGAGCTCGAAGCGCTCGTCCAGCAGGGTCACGCGGCCGGCCAGGTCCGCGATGGCGAGGTGGTCACCGCGCAGGGCGGCGCTGCACGGGCGACGGAGATGGCCGTTGTGCACCCCAAGCAGGTTCCCCTCCAGGTCGAAGGTCTGCAGGCGCCCGTTCTCGCGGTCGCACACCACGAGGCGGGCCGGCTCGGTGCGCGTGTCCATCACGAGCCCGTGGGGGGTCCGCATCTGGCCTGGCTCCGTGCCCTGCCCGCCGAAGCAGCCCAGCCAGGTGCCGTCGGCGGCGTAGCGGTGCACCCACGAGCGGCCGTAGCCGTCGGCCACGAAGATCCTGCCGTCAGGCGCCACGGCGACGGCGGTCGGCCGGTACTGGTCGGCGCTCTCGTACTTGCCGGAGGCCTCGGGCCAGCCGAGCCTCATCTCGACCGCCCCGTCCACGGTGGTCTTCACCATCTCGTGGCGGCCGGTGTGGGTGAGGTAGAGGAAGATGCGGTCTCCCTCGATGTTGGTGGCCATCCCGTGGAGGCCTCCGCGCAGGTCCTCGCCGAAGGCCGCCTTCCAGGCGCCCTCCGGAGAGACACGCACGACCGCGTGCTCGGCGTCGGTGTTGAACAGCATGTCGCCCCCCGGGAGCGACGCCACGCAGCCGTGGGTGTTGCCGAGGTCGCCGCCGCCCGGGACCTGCAGCCAGTCAGGAACCCAGCGGAAGCGGAGCTCGCCGGCTTCGAGGACGACCTCCTCGCGGGGCAGCGCGGCGGCGAGGGAGAGGGCGGCGAGGCACGCGAGGGCCAGGCGGGATCTGGTGGGGCGCATGGGAGGGGACCCTAGCGGCGGCGGTCGCGCGAGGCGAGGCCTCCTGGGATTCTGCCCGGGTCCCTATCCTCGGGCCATGAGCGCTCTCCTCCTCGCCCTGCTGCCCCTCCTCGGCGCCCCCCTGCACGACCCGGCCCAGGACGGGCCCCTTACGGCGCCTGAGGCCACGGGCGGAGCACGCACGACGACCCTGGCCGAGGCCCAGGCATTCCTGGATGGGCTCGAGGCGCTCCAGAGCGGCGGCCGCGTGGTCGTGGGGACCGCGGGGTCGAGTGGCGAGGGACGGCCCCTGCTCCTCGCCGCGGTGGGCGGCGAGCAGCCCACCCTGGACGCCGCCGAGGCCCGCTCGCGGGAGGGCCTGCGCATCCTCGTGGTGGCGAACATCCACGGGGGCGAGGTCGAGGGCAAGGAGGCCGTCCTGCGCCTCCTGCGCGAGACCGCGGAGGGCCAGCACGGCGCGCGCTGGGCGGACTGCCAGGTGTGGTTCCTGCCCATCTACAACGTGGACGGCAACGAGCGCATCGCGCGCACGAATCGGGTCAGTCAGAACGGCCCGGATGGCGGCGTCGGGGAGCGGGCGAACGCCGCCGGCCTCGACCTCAACCGCGACTTCGTGAAGGCCGAGGCGCCGGAGACGCGCGCGCTCCTCGAGGTGCTCGGCTCGTTCGACCCGCACCTGCTCCTCGACCTCCACACCACCGACGGCTCGTACCACGGCTACCACCTGACCTACGCGACGAGCCTGTCCCCGAACACCGACCCGCGCCTCGACCGCTTCGCGCGGGCGCGCGTGCTCGCACCCGCGCGCGAGCAGCTCCGCGCGCTCCACGGCTTCCGAGCCTTCGACTACGGCAACCTGACGCGCGGCGAGCCCGCGCGCTGGGCGACCTACGACCACCGGCCGCGGTTCGGCACCAACATGCTCGGCCTGCGCAACCGGGTGGCGGTGCTCTCCGAGGCCTACTCCTACCTGGCCTTTCCGGAGCGGATCGAGGTCACGCACGCGTTCGTGCTGGGCGTGGTGGACGCGGCGCGGGCCTCGGCGGACGAGCTGCTCGACCTCACCGCCCGCCTGGACCGTGAGCTGGAGGAGGGGCGCCCCGCGCTCTTCGGCGACCAGACGCGGCTGTGCGACCCGCGGCCCCACGCGCTGCTGCTCGGGGAGGTCGACGAGCTCTCGCTCGAGGGCCTCGGAGTGCGGCGCGTGGCCCGGCCGGTTTGGCGCCGCGAGGTGGTCGGGCTCCAGGATCGCTTCGTCGCCGGGCGACGGCGCGTGCTGCCCGCGGCCTGGATCCTGCCGAACCCCAGCGAGGCCGACCGCGCCCTCCTCAGTCGACACGGCGTGCGCTTCCAGGAGCTTGGCGAGGTCGCCCCGGGCACCTACAGGGGCTTTCGCGTGGAGGCGATCGAGCGCGCGGAGCGGCCGTTCCAGGGGCACCACGAGGTCCGACTGGCCGGAGCCTGGTCGGAGGTCGTTCTGCCGGAGCCCAGCGCATCTGCGCTCCTGGTCCCCGCACGCCAGCCCCTTGCGCGGGTGGCGGCGCAGCTGCTCGAGCCGGAGAGCGAGGACTCGCTCTTCACCTGGAACCACTTCGACGAGCGGCTCGCCATTGGCGAGCTCGCGCCCGTGCTGCGGGTCGAGGCCCGGCCCGACGGCAGCCGCTGAGCAGGCCGCCGTGGGCCGTGGGCGTCAGCTTGCCTGGGCGGTCACGGGCTGCGGTCCCGGGACCGGGTCGTGGCGCTCGATGGTGATCGAGCGCGCGGCGGCGCCCGCGGTGAACTCGTCCAGGACCTCCTTCACATCGTGGTCCATGTGGACCACCTTGCGCAGGTCCACCACGATGCGGCTGCCGCTGGGAAGGCGCTCCAGCTCGCCCGCGAGGGCGCCCTTGTTCAGGAAGCTGACCTCCTCCGCCAGGGTGAGCTGGTACTCGCCCTCTCCGGTCTGATGGAGCAGGTGGGAGTTCAGGAAGTGCGCCCGCAGGAGGACGAACAGGGCGACGCCCAGGCCGAGGCCGATCCCGGTCAGCAGGTCGGTGAAGACGATGCCCAGCACGGTCACGGTGAACGGGATGAACTGCGACCAGCCTGCCGCCCACTGCTCCTTGATGAGGGCAGGCTTGGCGAGCTTGTAGCCCACCACCAGCAGCACCGCGGCGAGGGCGGCCAGGGGCACCAGGTTCAGGACCTGGGGCAGCACCAGCACGAACAGCAGGATCAAGAAGCCGTGCAGGATCGCCGAGGTCTTGGACTTGCCGCCGGACTGGATGTTGGCGGAGCTGCGCACGATGACCTGCGTCACCGGCAGTCCGCCCAGCAGGCCGCTGGTCATGTTGCCGACGCCCTGGGCGAGGAGCTCCCGGTTGGTGGGGGTCTTGCGCTTCTCGGGGTCCATGCGGTCGGTCGCGTCCACGCAGAGCAGGGTCTCGAGGCTTGCGACCACCGCGATCGTGATGGCGGTGACCCACACCGCGTGGGAGCCGAAGGCGCTCCAGTCGGGGTGGACCAGCAGGCTGCCCACCTCGCTCAGGGAGCCGATGACCTGGACCTGGACCAGGTGCTCCAGCGAGAGGGCCCAGTCCGGAGCGAAGCGGCTGGTCAGGGCCTGATAGGCGATCCCGAACACCACGGCCACCAGAGGGCCCTGGAGCATCTTGAAGAGGCCGCCACGCTTGGTGAGGACGCGGTCCCAAAGGATCAGGATCGCCAGGGCCACGCCGCTGACGAGCATGGCCGCCGGCGTGAAGTCCTCGAACATGTGCCCAAGCGCTCCCAGCGTGGTGTCGCCATCCACCTGCTCGTAGGACATGTCGCCCTCGGCGTCCGTGTCGTGGCCCAGGGCGTGGGGGATCTGCTTGAGGATGATCAGCACTCCGATGCCGGAGAGCATTCCCTTGATCACGGAGCTCGGGAAGAAGTAGGCCAGCACCCCTGCGCGTGCCAAGCCCATGCCCACCTGGAGGAGGCCAGCGAGCACCACCGCGGCGAGGAAGGGCTCGAACCCGAGTTGCTCGATGGCACGCAGGACGATGACGGCGAGGCCCGCGGCCGGGCCCGAGACCCCAAGGGGCGAGCCGCTGAGGATGCCGACGACGATGCCGCCCACGATGCCGGCCACCAGGCCGGAGAAGGGCGGGGCGCCGCTCGCGAGGGCGATCCCCAGGCACAGGGGGACGGCAACGAAGAAGACGACGATGCCGGCGGGCAGGTCTTGGCGCAGGTTGGAGGGGGACTTCATGCAACTGCGCGGTCGACGAGACGCGCAGCATGACTATCCATGGATCCCGCGGGCTAGATCAACCATTCAGGGGCAGACCCGATCCGCCCTCCCGCGGCTGGGGCGCCGTGAGTGAAGCCTCCAGGGCACTCTCGAGCTCATCGAGATCAAAGCCCCAGGGGCCCGGCGCGCTCTGGTAGAGCACGCGACCGTTCGTTCCGACGATCACGAGGCGATCTGGCCAGCCCCCGAAGGCGCGCGCGGCGAGGTCGTCCACATCGTCCACCAGCACCTCCATGCCGAGGTCCAGGTCCGCGCTGCACTGCCCCGCCACGCGCCTGCGCTCGCCCAGGTGGAGGGGCTGCTCGACCAGGGGCGACTGCGCGCCCACCAGGGGGGAGACGCCGTCGAGGGCATGGGCCTCACGCACATACACGAGCCGGCTCACCAGGACTCCCTCGTAGCGCGACGCGAGGTCCCGCAGCCGACCGGCCGCGGAGCGGAACGGAGGTCATGTCCAGCTGCCGAACACCAGCAGCACCGGGCGGTCCGTCCACAGGGCGCTGAGCTGCTCGGGAGCGCCCCCTTCCAGACGCGGCAGCAGCAGGTCCGGGGCGGGGAGGCCCATGAGCGGGCGCTGGTCGCTTGCTCCCCGGACCTCGCTCTTGCTGCGACCCGAGGGGGCCGAGCCGCCGCCGTTCCGGGCCCGCTGCTGCGCGCGCGCAACGCGGAGGTCGGCGAGGTCGGCGGCGTCCACCACTCCGCTGCGGTCGCGGTCCAGGCGCCCGAATGCCGCCTCGTCCCGGCCGTACTCTGCGCGCGTGATGCGACCGTCGCCGTCGGAGTCGTGGCGGTCCAGCAGGAAGGCGAGGGCCGGATCCGGCGGGGCCTCGCTGGGAGCGCATGCCGGCGACAGGGCCAGGCCAGCGGCCGCGACCAGCGCGCGTGTCCATCCCGAGAGGCGCGGCCCGGGACCGTCTGTCCTCTCACCGCGCACGGCCCGGCGGGGCTCATCGGCATGACGGCCCTCTGCGAGGTGTTGCTTGTGTTGTGGCGGCATGTCGGTGTCCAGGGCGCGGGGTAGGGAGCGCTTCGCCAGGGGTCACCGGAATTGAGCCGGGGTTTCCGGATGCGGCCAGAGGCGCACACAGGCTCGACACATGGGGCTCCGCATGCGCTCCGCGGACTCCTGTTCGACATCCCTTGGTATGGTCGAGGTCGCGTTCCGATGCGGCCCCGCCTCGCTCCTTCCCTGCTTGCTCTCGCCTTGCTAGCGGCGTGTTGGCTCTTCGTCTTGGCCCACGGACGCATGGTGGTCACGAAGACGCTCGAGGGCTGGGAGGATGCGTTCCCCCGTCGCTGGAACCTGATCCTTCCCGAGCTCGAGGCGCTCCTGGCGGAGGAGTGGCGGGAGCGCGGCGGTGCGCTCGCGGGGGAGCCGCTGCCGAGCGATGTTCACGAAGGCCTCATCAGCCTGCAGCCGGTTCGCCTCGCGGTGCGCACGGATCCGAGCGGCTCACGGGGAGCGGCCGGGCTCGGCCTCCGCGTGGATCTGCCGCTCGCCGCACTGGAGGGAGGCGACGAGGTGATCACTCCCAGCGCGCGCTTCCTCGACCTCACCCTGGAGGTCCGAGCCGGCCGAAGCTGGTTCGAGGACTCCTGGGAGGTCCACTCCGAGGCCGGGGGAGCCTGGCTGGACGAGGAGGCACTCACCCTGTTGCGCCCGCTCCTCAGGGCCCCGGGTCCGGCGCGGTGAGCCCCGCTTCGTGAGCACCGCCGCGGCTCCGGGAGAACACATGCCGCAAGCATCGCCGTGCGCCGCGGTGCGGACCCCTGAAACCCCGGTGGAATGGCGCGCCCACCAGGATTCGAACCTGGGACCGTCGGATTAGAAGTCCGGTGCTCTATCCAGCTGAGCTATGGGCGCGTGCGGGGCGAGCATAGCCGCCCGGGGCCCGTGGGAGTCGGCACGGCACGGAGCCAGAACCCACTCACGCGGGATTCGCGGAGCCGCCCGCAAGGAACAGGGCCCGCAGGTAGGGGTCTGCTCCAACCGCGCGTCCGTGGGCGACGACCCTCGAGCCCCGCTCGGGCACCGTCGAGCCTTCCGGTAGGAGGACCACGGCGCGGACGCCGTCCACCTCCGTGTCGAGCACGAGGCGCGGGCCCTTCCGGGAACCGAAGTGGGCGTCGTGACCGTAGGACTCCACGCGCTGGACGGTCCCGAGCAGCTGCAGGGCCTGGCCCTCGTGGTCGGCCGCGAAGGCATCACGGATCGCCATTCCCGTCTGCCCGCGATCGCCGAGCAGTCCGAGGGTCGCGTCCGCCGGGGCGCAGGTCGCGCGGTCGAGGACCTCGGGTGCGGCGGGCTCTGGTTCGGCGGGCGGCTCCTCTGCCAGTTCAGCGGGAGCCTGGACCTGCGGTTCGGTCAGCGGCTCGGGTGCCGGCAGTGGTTCGGCTGCAATCAGTGGCGGGGCTTCAGGAACTGGATCGGGAACGGGCTCAGGCTGAGGCGGGCGTTCCTGATCCGGCTCCTCGGGCAGGACCTGCTCCGGCAGCGGCGGTTCCGGCGCGGGCTCCGCAGGCGGTTCGCCCTCGCCGCCACCTCCCGGTAGCAGCAGCGCCTCTTCGGCCTCGGAGGGCGTCAGCTCGGAGCTGAGCCGCACCAAGGGCCCGACCTCCACGATCCCGCCGCAGGCGTCGCACTGGGCGAGGCTGGTGGGGAAGTCGCCGGGCAGGGAGTAGGTCGCACCGCAGTCGCGGCAGGTGCCCGGCCGTGACCCGGGCAGGACCGTGCCGGCGAGAGGATCGCTGGGGTCCACCGGGATGAGGTTCCGGGCGGGTCCCTCCGATGAGGCCTCGCCGGCGGCGTCCTCCCCGCGCCCACCCTTGCCGCCCAGTCGGGCCTGCTCCGGGCGGATCGCCTTGACCACCCGCTTCAGCAGCGACCAGGCGATCAAGAAGAGGATGAACTTGCCGAGCATGGCGGGGCGTGGCTCGCGTCGTGCCGGGCCGAGGACAGGTGGTCGGGGAGATGGGACTCGAACCCACGACTCGCGCCACCCAAAGGCGCGCCTCTACCAACTGAGGTACTCCCCGAAGCCGAGGGCATTCTAGGGCAGGCCGGGACCGGGGCCCAGCGAGTCCCCTCGCGCGGTCGTAGACGGCACGCGGCCCGATGCGGGACTTGGCCGGTGGTGCGCCGGAGCGACCGTGGGGCGGGAGCTGCCGGCCCTGGCGCTGCTCGCACCGAGGCCCCGGGCCCCCGCCCACCCAGAAGGGGGACGGACGGGGCTGCCGGCGGTGGCGGGGACCTGTGGAAAGCTCTACTCTCCTGCCCCGCGGGCCCGCACCCCCGCGCTCGATCCCTGACATGAAGGTCCTCGTCGTTGGCAGCGGTGGGCGTGAGCACGCTCTCGCCTGGAAGATCGCCCAGTCCCCCCTGGTCACCGAAGTCCTCTGCGCCCCCGGCAACCCCGGGACGGCCGAGGTCGCCCGGAACATCGAGGTCCCTGCGGGTGACGTCCCGGCCCTCGTGGCTCTGGCCCGGGATGAGGGCGTCGAGCTCGTGGTGGTCGGACCCGAGGATCCCCTCTGCGACGGCCTCGGTGATCGCCTGCGCGAGGCCGGCATCCGGTGCTTCGGCCCGGGCGAGCGGGGCGCGCGCCTCGAGGCCTCGAAGATCGACGCCAAGGATCTCCTCGAGCGCCACCGCATCCCGACCGCGGGCTCCAAGCGCTTCGACCACAGCGGCCGCGCAAAGGGCTACCTCGAGTCCCTCACCGAGTGGCCCCAGGTCATCAAGGCGGATGGTCTCGCCGCCGGCAAGGGGGTCTACATCTGCCATGACGCGGACGAGGCCTGCGCGGCCGTGGACGCGATCATGGAGGAGCGGCGTCACGGCGGCGCCGGCGCGCGCATCCTCGTTGAGGAGTTCATGGAGGGGGAGGAGGCCAGCGTCTTCGCCATCACGGACGGCGAGACCCTGCTCATCCTCGAGCCCGTCCAGGACCACAAGCAGGTCGGCGAGGGCGACACGGGTCCGAACACCGGCGGCATGGGGGTGTTCAGCCCCGTCTCCCTGGTCTCACAGCGCGTGCACCGCCAGATCGAGCAGCGCGTGCTGATCCCCACCGTGCACGCCCTGCGCCAGGAGGAGATCGACTACCGCGGCATCCTGTTTGTCGGCCTCATGCTGACCGAGGCCGGGCCGCGCGTCGTCGAGTACAACGTGCGCTTCGGCGACCCCGAGTGTCAGGCCCTCATGCGGCGCCTGAAGAGCGACCTGGTCCCGATCCTCATCGCCGCGGCCGACGGATGCCTGAGCGAGGTCGAGCCGCCCGAGTGGGACCGCCGTCCGGTGGTGGGCGTGGTCGCGGCCGCGGAGGGCTATCCCGGCAGCTACCGAAAGGGCTCGCCCATCAGCGGCCTCGAGCGCGCGGCCGAGGTGCCTGGGGTGGAGGTCTTCCATGCCGGCACGCGCCTGCGCGGGAGTGACGTGGTGACCAGCGGCGGGCGGGTCCTCTGCATCACCGCGATGGGCGAGACCATGGAGGAGGCACGGGACCGTGCCTACGAGGCGTACGAGGCGATTCAATGGGACGGCAAGTTCTGCCGCCGTGACATTGGACGCCGACGGGCGAAGGCGCTGGAGCTCGAGGGCAGCCTCGACGACTGAGGGCCTGTACCGCCTGAGGACCTCCGAGGCCCGAGTCGACCGGCTCGGTCCCTGGGAGCCTTGAAGGAGGGCCCCTCGCGAGCCATTCTGGGCCGCACCTCTGCCGGGAGGGCGCTGCCGCGCCTCACGGCTCCGCACCAGGCCGCAAGCTTCCATGGACGACTCCGCGATCCGCGCCCGCTTCGAGGAGTCCCTCCGGCAGGAGGGGCAGCGCCCGACGCCGCAGAGGCTCGAGGTCTTCGATCGGGTCTTCGCCACCCATGAGCACTTCTCGGCCGAGACGCTCTATGGGTGGCTCCGCGAGGACCCGGAGTCGCGCGTGTCCCGGGCCACGGTCTACCGGACGCTGGACCTGCTTGAACGCGGCGGCTTCATCGAGTCCTTCAACACCGGTCTGGGTGAGAAGGTCTACGAGCATGTGATGGGACACGCCCACCACGACCACATGGTCTGCCGGTCCTGCGGGGCGATCGTGGAGTTCCACGACGAGCGCATCGAGGCGCTTCAGCTCGAGAACGCCAGGGCCCGCGGCTTCGAGGTTCACAGCCATGTCCTGCGGCTGTCGGGCTACTGCGAGGCGTGCGTCGCGCGCCGCGCGGGCTCCTCGGCCTGAGGCCCGGGAGGCGCCCGCCTTGCCGAGCAGAGGCGCAGCCTGGGGGCCGAAGCGGCTGCAGCCGGGAGCGGGGTGCGCATGAACCACCCGCTCACGCAAGCAGGGGCAGCGCCCGCGAGCGCCGCCCCTGCCTCTCCATCGTCACGCGCTCAGCTCCGCGCGGCGACCCGCTTGGCGTAGCGGCTCAGCCAGCGCTCGGCCTCCTGCCGATCCCAGAGCGCGTAGGTGCGCACAGCGATGCTGACGCGGGCTCCGAGCTCGGTGGGGGTGACCGTGAGCTGGTAATGGTGGGGATTGACGAGCGCGTCCGCAGTGCGGGCCTCCGAGTCGATGGTCACCGGCGTGTCGGCCATGTCCTCGAGGAGGCGAACGCCCTCCTCCCAGGCCTCGTCCGCGGTGAGGTTGAACCAGCGCGCGGCGGCGTTGGACTTCCACTCCTCGGCGGCGACAACGCCCGCGACGCTCGCGGTGCCCACGACGGCGACGGGGGCGATGCAGGAGCCCAGGCCGAGGACGGCCCCGGCCAGGCAGAGCAGCGGCTTCATCGGACGATCTCGCGAGTCAGGTCCGCCTCGATCTGGCGCAGGATCCGGTCGGAGAGGGCGGCGTTGTGGACCATGAACTTCTTGGCCTCGACCAGGATGCGCGTCTGCCCGACATCGAACTCCTCCACATGGACGAGGACCTGAGCGGTCTCGACGTTGCTGCCCATGGTGGTCTTGAGGGTCCAGTGCGCGCTGTCCTCGTGGATGAGGGCGTCGGTCTGGGCCGAGAGGGAGGTCTTGGTCCCCGCCCAGGCGAGCTCGGGCGAGATCGGGAGGACGACGCTCACGGCGTTGTCGCGGAACTCGTCCGTGACCAGGACCGTGGCTCCGGCCACTGCCGCGACGACGCAGCTGCTGCCGAGGGGAAGGATGCAGAGGGGGGCCGCGAAGGCCAGGAGGGAGAGTGTGCGGTTCATCGGTTCAACCTCTCGGCCGAAGGTAGCGATCCGCATTTGCCCGAATCCAGCACCCGCCCCGGGTTCGGGAAGGTTTTCTTGCCAGCGGTCCGGAGCCAGGTGCGCACCCGGCCCGCACCGGTCAGGATCCGGCGCCCGCGACGGCGTGCCCCGCGCGCGCGGCGGCCACGAGCTCCTGGTAGAAGCGCAGGCCTTCGCCCTCGCTGCGCTCGCCGAGGCGCGTCCACTCCGGGTGGTTCCAGGGGTCCAGGTTCCGCTCGGGGTGCGGCATCAGCCCCACCACGCGACCGCTGGGGTCGCAGATCCCCGCCACATCCCCGGCCGAGCCGTTGGGGTTCTCGGGGTAGCTCGGCTTGCCGCCCTCCGGCGTCACATAGCGCAGGACCAGCTGGCCCGCGGCCTCGAGCTCGCCGAAGGTGGCGTCGTCGAGGCAGGTGAAGCGCCCCTCGGCGTGGGCGACCGGGACCGGGAAGCGCCAGCCGGCCTCCAGCCAGCCGCACTGGCTGGGCCCCGCCTCGAGGGTGACCCAGCGGCACTCGTAGTGGTTGCTGGCGTTGGCGTAGAGCGCGATGGAGCGCTCCTGGGGAGCGCGCTCGGGCTGGAACAGGCCTGACTCCACCAGGACCTGGAATCCGTTGCAGACCCCGAGGATCAGGCCGCCGTCGGCCACGAAGGCGTCCAGCTCCCGCCGCACCCCGCGCAGCTCGCTGCCCCAGACCCTGCCCGCGGCCAGGTCGTCCCCGTGGGAGAA
>JBDQFW010000012.1:0-29737 GCA_040265735.1 Planctomycetota bacterium | reverse complement strand
CTACCGGAGCCTGCTGCTCGCTCTCGTACAGAGGCTGCAGATGGCGGACGCGCGCTGTGGATAAGAGGCGCCCCCTGCCGGCGGCGCGCTGAGTCGTTGAGGCGCCCTCTAGCGGCTGCTACAGAAAGGTCAGCAGCGCGGTCTGCAGGCTGTCGTAGGCCGCCTGGGCCTCTGCGCTCAGGGGGGCGTTCAGGAGGTTGTTGCCCTCGACCAGGTCGACGGAGAGGTCGAAGAGCTCGTCCCCGAAGTTGTTTCGGAGCAGCTTCCAGCGCCCATCGCTGATGGCCCGCTCGTGGCCGGGCCCCGTCTGTCCGGTCCCCGCGCTGTCGTTGTTCTTCTCCGCGAAGAGCCAGGCTCGCGCGCCCGGTGTGCTCGGGTCCTGCAGCTGGGGCAGGAAGCTGATGGAGTCCTCCGCCTGGAACGAGCCCCCGGCGATCTCGACGAGGGTGCGGTGCACATCCACGATAGAGATCAGCGCTTCCGAGCGTCCCTGCGCGACGCCGGGGCCGGCCACGACCAGCGGCACGCGTACGCCCCCCTCGTAGAGGCTGCCCTTGGCGTGGTGGGGTGGCCAGGGACCGTCCGTCACGGGCTGGGGCGTGCCGTTGTCTCCGACCACGACCACCAGGGTCTCGTCGAGGTCGACCCCGGCAAGCAGGCGGCCGATCTCGGTGTCCATGGCCTCCAGCATGGCTCGGTAGCGCGTGAGGTCGTCCGCGGGCTGGCCGTAGGTGTGCAGGTGCTGGGGCGGCACATGGAACGGCGAGTGGGCGGCGTTGTAGTTCACATAGAGGAACCACGGCCCCGGCAGCTGGCGCGCCACGCGCAGGGCGTCGGTGGTGGTCACCGTGGTGGCGTAGCGCAGCTCCTGGTGCCAGACCCCGTTCACGAACCTGCGCCAGTCGAAGTAGCCGCTCTGCCCCACGTTGTACATGGAGCCGATGTGCAGCCCGAACCCGCACTGCAGGGGGTGGGTGGTGGGCCTCGCCGCAGAGCGCAGGTGCCACTTGCCGATGGCCGCGCTGCGGTAGCCGGGGAGCTTCTTCGGCAGGACCGGCTCGGCGGGGTCGAGGTCGGGCTCGCTCGGGTCCCCCGGGCCGATCTGGTTCAGCACTCCGTGTCGGTGGGGGAAGCGCCCCGTGAGGAGTGACGCACGCGTCGGGCTGCACGAGGGCATGGCCCAGACACGGTCGAAGGTGACGCCCTGGGCGATCAGCTGCTCCATCACCGGCATGCGCACGGGCGTGGGGTGCACGCCGTAGCTCGGGAAACGGTCGATGCCCACGTCGTCGAGGGTGATGACGAGCAGGTTCGGAGGCGCGTCCCGTCCGGCCAGGGCCGGCGCGAGGAGCGCGAGGAGGAGCGGCAGCAGCGGGCGCATGACCTGCCTCGATCCTATCCCGCCTCCGCGGAGCCGGGCCCTGCGGCCAGGACCGACCTGCGTCGGGCGGGCGCAGGTCCCCTCGAGTCGGCCCACCGGTCCCGGATGGAGACGGTCAGGCCGCCGCCGCGTCCAGGGAGTCCGGCGGGTCCGGGTCCCCCCGGCGGCGCCGCCCGGGGCCCGAGCCCAGCATCACCGCGATGGGATAGGTGGTGTCGTTCGACGCCAGGATGATCTGCAGGGCGGCGGTCAGAGGGACGGCGAGGAAGCCGCCCACGACGCCCCACAGCCCGGCCCAGACCACGACGGAGATGACCACCACGAGCGGCGAGAGGTTGAGCTCCCGTCCAAGGATGCGCGGCTCGATGAAGGAGCCCAGGGTGAGGTTCACCGCGAGGTAGGTGACGATCACCGCCACGGCCTTCAGCAGCGAGGCCTCCACGGCCAGGGCCGTGATGGTGGGGAAGATGCCCGCGGCGATGCTGCCGAAGGTGGGGATGAAGTTCAGCGCGAAGGTGATGAAGCCGAACAGCAGCGCGTAGGGGATCTCGAGGGCCACCAGCACCAGGTAGCAGAGGGAGCCCGTGAGGAAGCTCACCACCGTCTTCACGCCCAGGTAGCGCTGGATCCCGCGGCCGATGCGGTCGAGGATCTCGGCCGCGTCGGTCTGGCGCTCGCCCGCGATGGTCAGGATCTTGCGGCGGAAGATCGCGGACTCCGCGAAGATGAACACCATGTAGATCAGGACGAGCACCAGGCTCTTCACGAAACCGTAGCCCGAGACCGCCAGGTCCTCGGCCAGCCCGCTCGGGTCGAACTCGTCCCAGACCTTGAGCGCGTAGTTGCGCATCTCCTCGGGGAGCTGCGCGGCGCGCTCGATGCGGCCCCGGATCCCCGCCTTGATGCCCGCCCAGCCGCCGGACTCGGCCATGGCCTCCTGCTGGCGGTCGAAGATCTCGGTGAGCGGGCCCTCGAGGAGCGGACTGTCGTCCTCCTCGGCTGCCTCGGTCCCGCCCTGTTCCACTGCGGTCTCTTCGGGTGCCGCCTCCTGCACGAGGGGCTCCGTGCCGTCACCCTCGGCCGCCTCCTCGAGCGGTGCCTCGGCGGTGACCGCCTCGCCCAGGAACGCGCGCACGTTCGACTGGAAGATGAGGCCCACCTGCAGCAGCACGAAGAACAGGCCCGAGACGATCAGCAGGACCGTCACCGCCGGGGGGATGTGCCGCTTGGCCAGCCAGCCGACCACGGGCTGAAGCATGCTCCCGAGGAGCAGCGCGATGACCAGGGGCTGGATGATGTCGGCGCCGACGTGCAGCACCCAGCCCAGCAGGATCGTCGCGATCATGCCGAGGATCAGCAGGAGGGAGCGCTGCGGGCGGGGCGTTGCCATGCGCCGTGATGGTAGCGGCTCGGGGGCCCAGGGCAGCCACCGGACTGGGCTCGCCCGGCAGGCTCCTCAGGGCTGCAGCTCGGCGTTCCAGTAGGCGTCGGAGACGAACGCGCGCCAGGTCTGCCGGAGCCTCCCCAGGGGGACCTCCATGATCGGGGTCCACTCGGGTTCGCGGGGCCGGACCTGCAGGGACATGCGGGCCTCCTCCGGCGTGCGGTTCGCCTTGCGACGGTTGCACGGGACGCAGGCCAGCACGCAGTTCTCCCAGGTGGAGGCGCCCCCGCGCGAGCGCGGGAAGACATGGTCGATGGTGAGCTCGCTCGTCCCGGGGCGCTCGCCGCAGTACTGGCAGCGGTTGCGGTCGCGGCGGAAGAGGTTGCGGCGCGAGAAGGCGGCGCGTGGGCGCGGCATGCCGTTGAACTGGGACAGGACGATCACCTCGGGCACGCGCACCTCGAGGGAGACCGTCCGAACGCAGGGCTCGCCGGGGTCCACGGCGAGGCTCGCCCAGGAGTCGAACCCGTGGATCTGGTAGGTCTCCGGCTCGACCGCGCGAGCGGTTCCCGCGAAGAGCATCGAAAGCGCCTCGCGCACGCTCGTGGTCGCAATGGCGGCCCAGGACTTGTTCAGGACCAGGGTCTGGTCGCTCAGCACGCTGGCGGTCGCTTCGATCATGGCTCCCCTCGCGGCGGACCCTCGAGGGGCGCGCGGCTGCTGCGCGGGGCCGGGGGCTGCCAGGTCCTTCGAGGACCCGAGCGCGCGGCCGGTCCGACCGTCGCGTCGCTCCTACGGGTGTAGGGATCGGGGCCTGCCATCGCAAGGACCGTCGCGTACCCTTGGCGCGCGCGCCAAACCTTCACGCACCGTTCGCACTCCAACCATGGCTGAACTCCCTCTCCTCTCCCCGGTGGTGGCCGGGCTCTGGCGCCTGGACTCCTGGGCACTCGAACCCGCGGAGCGTGCGCGCTGGATCCGGCGAGCCGTGGAGCTGGGCCTCTCCACCCTCGACCTGGCCGAGATCTACGGCGGCTATTCGTGCCATGCCCGGGTCGGGGAGGCCCTGCGAGCGGATCCGGGCCTGAGAGACGCGGTGCGCCTCGTCACCAAGTTCGGCATCGAGGTGCCCAAGGACACGCGCCCGGGCGTGCGCGTGCACCACTACGACACGAGCGCGGCGCGACTCGCGGCCAGCGTGGAGGCGGCTCTGCGCGAGCTGGGCACGGACCACCTCGACCTCTTGCTGGTGCACCGCTGGGATCCGCTGCTGGACGCCGCGGAGCTCGCCGAGGCCTGCGCACGCGAGCAGGCGGCGGGCCGCGTGCTGCACTTCGGAGTCTCGAACTTCGCCCCCTCGACCATGCGGCTCATGGACGGAGCGCTGCCCGGAGGCCTGGCCACGAACCAGGTGGAGCTGCACCCCTTGCACCTGGAGCCGTTCGAGGACGGGACGACGGACCTCGCTCAGGAGCTGGACCTGCCGCTGATGGCCTGGTCCCCGCTGGCCGGAGGAAGGCTGTTCCAGGACGGGGGGGAGCGCGCGATTCGCGTGCGGACGGCCCTTGCAGAGGTGGCGCAGCGCCACGGGGCCGAGATCGATCAGGTCGCCTTCGCGTTCCTGCTTCGGCACCCGGCGCGGATCCACCCGATCACGGGGACGGGGAATCTCGAGCGTCTCGCGCGCCAGGCCGCGGCCGTGGACATCACCCTCGACCGCGAGGACTGGTTCACCATCTGGACCGCATCCAAGGGCGCGCCGCTGCCGTAGGGGCGTCGGGTGAGCAGCGGGTGAAGGAACCCGCCCGGCCTCTCAGCGACTCAGCTCCGCGCGCAGCTGCTCCTCGACGCGCGCGAGATCCGTGCGGTCGGGGCGCGCCGCGCGCAGGGCGCGCACGCGCTCGAGGCCCTCGGCCAGCCGGCCGAGGGGACGCAGGCTCTCGAGCAGGGCCAGGGTCAGGTCCACGTCCACCGGGTGGTTGGCAAGACCGTTCTCCAGGATGGAGACGGCGCGCGCATGATCCTCGAGCTGCGCGACGCAGAGGCCGTGCATGAGGGCGTTGCGCGGATCCTCAGGGGCCCAGCTGGCCGCCTCCGCGAAGTGCGCCTCCGCCTGGCCGTAGTCCTTGGCGCGCACCCACGCGAGCCCCAGGGAGTGGTGCAGCACGGCGTCGTTCGGGCGCGCGGCGAGGGCCGCCTCGAGGGTGCTGCGGGCCTCGCTCTCGCGCCCCATGGTGCGCAGCACATCCGCCAGGTTCACCGCGGCCGGGACCGAGCGCGGATCGAGGGCCTGCGCCGTGCGGATGGCCTGCTCGGCGCCCGCGAGGTCCCCGCGGTCCACGGCCAGCACGCCCAGGTTCAGCCACGAGCCCGAGCGCTCCCCGTTCACGAGCTCGGCCTCGCGCGCCTCGGCGAGGGCGGCCTTGAGGGCCTCGCGCGCAGCGGCGTCGAGGGACTGCGCCGGCGCGGCCGCGAGGGCGCGCGCGGCGGCCACGCGCACCGCGCGCAGCTCGTCGGTCAAGAGGTGCGCGATCAGCTGGCCGCGCTGGGCGGCCGGCAGGCCCTCCACGGCCCGGGCGCTGGCGGCGCGCACCAGGGGCTCCTCGTCGTAGGCCCCGGCGACCACGGCCTGCAGGTGTGCCGGCTCGAGGCGCTCGCCCAGCTCGAAGAGGGCCGTGGCGCGCACGAGCGCGGGCTGCTCCTCGTCCGCCGCGATCCCCGCCAGTACCGGCAGGGCGGTCGGATCCCCGCGCCGCACCGCGGCGAGGGCCGGCCCGAAGTGGGGGCGCAGCCTGCGGTCCCCGAGCCAGCTGGCGACCTGCTCGGCGGCCCAGGAGCTGCCCTCCTCGTGGCAGCCCGAGCAGGCGTCCGGCGAGCCGGTGAACGCGCTCAGGTCGGGGCGCGGCACGCGGAAGGAGTGGTCGCGCCGGCCGTCCACGACCATGTAGTGGCGCTCGGCCATGTGGCAGTCCACGCAGCGGGCGCCCTCGCCCCCGCGCGGGTGGTGGTGGTGCGCCTCCACGTCGAAGCGGCTTGCGTCGTGGCACTGGGTGCAGACGGCGTTGCCCTGGGCCTTGAGCTGCATCGAGTGCGGGTCGTGGCAGTCGCGGCAGGAGACCCCGGCGGCGTGCATGCGGCTCTGGGCGAAGGAGCCCCACACGTAGACCTCGTCGAGGATCTGGCCGTCGGCGTGGTAGAGGCCCTCGCGCAGCAGGCTCGGCTCGTAGCCGTCCAGGAACCGCTCGCCCGCGGAGGTGCCGTCGGTGAGCGGCCGGCGCCGGCTGTGGCACTTGGCACAGGTCTCCACCTCGGGGCGGTTGTCGCGGGCCGGCAGTCGGACCGGCAGGCCCGTCTCGCCGTTCGTGACCCACTTGCCGCCATCGCGGTCCTTCAGACCCTCGACCAAGAACCGCGCGGCGGGAGCGTCGAGCTGCTCTCCGCGAGCAGCGGCCTCAGCCCACTCGACATGGGCGCTCCCCGGGCCGTGGCAGGCCTCGCAGCCCACATCGGCGTCCTCATGCCGCGTCGAGAAGGCGCGCGTCGTCGTGTCCCAGCCGCGCACCAGGTCCGTGGAGTGGCACTCCGCGCACATGGAGTTCCAGGTCTGGTTGATCCCGTGCCAGTGGAGCTCGTCGCCTACGGGGATGTGCTCGTCGGGGTAGAGGTGGTACCAGCGCTGGCCTCCGTCCTCCTCCGGGCGGCTGTCCCAGGCGGTGGGAAGGGCCTGCAGCCGGCCGCCCTCGAAGGCGACGAGGTACTGCTGCAGAGGGGACACCCCGAACACCAGGGCCACCTCGTGCTGGACGGGGCTGCCGGTCTCGTCGCTCTCCACCAGGAAGCGCTCGCCGTCGCGGAGGAAGCGCCAGGTGACTCCGTCGTGCTCGAGCTCCTCGGTGTCGAAGGGGGCCAGCACGGTCTCCTCGCGGACCTCCTGCAGGGCGAGGTCGTGGTGGGAGCCGGACCAGGCCTCGGTCTCGGCCGGATGGCAGGAGGCGCAGCGCGCGCTGCCCACGTGCTGCAGGTCGGCGCGCGGGCCGAGGCCGCTTGCGGTGGCCGCGGTGCCGGGCTCGCCCGCGCCCTCGGGCTCCGCCCGCTCGCTGCAGGCCCACAGGCCCGCGACCGCCAGGGGGAGCAGCAGGAGGGGCCGGCGCATGGCGGCATGATAGGGGGGTACCGGCCGACGCAGGTGAAGATGCGGCCGGCGCCTGCGATCGAACGCCCAGGCTTCATCCGCGGGAGTCGCTTGCCGCTACGAGGAGCGGGCTCCGCGTCCTATTCTTGGGGCATGATCCAGAAGGCCACGGCACCGGAGCAGCGCAACGTCCTTGGCGGCCCCCTCGAGCTGTGCTCGGCGGATCCGCTCACGGGGTTCTTCCGTGACGGGTGCTGCCGTACGGACGAGGACGACCACGGCTCCCACACCGTCTGCGCCCGTGTGACCGCCGAGTTCCTCGCCTTCAGCCAGGCGGCTGGCAACGACCTCTCCACTCCGCGCCCCGAGTACGGGTTCCCTGGGCTCAAGCCCGGGGACCGCTGGTGCCTGTGCGCCGCGCGCTGGCGCGAGGCCCTGCAGCACGGCTGCGCGCCGGAGGTGTTCCTTGGGGCCACCCACGAGCGGGCCCTGGACATCTGCGCCCTCGAGGACCTGCGGCGGCACGCCGTCGACGGCTGACGGAGTCCCGCAGCCTCGTCCGAGCAGCGATTCGGGAAGCCCGGTTCGCAGCCCGGGCAGGCTGAACGGCGAAAAGCCCGTGAGTGCGCGCCGGGCGCGGCGGCCGGTCGCAGGATCCCGTAGCTTGGGCTCCGTCAAGGAGCCCTCCATGAGCCAGCACTTCAGCCTCGAAGGTCAGCACGCCATCGTTACCGGAGGAGCCCGCGGCATCGGGCTCGCCACCTGCCGTCGATTCCTCGCGGCGGGTGCCACCGTCACCATCGCCGATGTGAACGAGGAGGCCGCGGCCGCCGCTGTCGCCGAGCTGGGGGCAGGGGCCCGCTACCACACGGTCGATGTCACCGACGCGGATCAGGTGGACGCCCTCGTGGCCGGCGTGATGCAGGAGGTCGGGCGCCTCGACGCGATGGTCTGCTGCGCCGCCATCGTCGGGCGCAACGCCTTCGCCTGGGAGACCACCCCGGACGAGTGGCGCCACGCCCTCGAGATCAACCTGACCGGCGTGTGGCTGTGCAACCGCGCCGCCCTCGGGCCCATGCGCGAGGCCGACTACGGCCGCATCGTCAACATCGCCTCGATCTCGGGCAAGGAGGGCAACCCCAAGATGGGCCCCTACTCCGCCTCCAAGGCCGGCGTGATCGGGATGACGAAGTCCCTCGCCAAGGAGGTCGCCGACACCGGCATCCGCATCCACTCGGTCGCTCCTGCGGTGATCCAGACCCCGCAGCTCGAGCAGGTCACCCAGGAGACTCTCGACTACATGGTCTCGAAGATCCCCGTGGGGCGCACCGGCACCGTGGACGAGGTCGCCGCGCTGATCCACTACCTCTGCAGCCCCGAGTGCTCCTTCAGCACGGGGTCCTGCCACGACATCTCGGGCGGGCGTGCCACCTACTGAGCCCCCGCTCCTCCCTCGCTTCCTCTGACCCCATCCCTGCCATGAAACGACGCCTCTCCATCGGCTCCTGGGCCTACACCATCGGCCCCTACGAGAAGAACCCCGTGGACTTCGAGACGGTCTGCAACAAGCTCCGCGACCTCGGTTTCGACGGCGTGGAGCTGGGTGCCTTCCCGCCGCACCCCAGCCCCGACGACCACCCCTCGGCCGAGGACCGCGCGCGCCTCAAGGCGTTCATGGCGGACAAGGGCCTGGGCTTCTCCGGCCTCGCGGCCAACCTCTGGAGCCAGCAGCTCGTCAACGCCGAGAGTCCGGACGCCTGGCTCGGTGAGTTCAAGCGCAACTGCCAGTTCGCCGTCGACCTCGGCATCGAGGCGGTGCGCATCGACACCGTGCAGCCTCCGACCATGGTCGGGGAGGTGGGCGAGGACACGGCCTTCAGCCGAGTCACTGGAGCCTTCAACGAGGCGGCTCGCGTGGCAGCCGACCACGGCCTGCGCGTGACCTGGGAGTTCGAGCCCGGCTTCGCCTTCAACAAGACCTCCGAGATCCTGCGCGTGCTCGACGCCGTCCAGCACGACAACTTCGGCGTGCTCTACGACACCAGCCACGGGCACATGTGTGCAGTGGTCGGCGCCCGCCACAACGGTGAGCGCGAGACCCTGGCCGGCGGTCAGGTGGAGCTGATCGATCGCCTCGACGGGCGCATCAACCACATCCACCTGATCGACTCGGACAACACCTGCCACAAGGACGCCAACGGAGAGGACGAGACCTCCATGCACCTGCCCTTCGGCGAGGGCGTGGTGGAGTTCGACCCGATCCTCGATCGCCTGGCCAAGGTGGACACGGGCCACGACTGGTGGACCATCGACCTGTGCTTCTGGCCGGATGCCTGGGAGGCCACCGAGCGCTGCAAGACCTGGCTCGACGGGGTCCTCGCCGCGAGGAGCAACTGATGAGCAAGCCCCTCCGTGTCGGCATGATCGGCTACGGGTTCATGGGCAAGGCCCACTCGAACGCGTACCAGAAGGTCGGCCGCTTCTTTCCCGAGCTCGAGCACCGGCCGGTCCTGGCTGCCCTGTGCGCCCGGAACCAGGAGAAGGCCCAGGCCTTCGCGGACACCTGGGGATACGAGTCCGTCGAGACCGACTGGCGCGCGCTCATCGCGCGCGACGACATCGACCTGATCGACATCGGGACGCCCAACAACACCCACGCCGAGATCGCGATCGCCGCGGCCGAGGCGGGCAAGTGGGTGGCCTGCGAGAAGCCGCTTGCCATGAATGTCGAGGAGGCCGAGCGCATGACGGCGGCGGTCGAGAAGGCCGGCGTGCCGAACTTCGTGTGGTTCAACTACCGGAGGGTCCCGGCGATCTCCCTGGCCCGGCAGGTGGTCGAGGAGGGGCGCATCGGCAAGCCCTTCCACTACCGCGCCACCTATCTCCAGGACTGGACCATTGCGGAGGATGTCCCCCAGGGGGGCGCGACCCTGTGGCGCCTGGATGTGGACGCGGCGGGCTCTGGGGTGACCGGGGACCTGCTGGCGCACTCGATCGACACGGCCCTGTGGCTCAATGGCCCGATCACGAGCGTGGTCGCCTCCACCGAGACCTTCGTCAAGGAGCGCGTGCACCAGGAGACCGGTCAGGTCCAGCCCGTGGGGATCGACGACGCCTGCATGTTCCTGGCGCGCTTCGCGAACGGGTCCATGGGCACCTTCGAGTCCACGCGCTATGCGCGCGGCCGCAAGAACTTCAACACCCTCGAGCTCAACGGAGCGGATGGCTCCCTGAGCTTCGACCTGGAGGACCCGCAGTACCTCGACTTCTACGAGTACACCCGCTCGGACACGGGGTCGAAGGTCGAGGACCACCTCGCGGGCTGGCGGCGCGTGCACGTGACCAACTTCGAGCACCCCTACATGGACCACTGGTGGGTCCCGGGCTGCACGATTGGCTACGAGCACACCTTCATCAACGCGCTGGCTGACTTCCTCAAGGGCGTTGAGACCGGCAGCCCCGCAGAGCCTGGGTTCCGCGCCGCCCTCGAGACCCAGCGGGTCTGCGACGCCGTGCTTCAGAGCGCGCGCGAGGGGCGCTGGGTCGAGACGGGCCTGGGCTGAGGCGCACCCGCAGCCCCTTGGAGCGGCCCCTCGGGGCCGCGGGCGACTGCCCGGTCCCGGCGGACCGGGCAGTCGCCGTTCGGGGCCCCGCGTGCGGCGCGCGGGCGAGCCCCGAGGTCCTAAGGTGGCGCCATGCGCATCGGCATGAACCTCCTGCTTTGGACCGCCTTCGTCACCGAAGAGCACCTGCCCCTGGTCACTGCCCTCCGCGAGCTGGGCTTCGACGGCGTGGAGCTGCCGCTCGGGGGAGGGGACACGGCTCACTACGAACGGCTCGCGCCGGGCCTCAGCGCCACCGGGGCCGCGGTCACGACTTGCCTGGGGCTCGAGCCAGAGAACAACCCTGCAAGCCCGGACGCAGCGGTGCGCGCCGCCGCCCTGAAGCGCCTGCGCGGAGCGATCGACTCGACCGCGGCCATGGGAGGGGACATCCTCTGCGGACCCCTGCACTCGGCCTTCAAGGTGTTCACCGGACGCGGGCCCACGGAGGACGAGGTGCGCTGGAGCGCCGAGGTTCTGCACGCGGCCGGCGAGCACGCGGAGGCGTGCGGCGTCACCCTGGCTCTCGAGCCCCTCAACCGCTTCGAGTGCTACCTGGCGAACACCGTCGCCCAGGGGATGCGCCTCGTCGAGCTCGCGGATCACCCGCGCGTCACCCTGCACTACGACACCCACCACATGCACATCGAGGAGGCCGACGCCGCTGGGGCCGTCGCGCGTGCAGCCGCGGGCCTCGGGCATGTGCACATCAGTGAGAACGACCGCGGCGTGCCCGGGCGCGGCCAGGTGGCCTGGGGGCCGACCTTCCAGGCCCTCCGCGAGGCGCGCTTCGACGGATGGCTCACCATCGAGGCCTTCGGGACCGCAGACCCCGAGTTCGCCGCGGCGATCCACATCTGGCGCGACTTCGTGGACGACCCCATGACCCTCGCGCGCGAGGGCCTTGCCTTCATCCAACGCAGCTGGGGGCAGGCCTGATGGGCTACGCGAACCTACAGCTCGCCGCCTGGCCGCTCCTCGGCCTCGCGCTCTTGGGTTCTGCACCTGCCGCTGGGCAGGAGGGGCCGCCCCGGGACGCCGAGGTGCTGCTGGCGCCGGGCGCGTCCGAGGCGTGGGCGGGCGTGCCGGCCAGCGAGGACCTGCGCGGCTGGGAGCCGCGCCTGGTTCCGTCCCCCGTTGACTCCAAGACCGGCGAGCTCTCCGGAGAGGCGGGGCTGATCACGCGGGACGCGCACCCGCGCTTCCACCTGGGGCTCGAGCTCTGGTCGCCGGGCGAACGAGGCGGCGATTCGGCTGCGGTGCTCGAGGTCGAGCGCGGGCCGCGCGTGCCGCTGGGGCCCCTGGCCCAGGGCTGGCACCGCGTGGACCTCGCCTGGGATCACTCCGCCGGCGAGCAGGCGCACCTGCGCGTCTGGACGGACGGGATCCTGGAGCAGGACGCGCGCGTGGAGGTCGAGGGCGTCGCCCTGGCGGCCGGGAGCGCCCGCGGGCTCCGCGCCGCAACCGCCCCTGGCGAGGCCTCCGAGGCCCTGGACTGGGGCGGCTCCTTCACCGTGTTCGCGCGCTTTCGCACCGAGGCCGGCGGCACCCTCCTCTCGAAGTGCCCGCCGCGCGGGGACTGGGTCCCGGACGCCAAGGCGCTGTTCCTCAGGGACGGCCGGCTCGTCTACGACATCGGCTGGGTCGGCGCGCTCCAGAGCCGCCGCAGCTTCCACGACGGGGAGGAGCACCGGGTGGCGCTCGTGGTCGAGGGTGACTTCGTGCGCATGTTCGTGGACGGCCAGCTGGAGGCCGAGCGCGACGG
Source organism: Planctomycetota bacterium (assembly GCA_040265735.1). Taxonomy (GTDB): domain Bacteria; phylum Planctomycetota; class UBA1135; order UBA1135. The sequence goes on along the minus strand of JBDQFW010000012.1, from coordinate 17,473 downwards.
CTTCCGTGCGGACGACCGCGCGGGCTTCGTGCTCAAGGTCGGTGCTGCCAACGAGGACTTCGGGGGAGACCTCGTGGGGGCCGTGGGTGAGGCGGCGTTCCTTGCGCGTGCGCTCTCGGAGGATGAGGCCCTCGAGCTCAGCGCGGGGGAGCGGCGGCTCACGGGGAGCGCCTGGTCCTGGACGCCCGCCCCGGAGGACGGCCGGCCGCGCTTCGCCGCGGGCGAGGCCGTGCCCGCGCGCGTGGCCCTGCGCCAGGCGGCGGGCCTGCGCCTTGGGAGCGCGTGGATGGTCGCCCTCGACGAGGTGGACCACGCGCAGCTGGTCGGGTCCTGGGACGACGACGCGTTCGACCGGGGCGAGGAGATCTACGGCGGGCTGTGCATCGCCTGCCACGGTGCCGACGGGCGGCGGACTCCGAACCCCCAGGCGCGGCCCTTCGCCACCGCACCCCTGCAGAACGGCGCCGACCCCTACAGCCTGTTCTTGACGGTGACCCACGGGTACCGCGACATGCCCGGCAACGACTGGCTCACGCCGCGGCAGCGCTACGACGTGATCCACTACCTGCGCGAGCAGTTCTGGCGGGAGGGCAACGCATCCCAGTTCGTGCCCGTCAGCGAGGAGTACCTCACCGGCCTGCCCAAGGGGCGCGTGGCATCGGACCTGGACGCCGCGGCGGAGGTCGAAGAGCGGGACTTCGGTCCGGCTCTGGCGAGCGAGCTGGGTGCGCAGGTTGGTGCGGCCCTCACCGTGCGCCTCGACGAACGGACCTCGATCGCTTACGACCTCCACACCCTGCGGTCGCCCGCGGCGTGGGTCGGCGGGTTCTTGGACCTGAGCGAGACCCAGCACTTCCGCCAGCGGGGCGAGGGCCTGCCGCAGATCGAGGGCGACCCGCTTCCTGGGCTGGCCGGGTACGGGTGGAGGTACGGGGGCGTCCTCGAGGAGCGACCCTCGATCAAGCCCGCACGCGGGCCGCTGCCCGCGGACCTGCTCGACTACCGCGGTCATCACCTGCACGGGCGCAGCGCCATCCTCGAGGCGCGGGTGCAGGGCCGCCGCGTGCTCGAGCGCCCCGGCGTGGACCACTCCAGCGGCCTCCCCGTCATCACCCATCGGCTCCACATCGCCCCGGGACCGGAGCCGCTCGAGCTGGACCTCGCGCGCCTGGACCTCGCCCCGCGGCGGGCGCGGACGGCCGTGACCCTGCACGCCGAGCTGGCCGAGGTCGCGGGCCAGCCCGTGCGCTCCGCGGTCATCGGGCCGGAGGGCGGCGTCTTCGTGGGCGTGGCTCTCGTGTCCGACGCGCGCCTCGGCCTGCGCGCGAGCGAGGCCGAGGGCGTGCACCGTGCCTGGCTCGAGATCCCGCCCTCGGACGAGCCGATCGAGCTCGAGCTGCTGCGCTTTGCGGGGTCGAAGGACTCCGAGCGCGCGGCGTTCCAGACCCTGCTGACGAGCCTGCCCGAGCGCGGCCTCTCGGTCTCGCCCCGGGCACAGCTCGGCGGGGGGCCGCGGCTCTGGGACGCGGAGCTCGTCACCCAGGGCACCCTGGGCGAAGTGTCTGGAGGCTATGCCCTCGACACCCTCACGCTCCCGGAGGAGAACCCGTGGAACGCCTGGCTGCGCACCAGCGCCCTGGACTTCTTCGACGATGGGCGCGCGGCGGTGTGCACCTACGGCGGGGACGTGTGGCTCGTGGACGGCGTGGATGCGGGCCTTGAGAGGCTGGTCTGGACGCGCTTCGTGGCCGGCCTCTACGAGCCCATGGGGCTCAAGGTGGTGGACGGCAAGGTGCTCGTCACCTGCCGCGACGGGATCGTGCGCCTGCACGACCACAACGGCGACGGCCAGGCCGATCAGGTGGAGCGGCTGTTCGCCGACCCTGACGTCTCGGCCACCTTCCACGCCTTCAACTTCGACCTGCAGGTCGATCCCGAGGGCTGGCTGCTCTACGCGAAGAGCGGGCAGTACACCGACTACGACCAGGGAGGCGCGATCCTGCGGGTCGCGCCCGACGGCTCGCGCTACGAGGTGTGGGCCACGGGCCTGCGCACGCCCAACGGCATGGGCATCGCGTCGGACGGGACGCCGCTGGTGAGCGACAACCAGGGCAACTGGATCCCGGCCTCGAAGATCACCCGCGCCGAGCGCGGCGCCTTCATGGGCGTCTTCCCTGCGATCGACACCAACCGTCCGGGGATGCGCACGCGGACGGACTTCCAGCCCCCGGTGCTGTGGATGCCCCAGGGCTTCGACTCGTCGAGCGGCGGCCAGCTGTTCGTGGAGGACGCTCGCTTCGGTCCGCTCGCGGGCCTGCACCTGCACACGAGCTTCGGGAAGGGCTGGATGTATCCCCTCGATCTGGATACGAGCGGGCCCGTCGCGCAGGGCGCCGCCTGGAGACTGCCGTTCCAGTTCGCGGCGGGCATCCAGCGCCTGCGCACCAACCCGGCTGACGGCCAGGTCTATGCCGTGGGGCTCTCCGGCTGGCAGGGGCCCGCGGGCGGTCAGGACGGCTGCCTGCAGCGCGTGCGCTGGACGGGCCGTGGAGGGCCCATGCTGACCGGGGCGCGCCTCGTGGAGGGCGGCCTGCGGCTGGCGTTCAGCGCGGCGCTCCCCGAGGGCGCGGAGCTCGAGGCCGGAGCCCGCACCTGGAACTACCGCTGGACCCAGAACTACGGGTCGGCGCACCGCTCCGTGGCCGAGCCCGGCCGTGAGGGAGAGGACCCCCTGGAGGTGGGGGAGGCGCGCTGGTCCGCGGACCGGCGCTCGGCCCTCCTGCCCCTGCCGGATCTCGCTCCGGCGGACCAGGTCGTCGTGGAGTTCGCCGTGCGCGGAGGCGCCGAGGAGCTCGTTGCGGAGGAGGTGTTCTTGACCGCGAACTGGGTCCCCGGCGATCCCGTCCGCCTGCGCGAGCGCGAGGAGTGCCAGGAGGAGGTCCCCGCGCCGTGGATCGAGCTCGAGGGGGGCGAGGGCCCCGGCAAGGGGCGCCGCATCGTCCTGATCTCGGGTGACGAGGAGTACCGGAGCGAGGAGTGCCTGCCAGCGCTGGCAGCGATCCTGGCCGAGCATCACGGCTTCGACTGCACGGTGCTCTTCTCCGTCGATCCCGGCAGCGGGCGCGTCGACCCGAACAACCAGGTGTTCACTCCCGGGCTCGAGCGCATCGAGGGCGCGGACCTCGTGGTCCTGTTCACGCGCTTCCGCGAGTGGCCCGACAGCGCCATGCGGCACTTCGCGGCCCATGTGGAGGCGGGCAAGCCTCTCTTGGGCCTGAGGACCTCCACGCACGCATTCCAATACGACCGCGATCCGGGGAGCCCCTACGCACGCTACTCCACCCGCGGTGGAGGCGTCTGGGACGGCGGGTTCGGCCGCGAGGTGCTGGGCGAGACCTGGATCGCGCACCACGGGGCGCACGGCTCCGAGGCGACGCGCGGCGTGGTCGCACCGGGCGCGGGCGCTCACCCGATCCTGCGCGGCGTCGAGGGCGTCTTCGGGCCGACGGATGTCTACCGCGCGCGGGCCCTGCCTGAGGATGCCGTGGTCCTGCTCGAGGGCGAGGTCGTCGCGGGGATGGACCCGAGCGACCCGCCCGTCGAGGGCAAGAAGAACGCGCCTCGGATGCCGATTCTCTGGACCCGCGAGCGCGCGGCGGGGGAGGGGATCCAGCGCGTGGTGACCTCCACCATCGGCTCGGCCCAGGACTTCGAGAGCGAGGGCCTGCGCCGCGCGTGGGTGAACTCCTGCTACTGGCTGCTCGGCTTGGAGGAGCAGATCCCTCCGGCCTCCAAGGTGGACCTCGTGGGTGCGTTCGAGCCCGTGCCCTTCGGGTTCGGGCGCTTCCGCAAGGACCGCCGGCCGGCGGACTGGGCGCCCCGGTCGCGCTGACCGGGGTGGGGCTCAGCCCACGGGCTGCCGCGCCGCGAGCGCGCGGCGGATGGCGTTGAGCTGACCGCGGTGGCGAGACAGGTGGCAGCACAGCTGCACCAGGAAGAAGCCGATCGTGCGTCCCTCGTGCTGGGGCGGGGTCACGGGCATGGGCTCGGCCAGTCGCGCCGGATCCAGGTCTTCGAGGGCCCGTCCCACGGCGCCGCGCGTGGCCGCGAGCTCGTCCAGGAGGTCCTGCCTGGGGAGGCCGCGCAGGCTGAACTCGGCGTCGCGTCGGCGCAGGTAGCCGTCCTGTCCGAGCGCGGCTCCGATGAAGTGGCGCAGGTTCCCGCACAGGTGCCAGGCGAGGGTGCCCACGGGATTCGGCAGGCCCTCGAGCTCCTCCCAGAGGTGCTCCTCCGGGGTCTGCGCGACCTCCTCGGCAAGGGCCTGGAGGTCGCGCAGCAGGATCTCGCGGACGTCAGTGGCGAGGGGGGACTCCATGGGCTCAGCGGGTCGTGCTCAGGGTGCGGATGCCCGACAGGTCCGGGCAGGTCGGATCCTCTCCCCAGACGGACCGCGTCTTGCGATCGATCCGTCGGATGTCGTCTGGCGACAGGTGCTGTTCCCAGTTCCGGGTCGTTCCGGCGCGGAAGAAGGTGGCCGGGTTGAAGTGGAAGCTCCCAGGGCGCTCCGTGATCGAGCGCTTCATGGTGTTGAACTCGGTGCTGGCGGCGATTTCCGCGCAGCGCTCCTCCGAGAGCTCCATGCCGGGGCGGAGGAACTCCACCAGGGTCCTGACCGCATCGAGCTTGCGCTCCACCAGGTCCTCGTAGCGCAGGACCAGGACCTGGTCGTCGGCCACGCGGTCGTCGCTGCGCCGTAGCCAGCCGAGGACGTGGCGGTGGTAGTCCCCGAAGTAGAGGTCGCCCTCCAGGAAGCGGTCCACGAAGCCGCTCAGGTCGAGGTCCTCGGGCACCTGCAGCAGCGGGTGCCTCTTGTAGAAGAAGTACTGGGAGACGGCGGCGCCGCGCGGGTCGCGCAGGACGCAGACGAAGCGCGTGCGGCGGTGGATGGTGCGCACGGGCAGGTCCTCGTAGGAGCTGTGGACATACCAGAGGCGGTCGCGGCCGGCAGTCGCTCGGCGGTGCCGGCCGACGCTCTCAACGCCCTCCTGTGAGGCCATGACCTCGGGCCACGGCACCGTGTGGTGGCCAATGTCGCCGGTGGAGAGGGGGTTCTCGTCGGGGTACTCCTCGAGGGCACGCATGACCTCGAGCACGAACTTCTTGGTCAGGTGGGTCCCGACCTTCTGGTGGGTGCAGACGAACACATCGTTCTCGTCGGTGTCCCAGCCGCCGCGCAGGGCGTCCACGGCCTCCGGCAGGATGAACGGCGGGAGCATGGAGCCCTCCCGCTCGTGGTGGAGGTAGCCGCCGCAGGGCAGGGTGCGGGGGCTGCCGACCACGCGGATGGCGGCGCTGGAGGGACTGGCGGGGGCGGAGCTTGCGGTGGTGGAGAGAGGCATGGCAGGTTCGGCTCGGGGCCGTTCGGGGTGGTGTTGGAACACCCCTTCCTGCTGCTCGCGGGGTCGAGCGGACATCGCGGGCGAGAATTTCCGCGCCCGCCAGCGCTGGGTCCGGACCCCCAAGCGAGCGGCACGCGCGCCCGGTGGACGCGCGTGCCGCGGGGGGTGTGGAGACCCCCGGGTTCGTGCGGGTGGCTCAGGTCTTGGAGGCGCCGAGACGGGCCACGAGGAGGCCGCAGGCGGTGCCGATGATCGTGTGCTCGACGCCCTGGCTCCTGCACCACTCGAGGAGCGGCGCGCACTCGGCGGCGCGGTCGACCACGTTATCGGCCAGGATCATCGCTCCAGGAGCCAGCAGGCCGTGCTCGAGCAGCGCGAGGACGCACGCTAGGTACTGGTCCTTCTGGGCGTCGAGGAAGACGAGGTCGAACGGGCCGGTGAGGCGGGGGATCTGCTCGAGGGCGTCGCCCGGGATCACCTGCACCGGGACCTCGCAGGCGTCGAAGCGCGCCTGGCTGGCCGCCGCCACCTCGGGATCGAGCTCGAGGGTGATCAGGTCCGAGCCCGCGGGCAGGGCCGAGGCCAGGTACAGCCCGGACAGGCCGTGAGCCGTGCCGACCTCGAGCACGCGCCTCGGGCGCGCTGCCAGGACGAGGCCGTAGAGCAGCTCGCCCGTGTCCTCACGGATGGGGTTGCGCCAGCCGAAGCGCCCGTGGGCGTTGGCGTAGCTCTCGCCCTGCTTGTCGAAGGCCTCAAGGGTGTTGATGGTGTTCTGGATGGTGGGGGTACGCATGGGTGATCCTCGACCCCTCCCTGAGCCTCGCGGGCGCAGGCGGACAGGAACCTCTTGGAATCCGCCGCCCCATTCCCGGGCCGCGTCGGTGCGTGGCGGCGGCGCCGCAGGCCGCGCCCCTCAGCCACCCAGGCGCGAGGCCAGGCTGAACAGACCGCGCGCCAGCGCGGACCGGGGGCTGGTCCACGGGCTCGAGCGGTAGCGACCCAGGCGCTCCAGCAGGTGGTCCGCGACCATGTCCTCCAGCCCGTCCATCAGCTCGTAGCCGGGCTCGCCCGCGGCCAGCTCGTGGAGCAGCCTGAGGAACCCGACGCGCTTCATGGCCTCCTGGCGCTGGACGAGGGTGTGGTTCTCCGGGCTGCCCACGGTGAGGCTCGCCTCCGCCTCGGTCAGGGCCAGCCGGTGGGACCCTGCGCGGATGGCCACGACGCGGCCCGCGGCGTCCAGCTCGGGCTCCAGGGCCGTGCAGTCCTCGTGGCGCAGGGGCCGATCCGAGGCCAGGCCCCGCTCGTAGCGCGCGAGCACGCGCCCGGTGGCGTAGTCCCGGGGGTCGAGGACCTCGACCTCCAGGCCGCGCTCGTAGTGCAGGTTGCGCAGGCTCCCGCCCTCCGCACGTTGGCGCTGGGCCCGGTCGAGCTCCCCGCCGCCCGCGAGGGCGCGTCCCGTGGCTACCCCGTGGTACGCATAGGCCGCGTGCTCGAACGCGACGGCCTGCAGGGGGCCGAGGTCCTGCTCCAGGGCATGGACCGCGGGGATCCAGGGCAGGCGCGCGCAGTCCTCCGCCACCGACACGCTGCGCCAGGCCTGGAGGGTCTTCACCGCGCGGAAGTCGCGCAGGCGCACGACCGGGGTGTCGATGAGCAGGCGGCACCCGCTCGGATCGAGCTCCGCAAGCCGCGCCAGGACCTGCGGGATGGCCTGCTTGGGGACGCACAGGTAGACGGTCGGGCCGCTGGTGAGGTCGGCCTGGGTCAGGTCCTCGAGCGCGCGGACCTCGTGGCTCTCGCCCGCAGCCGTCTCCGTGCGGGCCGTGCGCGCGAAGATCCCGCGCACGCGGACCGCATCCCCAGCCGCCGCGATGGCGGGCAGCGCGCACTCCTTCACCCGCTTACCGAGGCCGAGGACGAGCAGCTCCAGGGTCACGCGAGGCGCTCCTTCAGCGTTCGGGCGAGGCGGATCGAGAGGGCCACGATGGTGAAGGTGGGGTTCGCGCACCCGGAGGTGGGGAACACCGAGGCGCCCGCAGCGTAGAGGTTGGTGGTGCCGCGCACGAGCAGATCGGGATCGGTCACGCTGTTCGCCGGGTCGGTGCCCATGCGCGTGGTGCCCATGTGGTGCGAGGCGTCCTGGTCGATGGGCCAGGGGTCGGCGTCCGTCAGCGGCTCCTCGAGGGTGCCGAGGCCCGTGCGCTCGAGGTCTCGCTCGAGGGCCTCGTACACCGCCACCATCGAGCGGCGGTCGCGCGCGCTCACATCGTGATGCACGTGGGGCAGGAGCGTGCCGTGGAGGTCGCGTCCCTCGCCCAGGGTGACGCGGTTCTCCCCACGAGGCTCCATCTCCATGAACGCGCGGATGCGCGCGCGGTGGATGGGCGCCTGGCGCCGCGTGATGCGGTACGACAGGTAGTGCAGGACCCCGGGGAGGTGCGCGAGCACCGTCCCGCTCAGCCGGAGCCAGTCGAGCCACGACTTGCGCGCGTTCTGGACCTCCGAGTCGTCCCCGGTCTCGGCGTAGTCGCGCAGCTCGACCACCTCGTCCGCGCGGCTCCTGCGGAAGGCGCGCATCACCGCGCCCATGCGCTTGACGAGCGTGACCAGGGCCTCGATCCCGGGGTTGTCGCTCCAGGGGAAGAGGGGCTCGAGGCGCACATAGCTGTTCACCAGGCCGAGCTCGGCCTGCCGGACCGTGGGGAGGCGCAGGCCGGCGTAGCCCGCGAAGCCCTCGTGGATGCACCCGAAGTAGTACGGCGCCGAGCGCACCGGCGTGTGGAAGCGCAGGAAGCCGGCGTAGCTCTTGGGGTGGTTCATGAAGCAGCGCCCCACCTGATCGTGGGCATTGCCGAGGGCCACGCCGTCCGGACCCTCGGAGAGCAGCAGCAGGCGCGCGTTCTCGATGCCGCCGCACGCGAGCACGAAGGCCCTCGCCCGCACTTCGTGAAGAGCCCCGGAGGCGTCGCGCGCGTGGATGCGCTCCAGTTCGCCCCTTGGCCCCGCCTCGAGGCGCGTCACGGACGCCCCCAGGCAGAGGGTCACGCGCTCGTGCTCCCAGGTGGCGCGCTGCTCGCGCCCGAAGTCCTGGGGCTCGGCGGCCGCCAGGAAGACCTTCTCCTCGAGCTCCTCCCAGGCGGGCTGCAGGTCGCCCTTCCTGCGCAGGCGACCGAAGCCCTCCTGCCCGAAGGTCGCCGCCCGGGGGAACCGATAGCGGTCTGCCGCCTCCTCCCAGAGGCTCTCGAGCTCGGCCTGGGGCAGGGGCCAGCCCACCCCCCCCAGGTGGGGTCGCGGGGCCAGGTCCGCGTCGTCCAGGGGGCTCGAGAGGCCGGCCCAGGTGGTCGAGGCTCCGCCCAGCACGCGCTCGCGGGACCAGGGCTTGACCCACAGGCCGCTGCTGGTGGTCTCGCGTAGGGCATCGCCCTGCTCGGTGACCCGTGCCGCGCCGCTCTCGAGGACCAGCACCTCGAGCCCGCTGTCGCGCAGCTCCGCCGCCACCGTGGCTCCAGCGGGGCCCGTGCCCACGATGCAGACATCGAAGGGCTTGGGACGCGTGCAGGCCTCGGAGAGGGGACGGATCATCGAGCCGCCGAGGGTAGCGGGCACGCCAGGCCGAAGCACCGCTCGGGTGGCCGGGATGCCGGGCGCAGCCTCTGGCAGCAAGGGGTGGCGAGCGCCATGCGGCTGGCCCTGTGCGTCAGCGAGCCTGCCTGGGTGTCTGCCGGGCGCGTGATCCGGTGCCCCTCGGCGGCGGGGTGAGGCCGCCCTCTTCCCGCACCGCGGCGAACGCATGCCGCCATGAATCCTGACGGGTGTGGTCACGGATCCGCAAGGCAGGTTGCGCGCCTGAAACCCTCGCAGGTGCGGCCAGCGAATCGAGCTTCCTGCTCGAGGCGCGGCGAGCCGAGAGGTGCGGCTCCTCGCTCCTTCGGCCGTGCGACTGTTTCAGTTCGAGGCCGAAGGAAGTGTGGTTCCCCGCGGCGGGAAGGCCTGGGCGTGCGTTCGCGCACGCCCGCAAGTCCGAGCGCGATTCAGCGGATAGAGGCCGTGACGGGCACGCCCTCGGGCGGAGCTCTACCTGCCCCGGACCCCATGCGCACCTCTCCCCTTCGTGCAATGCTAGGCGTTGCCGCACTGCTCACGGCGACGGCTGCGGCCGCGGCGCCGCTCGATGGGACGCCCACGCGGTTCCACGTGCGAAAGGGCGCAGGGCCCGGCGGCAGCGGCCTCTCATGGGAGAGCGCCTTCGGCTCGCTCGATCTTGCTCTCTCGCGTGCCGCCAGCGGGGACGAGGTCTGGATCGCCGAGGGGCGCCATGCTCCGACGCTGCGCGTCCAGGCCCAGGATCCGCGCTCCGCGACCTTCTCCATTCCCGCGGGCGTTCGGCTGCGGGGCGGGTTCGAGGGTTTCGAGACCGCGCTCGATCAGCGCGTGCCTGGCGCTGCGGCGACGGTCCTCACGGGCGAGCTTGGCGCGCCCTTCGGGCACGCCTATCACGTGATCACCATCGAGGCTCCGACCGCTCAACAGGTCGCGCAGGGAGCCGTGAAGGCCACGGAGCTCGACGCGCTCGAGATCTCCGGCGGTCGCGCGGACACGCCTGGGAACCTGCGGGGAGGCGGGATCCTCGCGGAGGGCGGCTTCCTGCGCGTGACGGACTGCGTCCTGCTCGACAACCGCGCGGCCATGGGTGGGGGCGCCTGGCTCGCGGGAGGCACCTTCCGCCTGCGGGGCTGCACCCTGCGCTGGAACCACGCTGCGGACCGCGGAGGGGCCCTCGGCATCCAGGCTGCCGTGTGTCACGTAGGCGGCTCGCGCCTCGCCTCGAACAGCGCCGACCGTGGAGGCGCGGCGTACGTGCACTCCATCGCCACGGACGCTCCGGGTGGCACGCCGCACGTGGCGTTCCAGAGCTGCGTCCTGACCGACAACATGGCACGCGTGGGAGGCGCGGCGTTCCTCCAGGGATCCCAGGGCGCGGGCGCCGGGCGCGCCTGGTTCCAGAGCTCGACCGTGGCCTTCAACCGGGCCCTCGAGCGCAGCGGCGGGATCCACGCGCGCGTGCAGACGCCGGCCGCAGCGGAGTCCCATGTCCACAACTCGATCGTGTGGTTCAACGACGCGCCGCAAGACCCGGAGCTGGGTGGGGGACACGACCTGCGCTTCTCCAATGTTGGCGATGCCTCGTGGACGGGGACGGGTTGCCTCTCGGAGGATCCGCAGTTCGTGGACGCGAGCGCGCGCGACCTGCGCCTGCGGGCGGAGTCCCCCTGCGTGGACCGCGGAGACAATGGCCTGCTGCCCGCGGACCTTGCCGACCTCGACGAGGACGGCAATCGCTGGGAGCCCCTGCCGGAGGACGCCGCGGGCCGCCGACGCGTTCGAGGTCCGATGACCTCGGGTCTCTGGGGCGCCGCGCCCTCTGCGCTGACCGACCAGGGCGCGCACGAGGGCTGAGCCCGGCTCGGCGGGGGGCTGGCCTCGTGCCTGCCGGGCGCCTACAGCCCGAGGTCCGCCAGCGGGACGCGCTGGTAGACGAGCTGCGCCCGGCTGCCCTCATAGAGGATGCCGACGGTCTTGGCATCGACCATGCTCAGGCACGAGTAGCCCGCGGACTCGCCCTCGTCGAGCAGGACCTGGTGGGCCTCGCGCCAGGTCTCGCCATAGTCACGCGAGGCCTTGATGGTCATGCGCCTCCGCGGAGCGCGGCTGACGGCCGGGTTCGAGAAGAGCAGGACGCCGTCCCCCTTGCCCGTCACCTCGCGGCCGACGTGCAGCAGGCTGGCCATGCACACGGGCTCCTCCAGTGCCGAGCGGCTCGTGTCGTGCGTGCTCCAGGTGGCTCCGAGATCGTCGCTGACGGTGATCGCCCGCGAGCCGCCTCGGTTGTCGCGCATGTTCAGCATCAGCCGTCCGCGACGGGTCTCCACCACGGCGGCCTCGGTGGTGTTGGGCTTGGCCGTGGTTCCCAGGGACCAGGTCTTGCCGTGGTCCTTCGACCACAGCACGGTCGAACGGGGCTCCCGTCGCTCCGCGGGGGACAGCTGGTACTGGGCGGGGAACACGAGGGTTCCGTCCTCCATCGTGATCCCGCGTCCCGGACCCTGGAGCAGGAAGCACCACTCCTCCTGCTTGACCTGGCGCGTGATGTTGATCGGATCGGACCAGGTCACACCATCGTCGTCCGAGCGCACCAGGACCAGCTGGCCCGTCTGCGTGGCCTCGAAGCCGGGCCCCGACCGGTTCCAGCCGAGGTTGCCGTGGTGCCAACTCGCGACGACCCAGATGGTCCCCGTCGTACGGTCCACGAGGATCGCGGGATCCCCAACGCCGTCGTGGGCGAAGGCCGGATCGCTGCCCATGTCCATGATCACGCGCGCCTCCTCCCAGGTCTGCCCGCCGTCAGTGCTGCGGGAGAGCGCCACGTCGATATGTCCGGGCAGGTCACCCCAGCCGCGGTAGCGGAAGTCGTAGACGCCGAGCAGGGTGCCAGCGTTCGAGGTCGCAAGGCCTGGGATGCGGTGCACGGCCACGCCGTCTTGGCCCTGGCGGCGGATGGCCACGCCGATGCGCTGGGCGCCCTCGGGCGAGCCGTCCAGGATCACGACCTCTTGCTCGTCCGTCGTCCCCACTTCGAGCAGGCGTGCATCCACGCGGCCGTCGAGGTCCGCGTCCTCTGCGAGGCGCACGCTGACCCACAGGTGCTCCCGTCCCGGCGTCGGCGACCAGCTCCCCTCGAAGGCGAGAGGCCCCTTGCCCGCGCGGAGGGGCTCGCCGAAGCGCGCGTCCGCGGGGAAGGTCTCGGCGGGGCCGGAGCCGGGGAGCTTGGCGGGACCCGCGAACAGGCTGACCTCCGTGACAGCGGCGAGGTCGGTCGTGCCTGCAAGGTCCACGACCACGCGGTCGATCTGGAAGGGTCCCTCGTTGCCCGAGAAGTTCGGGTCGATGCGCAGGATCGGGTTCTGGTCCAGGCCGAGCAGCGCGGGCAGCACCGGCTGCGCGGCGCCGACCCCCTCCAGCACCATGGGCGCGCGCGGGATCACCTGCAGGTCGTCGATCAGGATCCCCTTCTCGGGCGGCGACGTGCAGCGCAGGCGGAAGGTCCGCACCCCCTGCGGGACCGGCACCTGCACCAGGGTCTTGAAGCCTCCGACGGCGATGGTCTTGGTGCCGTCGTAGAGAGGCGTCCAGGCGCCGTCCACCTCGCCCTCCACCACGAACGAGAACGGGCTGTTCCGCGTCCAGCGCTCGGCCATGAAGCGCAGCTCGAAGAGGTCGTCCAGCGCAGCCTCGAAGCGCACGGTGGTGTCCTCTCCCCCGAGCAGGTGCAGGCACTTGGAGCCGCGGAACGCGTGCGTCGGGTCGATCCGGGCCTCGCCGGCCTCCACCGTGAACGAGCCGTAGCGCGCGCGCAGCCGCGTGAAGGGGCCGTCCTTGGACTTCTCGAAGCCGATGTTGGGGACCTCCGGGCGCTGGGCCGCCGCAGCGCGCGGGCAGACGGCGCCAGCAAGGGCCGCGGAGAGCGCAAGGGCCAGGGCGGGAGCGGGGACAAGGGCCTTCATGGGCGCAGGGTACCCATGGGGCTGCATTGCGACGCGGCCAATCGGGCTGCAACGGCTAGGCTCGGGGCATGAGAAGTCTGCTCCTGATGCTCCTGGCTCTGGCCGCGGATTCGACCGCCGCGGTGAGCATGCAGTTGGCACCCGCCGGAGAGCGGGCCGCACGCCTAGAGCAGTCGGTGGACCTGATCGCGGTCCAGGCGGGCGGTGAGCAGCTCCCGGAGCGCTGGCTCCTCGAAGATGGCGTCCTCTCCAGCGCTGCTGGAGCCGGGCCCCTCGCGAGCCGGTTCGCCTGGGACCGACCGGGCGAGGTGCGAGTGACCCTCAGCCTCGCCTCGGCCGACGCCACCGCTGCCAGCCTCGTGCTCGGGGCGAGCCACCTGGGCTTCGCGGGACGATCGGGCCGCCCCTTCGTGGAGGGCCCGCTCTTCGGCGGGGCCACGCGCTTCTTGGAGGCGCGGCCGCCGGCAGCGGGGGAGGAGCTCACCGCGCGTGTCGTGCGCACGGCCGCGGGTCGCGTGGAGGTCTACCTGCGCGGAGAACGCTGCTTCGAGGGGCCGGGGCAGGAGGGCTCCTGGGGCGAGGTGGCCCTTCGCCCCCAGCGGGACCGCCTGCGCGTGACGGCCTGGAGCGGAGAGGGCCTGGTGCCGTTACCTGGCCCCCTGGGCTCGGCCACCACGGTTTGGCGCAGCGGGGACGGCGCCAACACCTTCCGCATCCCGGCGCTGATCCAGGCTGCCGACGGCGCGGTGCTGGCGTTCTGCGAGGCGCGGCAGGGCTCCAGCAGCGACACCGGGGACATCGACCTGGTCCTTCGGCGCTCTGAGGACGGCGGCCGCACCTTTGGCCCCAGTCAGGTCCTATGGGACGACGGCCCTCACACCTGCGGGAATCCCTGCCCGGTCGTGGACCGCCAGACCGGGCGCATCCTGCTCCTCGCCACGCGCAACCTGGGCCAGGACCACGAGTCCGAGATCATCGCCGGCACCTCCGAGGGCACGCGTACGGTTTGGGTCCTCTCCAGCGACGACAACGGGCGTACCTGGTCCAAGCCCCGTGAGATCACCGCTACCGCCAAGGAGCCTAGCTGGACCTGGTACGCCACGGGCCCGGGCGCTGGGATCCAGATGGAGCGCGGCCCGCACGCGGGGCGGCTCGTGATTCCCTGCGATCACATCGAGGCGGAGACCCGACGCTACTTGTCGCACGCCCTGCTCAGCGACGACGGCGGCGCCACCTGGAGGCTCGGGGGCACCACGCCCGATGACGAGGTCAACGAGTGCGAGGTCGCCGAGCTCGAGGGCGGCGCCCTGCTGCTCAACATGCGCAACTACGATCGCGCCCAGCGCACGCGCCAGCAGGCGATCAGCCGCGACGGCGGCGTGACCTGGACCGAGCAGCGCCATGTTCCCGAGCTGGTGGAGCCCATCTGTCAGGCCAGCCTGCGCCGCCTGCGCTGGCGGAGCGCGGAGGCCCCTGGCGTGCTGCTCTTCTCGAACCCCGGCAGCCGGGACGGCCGCGTGGCCCTGACCCTGCGGGCGTCCTTTGACGACGGAGCCACCTGGCCGCGCTCCTGGCTGCTGGACCCGGGCCCCTCGGCCTACTCCTGCCTCGCCGCGCTGGCGGACGGGGCGATCCTGTGCCTCTACGAGGCCGGTGGCTATCGCGAGATCGTGTGCCGTCGGCTCGAGGCTCGAGACTTGGAGCTCTAGCGCCGCTTCCGCGCACGGAGCCCGCTCGCGGCTCGCGCTCAGGCGGGGATCCGGGGGTCCATCACGCGCCGCCAGAGGGGTGGCACTGTCGCCATCAGGATGCTCCCTGGATAGCCAAGCAGCAGCTGCGGAGCGCCCTCCAGGCTGCGCAGGCCCCCATAGGGGCGCGCCGCGTGTGCGTGGTGGTCGGCGTGGCGGGGAAGCTCGATCAGGAGCGCGCGGCCGATGGGGTGGTTTGAGTTCCACGAGTGGCGTGCGGCCACCCGCTCGAAGCTCCCGTCCTCGAGCTGGCGCCGCTCGAGGCCGTAGTGCTGGATGTACTCGACGCTCTCCAGCAGGAAGACTCCGAACAGGGAGGCTGCGAGCCACGCGCCGGCGGCGAGGGGGCCGAGCAGCCCCGCCACCGCCGCGAGCAGCATCAGCGCAGCGAGCAGGTCCATGAGGAACGGATTGCCCGGGCCGAGGGTTGCGCGGCCGCGCCGCTGGGCCTGGGTCCTGCCCGTGCGGAAGCCATCGGCGGCGCAGCCGGGGATCGCCCGAGCGAGGAACGCCCACAGGCCCTCACCTCGGCGGGCGGTGACCGGATCCGCGGGGGTGCCCACGAACCTGTGGTGGCCGCGGTCGTGCTCCAGACCGAACTGGGGATAGAACGCCGACGCGAGGAGCAGGCGCGCCAGCCTGCGGTCCGCGGGGCGGGGCCGGTGGCCCAGCTCGTGGGCCACCACGAACATCACGGCGCCGACCTCGGTGCCCAGGGAGAGGGTGCGGCCGATCCACTCGAGCCCGCTCCACGATCCGCCGCCCGCGTGGGCTGCGCCCCAAGCCAGCAGGGTCAGGTGCAGCACTCCGTGGAGCCACAGGAGGCCGCGCATCCAGCGGGGCTCCATCCGGGCCGACTCGATGGTCCCCGGAGGAGGCGCGGTCGGTGCGCCCAGGCCCATCTCGAGCAGAGGCACGAGCCCGTAGATCAGGGCGGGCGTGAGCAGGGTCCACCAGCCCTCGAGCAGCAGGCTCGAGGCGGCGAGCAGCGGGAACGCCAGGCTGAGGAGGTACGCGGTCGGACGCATGGGGTCCCCTGAATCTAGGCCGCCGGGCCCCGCCTTGCAGCGCCCGGTTCGCCTCGGCCCTGGGGAGGCCTAGGGAGGGGCGCTGAGCAGGGGAGTAAGCTGCCGCCATGCGCACCCTTCCGATCGCTCTCCTCCTCCTTGCCGCTTGCCAGGGACCCTCCGAGCCCGATGTCCTCCCCGGCGCTCCGACCGAGCCGGCCCTCGACCCCGATGGCTGGGTGAGCCTGTTCGACGGGGAGAGCCTGGACGGCTGGACACCGAAGATTCGCGGGTACGCCGCGGGCGAGGACCCCTTGGGGACCTTCCGGGTCGCAGACGGGATGATCCAGGTGGGCTACGACGGCTACGAGGGCACCTTTGACGGCCGCTTCGGGCACCTCTTCCACGAGGTCCCGTTCAGCCGGTACCGGATCCGCGTCGAGTACCGCTTCGTGGGCGAGCAGATGGCCGGCGGGCCCGGTTGGGCCTGGCGCAACAGCGGGATCATGCTCCACGGTCAGACGCCCCAGTCCATGGCCGTGGACCAGGAGTTCCCCGTCTCCATCGAGATGCAGCTGCTCGGGGGGCCCGACCAGGGCCAGCGCACCAACGCGAACCTCTGTACCCCCGGGACCAACGTCGTGATGGGGGGCAAGCTCGATCAGCGGCACTGCATCAACTCGACCTCGGAGACCTGCCCTGGTGACGGCTGGTACACGGTTACCGTGGAGGTGCAGGCCGGAGAGTCGATCCGCCACTTCCTGGGAGACGACCTGGTGCTCGAGTACACCGAGCCCCAGCTCGACCCGCGCGACGGGCAGGCTCAGCTGCTGATCGAGGGTGATGAGCTGCTCCTCACCTCAGGCACGATCTCTTTGCAGTCCGAATCGCACCCGATCCACTTCCGCAGGGTCGAGGTGCAGCCCCTGGATTGAGCGGTCGCAGGGCCTGAACTCGGGCTTCAAGGCCGCCAGCGGCATGCCCTTTCGGGGTGCTGCTCACAATGCGCGAGGGCGCGGGGCCGGCAGGGGCCGCGCCCCCCCCGCCGGGTGGGGGGGCCCCCAAAGCGGCCCCGGGCGATCACCACTCGTAGCCCCACTCGTCGCCCCCCCCCCCCCCGCCCGGGGACTCGCCAGCGTTGTCCCACTTGTCGCGACCGCGGCCGCCACGGCCCTTGTTCTTCCAGCCGCCGCCGTCACCGCCGCCGCCGAAGCCGCCGCAGCCGCCGCCGCCGTAGCCACCGCCGCCACGGGGAGCACCCCCGCGGTAGCCGCCACGCCGGGGACGGCCGCCGCCGCCGCGGTATCCGCCCCCGCCGCCGCCGAAGCCGCCGCCGCCGCCCGGACGGGGCGGACGCTCCTCGGCTTCGTTCACGCGCAGGGGCCGTCCGTCGAGCTCCTTGCCGTTGAGCTCTTCGATGGCGGCCTTGGCCTCCTCGGGAGTCTCCATCTCCGCGAACGCAAAGCCGCGGGGACGACCGGTCTCTCGGTCCATGATGATGCGCACGTTGGCGCAGTTACGGCCGCCCTCTTCCAGGGCGGCGCGAAGGGAGTCCTCGGTGGTGGACCAGGCGAGGTTCCCGATGAAGAGCCTTTTGCTCACAAGTCGTATCCGTGTCGTTGGGGTCAGAAATCTGGCCCCACATCCTGGGTGGGGCCTGCACGCTCTGCGGTCGCAGAGCGAGTTCGGGGGGGCCTCGGGCGCGGGGTGACCTGTGCGGGACGGGTCAGCGAAGGACGCAGCTGCGAGGCGAGTGT
>JBDQFW010000011.1:0-30372 GCA_040265735.1 Planctomycetota bacterium | reverse complement strand
CACGAGCTCTACCCCACGCTGCCGGTGCCCCTGAACCACACGGATGCGTTCACGCTCCTGGTGGCGGTGATGCTCTCGGCCCAGACCACCGACAAGAAGGTCAACGAGGTCACGCCAGCGCTCTTCGCCGCCGCCCCCGACCCGGCCTCCATGGCCGCCCTCGAGGTAGAGGAGATCCGCACACTCATCCGGCAGATCGGCCTAGCCCCCACCAAGGCGCGCAACCTGAGGCGCATGGCTGAGCTCTTGCTCGAGCGCCACGCCGGGGAGGTCCCGGGCTCGCTGGAGGAGCTCGAGGCCCTTCCGGGCGTCGGACACAAGACCGCCAGCGTGGTCATGGTCCAGGCCTTCGGCGTGCCGGCCTTCCCCGTGGACACGCACATCCACCGCCTGGCCGAGCGCTGGCGCCTGTCCGACGGCTCGAAGGTGGAGCGCACGGAGGAGGACCTGAAGGCCCTCTTCCCCGAGGAGGAGTGGGGCTTCGCGCACCTCGCAATCATCTGGTTCGGCAGGGACCACTGCCCGGCCCGCGGGCACGACCCCGAGGCCTGCCCCATCTGCTCCTGGGCCGCTCCCCGGCGTAGGCGCTGAGGCCTTGCGCACCGGGCCCGGACCTCCGGTTCACCTCCGCGGGTGTTCGAGGGGCCGCGGGTGACCTAGGATCCAGCTCCACCGCCATGGACCGCCAGGAATTCCAACTCCGCGCCGACGCCTGCCTCGAGCGCGTCGAGCAGTGGCTCGAGGGCTTCGACCCCGACGAGCTCGACTTCACCTCCGCCGACGGCGTGGTCAAGCTGGAGTTCGCCACCGGGGCGACCTTCGTCCTGAACCGCCAGACCGCGGCCCACCAGATGTGGTTCGCCGCCGGCGCCTCGGCCTGGCACTACGAGTGGAGCGAGGGGGAGCAGGCCTGGCGCTGTGACAAGGACGGACACGACCTGCTCACGCGCATCGCCGAGGTCACCGGCGAGCGCCTGGGGCGCGCGGTGAGCCTGTAGGAGCGCGGGCTCCGGCCCCCGGCCCTCCGCTCTCAGCCCCCGAGGGGCAGCAGAGACTCGAGGAAGGTCCTGATCCGCTGCAGTGCGTTCAGATCCGCACGCACACGCTCGCTGCCGACCGGACCCGAGAACTCCACCGACACGCGGCTGTCGCGGCGCGCCCGCTCGAGCGGGAGGTTCCCGAGCCCCAGCAGGAAGGGCTCGAGCACGGGCGTGGGGAGGCTCGCCTCGACCCGCGCGCTCGAGCCGTCCAGCTGCAGGTCCCCCGTCAGCAGCACGGGCTCACCGCCGAGCAGGAACTCGGCACGCTCGAAGGTGAGGGTCTGGCCCTGCACGCGGACGAGCAGGGGCTCGAGGAGCCCCTCCTCGAGCCAGCGCTGGTCGGCACTCGCCAGGACCCCGGCGAGCGCGCCGTCGAGGGCGAGCCGCTGGCCGCGGAGGTCTACGGACGCGCGCCAGGAGGTCGCTCCCCCCGCGGCCAGGGGCACGCGCAGGTCGGACAGCTGCACCGGGACCTCGAGCTCGGGTGAGGCCAGGACGAACCAGGGCAGCAGGCGGCGCAGCCATGCGCGTGCCTCGGCGTCGGCGGCGGAGAGCAGGAAGCGGGCCCCGCCCTCCGGCTGCCGCAGGGTGCCGCCCTGCAGCTCGAGCTCCAGCGTCGCGCGCGCTCCGCTGAGGACGACACGCACGGGCTCGCCGGGAGCAGACCGATCGAGGCGCACCTGGAGCGGCTCACCCAGAAGCGGCCCCAGGGTGCCCTCTAGGCCGAGCGCTCGCTCGACCTCCGCCGTGGCGAGCTCGGTCAGCTCCACGCGGGCGGAGGGTCCGACTCCCGACCGGCTCGAGAGGTCCATCACGAACCGGCCCGCGAGGTCGCCAGGAAGGCGCCCCTGGTAGGCGGCGCGTCGCCCGTCGGCGTCCAGCTCGAAGAGCAGGCTGTCCACAGTCGGCGCGAACGGGGCCCCGCTGAGCGAGAGCGTGGGGAAGCGCTCAGGCCGGACCTTGAAGCCGAGGATCGGGCTGCCACCCGCAAGGGGCCACACGAGGAGCCCCTCCGTCAGCCGCCCCTCGAGGTCCTCGCTCGGATCCAGGACCACCTCCGGCTGGAGGGCCTGGGCCAGGCTCTCGCCCGAGGAGCCCGACAGGATCCCCGCACCCGCGTCGAGCCGCGCAATGCCCGGGGCGAGGCTCAGGAACAGGGCCTGGTCGCTGAGGGTGCCCTGGGCGCGGATCAGGCTGCCCTCACCCTCCTGCAGCCCCACGACGAGGCGCGCCTCCGCCTGGCTTGGCGCGGAGGACGCCTCGACCTCCAGGTCGAAGGTGCCCTCGAGCCACGCGGCCAGCCGACCCTCGAGGCCGGCAAGGGCATCCAGGGCTCCGCCCTCCAGCGCGCGCACGTCCGCGCGGCCGTCCAGCTCGCTCCAGCGCGGCGCACCTTCGCGCAGCGGAACCGTGAGCTCGAGCCGCAGGACCTCGCCCAGGCCATCTGGCGAGCGCAGCTCGCCGCGGACCGCAAGTCGTCCCTCCCCGAGGCGGAGCTCGAGCTCCCCGCTCGCCCAGCCCCCCACGCGCCCGCGCGCGTCGAGCAGGTCGAGGCCTCCGCCGCCGAGCTCGACGCGCACCACCTGCTCGCCGGCTTCAGAGCCCTGCCCGTCTCCTGCCTCACGCAGCCACGCTCGCAGCCGGTTCGTCCCCTCCGGCCCCGCGACTCCCAGCGCTTGCGCTAGGTCGAAGCTCCCGGCATCGCTCCGGCGCAGCTGGCCCACGAGGCCGGTGACGGCCAGCGATCCGCCGCCGCCGGCGTCCGGAGTCCAGTCGAGGTCGCCTTGGAGGAGCGTCTGCCCCTGCGCGCTCAGCAGGCGGGCGGCGGGGACGCCCCAGCCGCCTCCCCACCGATAGCGCAGCTCGGGGAGCTCGAGCGTGCCGGGCATGCCCTCACTGAGCTCCCGTGCGAGCTGCACCCCAACGGGCCGCGCGAGCATGGTCGGCGCGAGGAGGCGGATGGCCAGCACCGACCCTCCCGCCAGGCCCACCGCCGCCAGCAGCAGGTTGGTGAGGCACCCGCCGAACCGGCGCGCGCGCGGTCCGGGCGTGCGTGCGCGAGGCGCAGGCTCCAAGCGACCACCCACCATGCGCTCCAGGGTAACGGCCCGCCCCCTAGTTCCAGGTCGGGTCCGGCGGGAGGTGCTCCACGCCCTGCGCCCGCGGCCCCAGGGACCGGAGGGCCCGGCGCCAGGCTCCTTCGCGGGGCGGAGCGTCGAACACGAGCTCGGGGGTGGACGCGCCCACGAGCCAGGCCCCCTCGGCCAGCTCGCCCTCCAGCTGGCCGGCACCCCAGCCCGCATACCCCACCACGACCCGCATGTCCGCGTCGCCGAAGCGTCCCAGGACCAGGCCGTCCACGAGCTCCTCCACGGCGCCGCCGAGGAAGATCCCAGGCGCGAGAGCGATGGCCTCCTCGGCCAGCTCAGCGCGCCGGTGCAGGAACTGCAGCCGGTCGCGGCCCACCGGCCCGCCCTCGTGGACCGGCAGGTGCAGGTCCTCCGCCAACGGGTGGTCGGTGAGGAGTTTCCCGAGGGCGATCCCGGTTGGGCGGTTCACGACCAGGCCATAGGCCCCCTCCTCGTCGTGGTCGCAGAGCACCACCATGCTGTGCATGAAGTTCGGGTCGAGCATGCTCGGGGCGGCGAGCAGCAGCGAGCCCGGCGACAGGTGCGGCAGGACCGTCATGCCGAGCCCTCCTGCCGGAAGCCCTCACAGCGGTGGACGGGCTGCGGCGGATACTTGCGGAAGCGCGGGTCCGTCCGCGCCAGGCCGCACTGCAGGAAGACCGAGCCGCGGTCCGTCTGGATGCGGCGCACGAGGGCGCAGCGCACGCACAGGCTGGTCGGGAACGCGTCGGCCATGGGTCTCAGCGCGGCTCGAGAGTGAACACGCACTCGGTGTGCGGGGTGTGCGGAAACAGGTCGAGGGGCCGCGCGCCAACGGTCTCCCAGCCGAGCCCCTCGAGGCGCAGCAGGTCGCCCACGGCCTGGCGCGGATTGCACGACACATAGACCACCCGCCTCGCACCGAGCGCGGCGAGCGCCGCGGGCACCTCCGGGTGGAGCCCGGCGCGGGGCGGGTCGACCACCACCACCTCGGACGGGGGGAGGGCGCCGTGCGCCTGAGCCACGAGCACGTCGCGCACGTCGCCCACCTCGAAGCGCGCGTGCTCGACGCCGTTCGCCCGCGCGTTGCGACGCGCATCCTGCACGGCCGGCTCAACGACCTCGAACCCGAGCAGCTCGTGCTCCGCGGAGCCCGCGAGGCAAAGGCCGAGCGTCCCCGCACCGCAGTAGAGGTCCAGCAGCCGCTCGCCCGCACGCAGGCCGGCCTCCTCCGCCACCACGCCGACGAGCCGCTCGGCCTGCAAGGTGTTGGTCTGGAAGAAGCTGGTCGGGCTGATCTCGAAGGTCCGGCCCGCGAGCACCTCGCGGATGAAGCCCGGGCCGTGGTGCACGCGCTCCTCGTCATGCTGGGCCACCTTGGCCGCGCGCGCGGTCACTCCCTGCACGAGGGTCGTGACCTCGGGGTGGGCCTCCAGGAGCCCCGCGACGAAGGGCTCCACACGCTCCGGCGCCAGGGCGTCCGTCACGAGGTCCACGAGGATCTCGCCCGTGCGCAGGCCCTTGCGCACGACGAGGTGCCGCAGGAGCCCGCGCGCCGCGTGGACGTCCCAGGGATCGAGATCCTGCTCACGCGCGAGGCGACGCGCCGTATGCACGAGGCCCTCGGCCTCGGGGAAGGCGATGCTGCAGGCCTGCAGGTCGAGCACCTTGTCCCAGCGGCCGGGCACATGCAGACCCAGGGCGAAGGAGGCGTCCACTCCCTCGGGCTCCTGCTCCTCGACCCAGCGGCGCGAGGCGAAGGAGAAGTCCATCTTGTTCCGGTAGTGCCAGGGCTCCTCCATCCCGAGCACCGGCGCGACCTCCGGCACGCGGGCGAGGCCGCCCCCGGCGAGCGCCTCCTCGATCCAGCGCCGCTTGGCCTCGAGCTGGGCGTCGTAGGCCACTGCCTGGAACGAGCAGCCGCCGCAGGTCCCCGCGTGCGGACAGCGCGGGTCGGCGGCAGCGGGGCCGGCCTCGAGACGCTCGAGCAGCCGGGCCTCCAGCCCGCGGCGGCCGCGGCGCAGGACCCGCGCGCGCACGCGGTCGCCCGGCGCGGCCCCCTTGAGCCGCAGGGTGCGTCCCGCGATCTCAGCCACCGCGTGCCCGCGCTCGCCGAGGGCGCGCACCACGACCTCCACCTCCTCCCCCTTGCGGGGCAGGCGGAGCGGGGTCGCGGGCGGCTCGGGCGAGGAGGGTTCCATGGCGTACGGCCCATGCCTGGGCGGCCGGGACAGCGGCGCAGGATGGGGGCCATGCGCCCCGTTCGTCCACCCTCGAGCCCCCTGCGCTCCCTGTTTCCGCCGCCGAGCCCCTGCTAGGCTCGCAGGCCTCCGCGGCCGAGCGAGGGCAGGGCGATCACGCCCCGCGGGGCCACTGGGATCCAGGGCAGCACATGAGCACGGGCAGAGGCGAGCTCCCCCACCGGGGTCCGACGGCGTCGCGCGACCCTCTCGTCCTTGGCATCGCCCTGGCGCTGCTCGCGACGCAGCTGCTCACGCGCTCGAACTTCCTCATCGAGGACGCGTTCATCGCCTTCCGCTACGCGCGCAACTGGGCGGAGTTCGGCGCGCCCATGTGGAACCCGGGCGAGGAGCCGCCCATCGAGGGGCACAGCACGATCCTCTGGGTGGCGCTCCTGCGCTGGGCCTGGGCCTTCGGCTTCAGCCTGCCTGCGAGCTCGCTGATCCTCGGCGGCCTGTTCGGCGGGCTCACCGTGGCGCGCCTGCACCGCTTCTTGCTGGTGGACGTGGGGCTGCGCCGGACGGCCGCCGCGCTGGGCGTCTTCGCCCTCGTCCTGCACCCGCCCTTCGTCGTGTGGTGCAGCGGCGGCCTCGAGACGAGCCTGCAGGCGTGGTGCATGCTGACCCTCTTCGCCGAGCTGCTGCGTCGGGGCACGGGGCCGGACCTCCGGGCGGGGATCGCCGCGGGCCTCGCCGCCGGCGGCCTGGACCTGACGCGGCCGGAGGGATTCGTGTGGGTCCTTGGCCTGGCCGGCGCGGCCTGGCTGGGAACGCGCCTGCGCCCGGTCGAGGCTCGACCCGGCCTGCGGCGCTGGAGCCTGTTCCTGGGCGTGCACCTGCTCACGCTGGCCCTGCTCCTGGCCTGGCGCCAGTCCGTCCACCACGCCTGGCTGCCGAATACGGTGGCCGCCAAGGCCGGGCTCAGCGGCGAGGTCCTGCGCCGCGGCCTGGCCTGCACCACCTCCTGGGCGCTCCTCACCCTGACGCCCCTGGCGGTGCTCGTGATGGCGCCCTTCGGGCTCCGGGGCCCGCGCCGCGCTCCCCTGGCCGCGTGCCTCGTGGTCCTGCTGGGAGGCATCGCGTACAACACCGCGGTCGGCGGGGACTGGATGCCCTACTTCCGGTTCATGGCGCCCCTCGGGCCCTTCGTGGCCGCGGCGCTCGCGCTCTCCCTGGGACACCTTCCGAGCCGCGGAGCCCTCGCTCCCGGCCTCCCCCTGGCCCTGCTCGGAGCCCTGCCCCTCGCGGGCGAGTTCAAGCACGGCATCGTCCCGCAGCCCCTGCTCGAGCGCGTGTACTTCCGCTCCTTCGCGGGGGGCGAGTACCGCAGCGAGCGCGACCAGTTCAAGCGCAGCGCGCAGAACCTCGAGAGCTTCCGCGCGATCGGCCGCGCCCTGAAGGTGCTGGCTGAGCCGGGGGACTCGATCGTGATGGGTGCGATCGGCGCGGTGGGCTGGGAGTCGGAGCTCGTGGTGCTCGACCGCAACGGGCTCGTGGACCCGGAGATCGCGCGGCTGCCCCCCAGCGGCGAGGCCCGCAGCGCGGGACACGACCGGCGCGTCCCGCGCGCGTGGTTCCTCGAGCGCGAGCCCACCTTCCTGCAGGCCCTCATCGTGCCGGAGAGCGCGATCGACGAGGAGTCCGCCTCCTTTCAGGCCGCCGTGCGCGTGTGCGCGCGACAGGTCTTCGGCCAGGATCCCGAGGGCGAGGCCCCCCTGCGCCGCGCGGTCATCCCCGAGGTGCGGCGCGTGCCGCCGGAGGTGGACTTCCCCGCGGGCATGGCGCTCATGCTGTGGCGCCGCACCGACGACACCGAGCGCGCGGTCGAGTTCTGGCGCCGCTACGGGTACTAGATGTCCGCGAGGCCGGGGCCGAGATCACTGCGCTGCGCGACCTCGTCCGGCCGCAGGCCGCGGGCCTCGGCGGACGGCTCGTAGCGCCCGTCGTTGTCGGGCAGGGGGACGCCGGCCCGGTCGAGGGCGGTGTAGAGCCCGACGGCGACGGCGTTGGCCAGGTTGAGGCTGCGCACGCCGGGGCGGATCGGCAGATAGACGCGGCGCTCGGCCGGGCCGAGCCACTCCTCGGGGAGGCCCTTCGACTCGCAGCCGAAGACGAGGATGTCGTCGGGCTCGAAGGCCGCGGCGAAGCAGGACTGCCCGCCGCGGGCCGTGAACGGGCGCAGGCGCTCGGGGAGCGGCCGCTGGCTGCCCGCCTCCAAGTGGGCTCGGGCGGCCTGCGCGCTCGGGTGGACCCACAGCTCGACCTCGGGCCAGTAGTCGAGGCCGGCCCGCTTGAGGTGCCGGTCCTCGAGCTGAAACCCCAGGGGCTCCACCAGGTGCAGGCGCACGCCCAGAGCCGCGCACAGGCGCGCGGCGCAGCCAGTGTTGTGCGGGATCTCGGGGTGCACGAGGACGGCGTCCATGGGGACAGCCTAGTGCACGCGGCCGTCCGCCGAGGCCGCCCCTCCGCTCGCAGGACGGCCCTCGGTCCGGAGGCACGAAGGCCGTAGGATCCGGCCATGAGCGCGCTGCTGAACGCCCACGAGGCGCGGGTCCTGGGAGTCCTGATCGAGAAGGCCTTCACCACGCCCGACCAGTACCCCCTCTCCCTGAACGCCCTGACCAACGGCTGCAACCAGAAGTCCAACCGGGCGCCGGTCACGGACTACAGCGAGGCCGAGGTGACCGTGGCCCTGACGGGGCTGCGCCACAAGCACCTGGCGGGCGCCTCCCTGGGCTCCGGCAGCCGCGTGGAGCGCTGGCGTCACAACGCCCTCGAGGGCCTGAAGGTGGGCGAGCGCGCCCTCGCCGTCCTTGCGGAGCTGCCGGTCCGCGGGGCCCAGGCACCGGGGGAGCTGCGCACGCGCGCCAGCCGCATGCGCGAGCTCGCCAGCCTGGAGGAGCTGCAGAAGGCCCTCGACGAGCTCGGGGAACAGGGCCTCGTGCGCCGGGTGGCGGGCGGTCGCGCAGACCGCTGGGCCCAGACCCTCTGCCCGGAGGCCGGCCCGGCGGCGGGCGAGGGCAGCGTGCCCTCTTCCGGCGGCGCCCCGGGCCCGAGCGCGTCCGCGGGGCTCGCCTCCCCGGCGCCCCAGGGCGGGGGCTCTTCGGCGCCTGCTGGCGCTGCGCCCTCGGGGACCTCTCCCAGCCCCAACTCCCTGGAGGAGCGCGTGGCCCGGCTCGAGCGCCAGCTCGCGCAGCTCGCCGAACAGCTCGGCGCCACGCTCGACGGCTGAGAGCGGCCCCACCGAAGGACGCGGCCCGGAGGGGTTAGGCATCTGTTAGCGTCCCTCGCATGCCTCGCCCCCACCGGGACCAGCACCTGCCCCCGCGAACCCCGCGCATCCTGCACCTGGACGTGGACGCCTTCCTGGCGTCGGTGGAGCAGGCCCGGCACCCGCACCTGCGCGGGAGGCCGGTGGTGGTCGGCGGCTCGCCGACCTCGCGCAACCTGGTGATGTCCTGCTCCTACGAGGCGCGGGCCGTCGGGGTCCGGCCCGGAATGCGCGCGCGCGAGGCGGCGCGCCTCTGCCCCCGAGCCGTCTTCCTGCCCGGCGACGCCCAGGCCGCCAATGCCAAGCGCGAGGAGGTCGCGCGGCTGCTGCTCGAGGTCTCCCCACGGGTCGAGGTGGCCTCGATCGACGACTTCTTCGTGGACCTCACCGGCACCGGCCGGCTCCTGGGCTGCGCCTTCGAGGTGGCCACCGCCCTCCAGCGGCGCATCCGCACCGAGGCGCGAGTCCCGGTCACGATCGGCCTGGGCACGAGCCGCACCCTCGCGCGGCTCGCGGGCAAGCTCGGCAAGCCCGGCGGCGTGGCCGAGGTCCTCCCCGGGGCGGAGCGCGCCTTCCTCGCGAACCTCCCGGTCGAGCACCTGCCCGGGGTCGGACACGCGGTGCGTGCCAAGCTCACCTCCTTCCACATCAAGACGGTGGGCCAGCTCGCCCTAGTCTCCCGCGAGGTGCTCTTTGCCACCTTCGGCTCCCTGGGCCTGACCCTGCATGCCCGGGCGCGGGGGGAGGACGACGAGCCCGTGCAGGGAACCTGCTGGCTCGATGAGCGGGGGCGCCTCGCTCTGCGCGCCCCCCAGTCGATCCGGCGCGACAGCACCTTCGAGCCCGAGGAGGGGCGCAGGGAGCAGCTCGAGGCCATGCTGGCCTGGCTCGTGGACCGCGCCGCCGCGCGGCTGCGCGGGCACGGCCTGCTCGCCAGCAGCCTCGAGGTGCGCCTCGTGCACGTGGACACGCGCACCCCGGCCCAGAAGCGCGCGCACCCGCGCGAGGCGCTCCTCCGCGCGCGCCGCCGCCTGTCGGCCCCCACGGCCTCCACCACGGCCCTGGAGCAGCACGCCCTCCTTCTGCTGCGCGGCCTGCCGCGCCGCCGCGCCCTCGTGAAGCGCGTGGGACTGACTCTCCTCCACCTGCGCGACTCGGCCGGGCACCAGGGAGAGCTGTTCAGCGATCCGCAGCGGGACCGCTCTCTGGCCGAGGGCCGCGGAGGCAGCCACGCGGACCGGGCCGCCGCCCTCGAGCGCGCGCTCGACGGTCTGCGCGCGCGGCACGGATTCGGGAAGGTCCTGCGCGGGGCGAGCCTGCCCCTGCTCGGGGAGCACCCCCTGGAGCGCGACGGCTTCGTGCTGCGGACGCCGTCCCTCAACCAGTAAAGACAGACGGCCCCGGGTCCTCCACGAGGACCCGGGGCCGCAGGAACGCTCGACGGAGGGCGCTCCGGTCAGGAGTCGACGCGGGCGTAGCGGGTGCCCTCGAAGGCCTGATCGATGGCCTCCAGGGTCACGCCGTCGGACCGCACCGCGACGATCTTCGTGCCGTAGTCGATCTCAATTGCTTCCGCGGGAACGCCGAGGCCCTTGGTGAGTGCAGACCGCACTCGGGGTGGACACGCGGCGCCTCACGTCATGCCGTCGATCTTGAAGGAGACGCCGGTCGCAGCCGGCGCCTCCGCAGGGCTCGAGGCCGGTGCCGCAGGCTCCGAGGAGCACGCGACCAGCCCGAGCACGCCGGCCGCGAGGGCCGGGAGCAGGAGGGTCTTCATGGGAATGATGTCGTGTGGTGTCGAAGGGGCCGCATGGCCCCGCAACCATCTTGGACCCGGTGAACAGGAACTGCACCCTCGAAGGGCCGGGCTGGGCCGCCCGGCCGCCCGATATGCTCCTGGCATGCGGATCGAGTGCATCGGAGGCGGCCCCGGGGGGCTCTATGCGGCCCTGCTCGCGAAGAAGCGCTTCCCCGACGCGGTCGTGCGCGTGACCGAACGCAACCGCGCCGACGACACCTTCGGGTGGGGCGTGGTCTTCTCGGACGAGACCCTGGGAGCCTTCGAGGAGGCGGATCCCGAGAGCTACGCGGCGATCCGCAGGGCGTTCGCCTACTGGACCGACATCGACACCTGGCACAAGGGCGAGTGGATCCGCTCCACCGGCCACGGGTTCTGCGGCATGTCGCGTCGGCTGCTGCTGCAGATCCTCCAGGCACGCTGCGCGGAGGTCGGGGTGGAGCTCTGCTTCGAGACCGAGCTGGACCCGAAGGACCTGCCGGAGGCCGACCTCGTGATCGCCTCAGATGGGATCAACAGCGCCGTCCGGGAGCGCTTCGCCGACCACTTTCAGCCGACCCTGGACTGGCGTCGCGCGAAGTTCACCTGGCTCGGGACCACGAAGCCCCTCGACGCCTTCACCTTCGTGTTCCAGCCCACCGAGCACGGGGTCTTCTCCGTGCACGCGTATCCGTTCCAGCGCGGCGAGGAGAACCTCTCCACCTGGATCGTGGAGTGCCATGAGGACACCTGGCGCAGGGCCGGCCTGGAGGGCTGCACGGAGGAGGAGACCGCGGCGCGGATGCAGGAGCTCTTCGCGCCCTTCCTCGACGGACACCCCCTGCTGACCAATCGCTCCATGTGGCGCACCTTTCCCACGGTGCGCTGCGAGCGCTGGCATCACGGCAACGTGGTCCTGCTCGGCGATGCGGTGCACACGGCGCACTTCTCCATCGGCTCGGGCACCAAGCTCGCCATGGAGAGCGCCATCGCCCTCGTCGAGGCCCTGGGTGAGCACGGTCTCGACCAGGTTCCGGCCGCCCTGGCCGCCTACGAGGATGCGCGCCGAGTCGACGTGCTCAAGATCCAGAAGGCGGCCCAGACGAGCCTCGAGTGGTTCGAGGACATCGACCGCCACGCGCAGCTCGCGCCCGAGCCGTTCGTCTTCAGCCTGATGACGCGCTCCAAGCGCATCACCTGGGAGAACCTCGCCCTGCGTGACCCCGAGCTCGTGGACCGCACCCGCGAGGACTTCTGGAGCCGGCGCGCCCTGCCCGTGCCCGCGAAGGGCCGCGCGCCCGAGCCCCTGTTCGCCCCCCTGACCCTGCGCGGGCGAACCCTCCCCAACCGCGTGGTGGTCTCCCCCATGTGCCAGTACTCGGCGGTCGAGGGGACCCCGAACGACTGGCACCTGGTGCACCTCGGAGGCCTGGCCGTCGGAGGCGCAGGGCTCGTGTTCACCGAGGCCACCGCCGTGCGCGCGGACGGCCGCATCACGCCGGGCTGCACGGGGCTCTACAGCGACGAGCACGCCGCGGCCTGGAGGCGGATCACCGACTTCGCCAGGCAGCACGGCGCTGGCCTCATGGGCATTCAGATCGGGCACGCCGGGCGCAAGGCCTCGTGCAGCTCTCCCTGGGAGGGCGACGCGCCCCTGCAGGAGGGCGCCTGGACGACCCTGGGTCCGAGCGCCACGCCCTTCCGCCCCCACTGGCCCGCCCCGCGCGCCATGGACCGCGCGGACATGGACGCGCTGCTCGAGGACTTCGTCGCCACGACCCGGCGCGCGATCGAGGCCGGCTTCGATGTGCTCGAGCTGCACATGGCGCACGGCTACCTGCTGTCGAGCTTCCTCTCCCCGGCTTCGAACGACCGCGAGGATGCCTACGGCGGCACGCGGGAGGCCCGCCAGCGCTTCCCCCTCGAGGTCTTCGAGGCCTGCCGCGCGGAGTGGCCCGAGGACAGGCCCCTGTTCGTGCGCGTGTCCGCGACCGACTGGCTCGGGGACGAGGGACAGACGATCGAGGACACGGTGGCCTTCGCCCGTGAGCTCAAGGAGCGCGGCTGCGACGCCCTCGACCTCTCGAGCGCGGGCAATGTGCCGACCTCGCGACCGGAGTACGGTCGCATGTACCAGACGCCCTTCGCCGAGCGCGTGCGCAGCGAGACGGGGCTCGTGACCATGGCCGTGGGCGCCATCCAGGGGCCCGATCACGCCAACACCATCCTGGCGGCCGAGCGCGCGGACCTGATCGCCATGGCCCGCCCGCACCTGCTCGATCCGCACCTCACCATGCAGGCCGCCGTGCGCTACGGCCACGCGGACCTTGCGTGGCCGCCTCAGTACCTGGCCGTCAAGCCGCGGGGCTAGGCCACCGGGGTCTCCCCAAGCGCGCGCGGCCGCCCCCGCTCTCCGGGGACGGCCGCGCGTTGCGTGAGGTCGCCGGGCCGGGTCGCCCGGGCGCGCTCGAAGGTGGGTCAGGCGCCGAGGGCGGCCTCGATGGCCTTGCGCAGGTCCTCGTCGTCCGGACCGGTCGACGAGCCGTAGAAGGCGATCGGCACGCCGTCCTTGCCGACGAGATACTTGCCGAAGTTCCAGCCCGGCAGCTCGCCGGTCTTGGTGCCCAGCATCGAGTAGACCTCGCTCTGGCCCTCGCCCTCGTTGACCTGGACCTTGCCCATCACGGGGAAGCTGACCGAGTAGCGGTCGGAGCAGAACGCGGCGATCTCCTCGCCCGTCCCGGGCTCCTGCCCGCCGAAGTCGTTGCAGGGGAAGGCGATCACGCTGAAGCCGCGCCCCTCCAGCTCGGCGTGCAGCTCCTGCAGGCCGGCGTACTGGGGGGTGAACCCGCACTTGCTGGCCGTGTTGACCACCAGGGTCACCTTGCCGGCGAAGCCCGAGAGGTCGGTCTCCGCGCCGGTGATGTCCGCAACGGTGAGGCTGTAGAGGCCCTTGTCGGACCACTGGGCCTCGAGCTCGGGGGTGACGGTGGCGGACTGGGTGCAGGCCGCGAGGGCCGCGCAGGCGGCGAGGATGAGGGTGCGCATGGTGATCTCCGTAGGCCGGACCTGACCGGCCGCCAAGGGTCCTTGCCCTGGTGACTGCGCTTTCGAGGGGCACCCCTCCCTGGATGCGCGCCGACGGGCCCCCGGCCTCAGCGCGGAGGCCGCTCGGGGGCGGGCGGACGGCCGGGTAGGGAGACCTCCACGGGGAGCGGACGCGGGGTCAGGGTGCGTCCCTCCAGGCCGGGGTGCTCGGGGGAGAGGCGCGAGGCCCGGAAGATGGCGTTGGCGTTGCGCGGGCCGCCGCCGCGTCCCCCGCGGCCGCCGCGGCCTGGAGGGCCCCCGCCAGGGGGCGGGCCGTCGGGCCGGGGGCCCCTGGGAGGCGGAGCCTCGCCGCCGGCTCGGCCCTCCTCCTCGGTCCGCCCCACGGGGCTGACGAACTCCCACACCACCTCGCCGTCGGCAGCCACCTCGAGGAAGCGACCGCCCTCTCCGTCACAGACCAGGAACCCGCCGTGCGGCAGGTGCTGCA
The DNA here is from genome assembly GCA_040265735.1 of Planctomycetota bacterium. GTDB lineage: Bacteria > Planctomycetota > UBA1135 > UBA1135. Next base: position 16,401 of record JBDQFW010000011.1, on the reverse strand, counting down.
CGCCCGAGATGTGGCCCGAGTAGAGGCTCTCGCGCTCCGCGGCGCTCCAGACGCGCGCCGGGCGCTCCGGCAGGAACAGGCCGTCGACGGGCGCGGGCACGACCCCGTCCTCGCCGACGGGGAACTCGAGCAGCAGCACCGAGGAGTAGCGCGCCTCGGGGCGCCCCTCGCCGTTGTTGAAGATCGACAGGGCGGGGCGGCCCTCGTGTCGCGTCCAGCGCACGTCGTGCTGGCCGAAGAGCTGGCGCTCCTCCGCCCGGCCGTGATGGTGCTGCTCGGGGTTGCCCCAGCGCCAGACGAGGTCCCCGCCAACACCCTGGCGTCCTCCCTCCGAGCCGCGCGCCTGCTCGGTGTTCGTCGAGTGGTCGATCACCCACACCTCGCTGAAGTTGCGCAGGGAGAGCGCGATCAGGTCCAGCTCCGGGTCGTAGCTGATGGCGTTGCTGTGCATCCAATCGGCCCGCCCGCGCCGCCGTCCGGCGTCCGGGTCATCGTCGGGCGGCGCCGCGCCCCCATAGCCCAAGGCGCGCAGGCGCTCCTCGAGGGCCTGGCGCTCCTTGCGCTGCTCCTCGGTCTCGGGCTGGCGCGCGGCGGCGGTGCCGATGTTCACATTGATGCGCCGCGGGTGGTCGGCCACCGCGCCGTACCCTGCGCGCTCCCGGGTGAGGTCCTGCACCAGGTGGTCGAAGGCGTGCCACTCCCACACGACCTCCACGCCGTCCGCCCCCACCGGCTTCAGCTCGAGCACGGAGTCGGGCCAGAAGCCCTCCGCGCCCACGGCCTCCGGGTCGCGCCCCGCAAGCGCCGCCGCGCGCCGGGACTGCCAGGTCCAGGCGATCGCGAGCAGGTTGCCGTTGGGCAGGGGCTCGAAGTCGTGGTGCAGGCGCTGGTCGTCGTTGCAGAGCTCGTACTCCCAGACGACCTCGCCGTCCCAGGTGAGCTCCACGAGCCGCCCGCCCTCGCCTCCGGCCGTCATGCGCGAGCCCTCCTTGAGCTTCTCGGCCCGCAGCAGGTGTCCCTCGTCGGTGAGGTAGACCGAGTTGCCGGGACCCTCCTCGCGCTGCCAGGAGTGCACCGCGCGCCCGTCCGCGTCGATCAGCCAGGTCGTGCCCGAGTGCAGGGGAGCGAAGAGCGTGTAGCCGGGAGCCATGGCCTCCGGGCTTGCGTGACGGACCCCGAAGGCCGGCGACGGCCCGTCGATCGAGGGTTCCTGGAGGACGAGACCCGCGAGGGTCAGCAGCAGGGCGGAGGTCATGGGAGGAGGATCGGGGTCAGTCCTTGCGGGAGTCGGAAGCGGACTCGTCGGCAATGAGGGCCAGGCACGCGCCCTGTGGGTCCTGCACCGCGCAGAAGCGCAGGCCCCCCATGGGCCGCGGACCGTCGAGGACCCGACCCCCGAGCTCCTCGCAGCGACGCGCGCTGGCGTCCACATCGGCCACCCTCACATAGAGCAGCCACTGGGCGGGGAGGTTCGCGTTGGCTCCTCGCGCGTGGCACAAGCCGGCCGCCGCGCCACCCTCGCCCGAGAGGACGAAGTCCGCGTAGTCGCCCATGGAGTGCTCGCTGACCTGCCAGCCCACCACCTGCTCGTAGAAGGGGCGCAGGGCCGCGGCGTCGGGCACCGTCAGGTCACACCACTCGATGGCGCCGAGGGCGGGGGACGGAGGGCCGTCCGCAGGGGAGTCGCTCATGGGCCCAGCCTAGCGGGGCTCCAGCAGCCCCCCATCTGCCCCTCCCGGGGACACCAGCGGGGCTGGACAGGAGTTTGGCATCTGTTAGGGTCTCCGGGCTCTCTCACCATGTACGTCCCCCTGCGCTGCCACGGCCACCACGCCCTCCTCACCGGGGTCGGCTCCCCCGCCGAGTGGCTGCGCCGCGCGGCCGAGCTGGGGCTCCCGGCCCTGGCCCTCCCTGAGGTGGACTCCCTTGCAGGCCTGGTGGAGCTCCTGGAGGCCGCGGCCGAGGAGGCCCTCCAGCCGGGTGCCCCCCCCGGCTCTGGTTCGGGCTCTGGTTCAGGGGTCGGCTCGGACTCCGGCTCGAACGCACCCGCTCCGCCCGTTCGGCCGCTGGTGGCCTGTGAGCTGACGGACGGTGGCGGCCGCCCTGGCCGGGTCGTCGCCCTGGTCGAGTCGGAGGCGGGCTACCGCAACCTCTGCCGCCTGATCACCCGCCGCAGGCTCGGGCATGCCCCCGGCGACGCGCCGCCGCCCTCCTCGGGCGCCCCCGCGCTGGACGAGAGCGGCGCGCACTTCGACCTCGTTCAGGAGCTGGTCGCTCACCAAGAGGGCCTGCTCCTCCTGGCCGACCACCCGCGGCTGCTGCTGGGACTGAACGGGCGGGTCGAGCCCCGGCGCCTGCTGGCCCTGCTCTCCTCCGCGGCCCCCGGACTCGACGGCCTGCGCGATCCGCGAGCCGCGCGCAGCGCTCCGCGCAACACCCACCGCTCCGAGCTCCGAGGCGCAGATCCCTCCACATCGAATCTTCCCTCCTCTCCCCTCCGAGCCGCAGGCCTCGCTCACGGGGGCGAAGACGCCGCCGCCGGCGCCCCCCGTGGCGGCCCGCACCCTCCTGGAGGCAGCCCTCGCCACCGGCGTGGCGCTCGTGGCCAGCCCGGACGCCTGGTACCTGCACCCCGACCAGGCCGAGGACCACGCCGTCCGCGTGGCGATCAAGCATGGAGCCCTGCTGGAGGGACTCCCCCAGGCCTGGCTCGCGGCCTGCCCCGCGCACCTTCCCTCCACCGCCGAGCTGGCCGCACGCCTCGAGCGCGTGCCGGACCTGCCGGGGGCCTGGCCCCTCGACGACTCCGCCCGCCTGCGGGTCCGCGAGGCCTTCCCGCACCTGGGCCGGTCCTGGGAGGAGCTCCCACCCGCACTCGCCCGCAGCCTCGTCGTCGCCGCCCACTGCCGCTACACGCCGCCCCTCGGCGGGGTGCACTTCCCCGAGGTCCACCTGGAGGACGGCGAGACCCCCTACTCGCGCCTCTGCTCCCTCGCCCTCGACGGAGCGCGGCGACGCTTCCGACCCCTGCGGCCCGAGGTCCTGCACCGGCTGGATCACGAGCTGGGGACCATCCAGCGCCTGGGCTTTGCGCCCTACTTCCTGCTGGTGGAGGGCCTCGCCGCCCACGCCCGCGAGGAGGGCATCCCCTGCGTCGGCCGCGGCTCGGCGGCCGACAGTCTCGTCGCCTATTGCCTGGGGCTCACCGACGCCGACCCCTTCCGCTACCGGCTCCCCTTCGAGCGCTTCCTGAACCCGGCACGCCGCGACCGCCCGGACATCGACCTGGACTTCTGCTGGCGCCGCCGCGACGAGGTGCTCGACCATGTCTTCGAGCTCTTCGGGGCCGAGCGCACGGCGATGATCTCCACGCTCAACCGCTTCGGCCTGCGCTCGGCCTTCCGTGAGGCCGCCCTGGCCCACGGCATCCCCCCCGCCGAGATCAACCCCTGGTCGGCCCGCCTGCCCATGTTCCTCGGTGAGAGCCTGAACGCGCGCGAGGCCGATGCGGACGGTGCCCATGCGCTCGAGGGAGATGCCCCCGAAGAAGGCATACCCAGAGCGGGCTCCCTTGAGGAAGACACCCTCGAAGAGAGCGCTGCGGCCCAGGACACTCTTCCCACGGCCATCGAACGCCGCCCCTTCGAACGGCGTGGCTCACCCTCGAGCGAGCACGCGACGCGTCCCACGGCAGAGGGTCTGCAGGTGGCCGAGACGCCGCGCACCCGCGGGCCGGGGCGCCTGGGCCTGGCCGTCGCGGCCCTGCCCGAGACCCGCGGCTTCCCCCTCGACGACCCGCGCTTCCGGCGTGCGCTGGCCTCAGCCGAGGCGCTCCTCGACGCTCCGCGGCACTTCGGTCTGCACCCCGGCGGAGTGGTCGTCGCGCCGGGCCCCATCGACACCTTCGTCCCGTGCCAGCCCTCCGCCAAGGGCCCCGTGGTCACCCAGCTCGACAAGGACGGAGTCGAGGCGATCGGCCTGGTGAAGATGGACCTGCTCGGCAACCGCGCCCTGACCACGGTGGCCGACTGCCTGGGGCTCCTGCGGGAGCGCGGCGTGGAGGTGGACCTGGAGGGGCTGCCCGAGGACGACCCGGCCACGGCCCGCGCCCTGCGCGAGGGCCGCACCCTGGGCTGCTTCCAGATCGAGTCCCCGGGCATGCGTCACCTGCTCCAGCAGACGGGCGCCTGGCGCATGGACGATGTCATCCAGGCCGTCGCCCTGATCCGGCCGGGCCCCGCCGGCTGCGGGATGAAGGACGCCTATGTGCGACGCTTCCGCGGGCTCGAGGAGCCCGTGCCTCCCCACCCGCGGGTGGAGGACCTGCTCGCCGACACCCACGGCGTGATGCTCTACCAGGAGGATGTGATGCAGGTCGCCGCGCGAGTGGCGGGCCTCGAGCTCGCGGAGGCCGACCAGCTGCGACGCGCCCTGCAGAAGCGGCGCTACGACGAGCTCGCGCCCCTGAAGGAGCGCTTCATGGAGGGCGCCGGGAGCCAGGGCCTCGAGGAGAGCGAGGCCACCGCGCTCTGGGATCGACTGGCTGGCTTCGCCTCCTTCGCCTTCTGCAAGGCCCACGCGGTGACCTACGGACGCCTCGCCTACCGCGCAGCCTGGCTCAAGACGCACCACCCCGCGGCGTTCCTCACCGCCTTCCTCCTCAGTGAGACCGGCTACTACCCCAGCCGGGTCTATGTGGAGGAGGCCCGGCGGCTCGGCGTGCGCATCCTCGGTCCCGACATCAACCGCAGCGGGGCCGGGTTCGAGCTCGAGCGCGGCGCCGGCCCGCCCTCCCTGCGCGTAGGGCTAGGCCGCGCGCGCGGGCTGAGCGAGGCCACCCTCGAGCGCCTGCTCGAGAGCCGAGACCGGGAGGGTCCCTACCTCTCGCTGCCCGACTTCCTCGAGCGCACGGGCGCACGCCGGGACGAGGCCGAGACCCTCGTACGCGTCGGAGCCTTCGACGCCTTCGACCGCACGCGCCCGGAGCTTCTCTGGCGCCTGCACCTGCTGCTCGAGCCGCAGGCCCGCGCACCCCGCGACGCCCGCCTGGACGGTCGCGCCCTGGCCGCCTGCCGGGACGGCGGCAGCGCTCGCTCGGGCCTCGAGGGCTGGAGCGGCAGAGGCCTTGGGGTCGACGCCGCCAGCCTGAGGCCGGGCGAGACGGCCTCCCTCTTCGCTCCCCCTCCGCCGGAGGCCGTCGTGCTCCCGGGACTCCCGGGCCCCGACGCTCGGGAGCGCGGCCAGGAGGAGTTCCGCCTGCTGGGCCTGACCCTGGCCTCGCACCCCGTGGACCTCTTTCCCTGTCCCGGGGAGCAGCGCGCGCGCGAGCAGCTGGGCCGCGGCCCCGGGCAGGCTCGGGGCGACTTCCACAGCCGCTCGGAGGGCGCCCCCCAGGAGCAGGGCGTGCGCCCCGTGAACCCCTGCCCCTGTGCCGGCCTGGGCGAGCGGGTCGGGGCCCGGGTGACCCTGCGGGGCTGGCCCGCGGCCACCCGCAGGGCCCGCACCGAGCGCGGCGAGCTGATGCGCTTCCTCACCCTCGAGGACCCCAGCGGGCTCGCCGAGGTGATCCTGTTCCCGGATGTCTACCGCAGGGACGGCCACCTGCTCGACCTCGATGCGGTCGTACTGGTCACCGGCGTGGTCGAGGAGCAGCTCGGCGCCTGCGCGCTGCGGGTGGAGCGCCTATGGTGAGGCGAGAGGCCCCTGACCAACGCGCCCGGTGGAAGGACCGGGCGCGCCGGGATCAGGAACGCTCGCTGCGCTGGTGGCGAAGGGCGACGTTCTGTCGCCCCATCTCGCGCAGGCGATCGGGGTTCTTCTTCAGGTCCAGGGCGTGGGCCTTGCTGACCACGCTCTTGACCGAACGCCCCAAGCGCTTGGCGATCTCGAGGTTCGGAGTCTGGGGGTAGAGCTCACGCAGGACGTCGAGCTCCTCGGCGGTCCAGCGCGGCATCTTGCTCGCGAGCTTCTTGCCGGCCTTGCGGCGCACGAAGGCCTTGTCCTTGGCCAGGCAGAGCTGGGTGCCCAGGGCGGAGATGTCAGCGGTAGGCCGGCCGAAGACGATGGCGAGGTCCTCGTCGGTGCGGCTGCCGTAGATGCGCTTGAAGAGTGCGACCTCCTCGAGGTCGAAGGGGCGCGAGCGGCGAAGCTGGGCGAGCTCGGCGATCTTGTCCTGGACCTCCTGCTGGCCGCGGGCGAGCACGCGACAGAGGGCGGTCAGGTCCGAGGCTCCCAGGCACTCGCGCAGGAGCTCGAGATCCTGGTCAGTCCAGGGGTCGGTGCGGAGCTCCTGCCCCTCGTAGAGGCTGTCCGCGGTGCGGCGCACGGCCTGTGCGGTCCGCCCCAGCTCACGGCCGATCGAGGCGTCGGTGCGGTGACCGTACAGCTCACGAAGGCGTGCGATCTCCTCCGTGGACCAGCGTCCACGGCGCGGCGTCGCGGGGGGTTTACCCCAACGGGGTTTGGGCATGGCAGTACCGATTGGAGAGGGGGGATCACCGCGCCGGAGGGCATTCCGACACCTGGGGGGCATCCCAGGCTGGCGAGGCCGGAGTGTACCAAATTGGATCGTGAGCGGGGGGACGCCTCCCGACGGCCCGCGGGCGGCGTCCCAGGGGCCCAAGCCCCCCCTGGAGGGGCCTGGAGGGGGGCTCAGGCGCCCTCGACGCCGACGGCCCGGTGCAGCCGCCGCCGCTCGGCAGCGAGGCGCATATGCACCTCGCGCGAGGTCCGAGCCCCCAGGAGATCCTGGGCCAGCTGCTGGGCCTCGGCGAGGGTGGTGTTGCGCACCACGAAGCGCAGCTCGGGGAGGAAGTTCGGGGCGGCGGACACCGCGGCGTAGCCCATGCCCAGCAGGGAGAGGGCCGCGGCGGGATCGCCGGCCAGCTCCCCGCAGACCGAGCAGGGCACGCCGGCCGCGGCGCAGGCCTTGGCAATCTGCTGGAGCACGCGTACGACGGCCGGATGGTGCGGATCGTAGAGCCCGCTCACGAAGGCGTTGTCACGGTCCACGGCGAGCAGGTACTGCACGAGGTCGTTGGTCCCCACCGAGACGAAGTCCACCAGCTCGAGCAGGTCGGGCAGGACCACCACCGCGGAGGGCACCTCGATCATGATCCCGAGCAGGACGCGATCGGCGACCTCGTAGCCCTGCTCGACAAGCTGGCTGCGCACGCTCTCCAGGACCTCGCGAACGCGCCGCACCTGCTCCAGGGAGCCGACCATCGGCACCAGCAGGCGGACCTCCCCGTGGGCGCTCGCGCGCAGGGCCGCACGCAGCTGGACGCGCAGCAGGTCCTGCCACTCGAGCGTCACGCGGATCCCGCGCCAGCCGAGGGCCGGGTTGTTCTCGGCGGGCATCTGGAAGTAGGGCAGCTGCTTGTCGCCCCCGATGTCCAGCACGCGCACGACCACCGGACGACCCTCCATGTGATCCACCACGCGGCGATAGAGCCGGTACTGGTCCTCCTCGGAGGGGAACTGGCTGCGCTCCATGTAGAGGAACTCGGTGCGCAGCAGGCCGACCCCGTCGCAGGTCTGGACGGGGAAGGTGCCCAGGTCACGGATCGACTCGAGGTTCACCTGGACGGCCATCGCGTGCCCGTCCGGCGTGACCGCAGGCTCGCCGGAGACCGCGTCCAGGGCGAGCTTGCGCGCGCGCCGCTGCTGCTGGCGCTCGAGGAACTCGTCCACGGTCTCGACGCCGGGGCGCAGGGTGACGAGCCCCACATCGCCGTCCACGAGCACCTGCATGTCCTGCTCCAGGCGCGCCAGCAGGTTGGGCAGACCCACCACGCAGGGGATGCCGAAGGAGCGAGCCAGCACGGCGCCGTGGGAGAAGCGCCCGCCCGCCTCGGTGAGGATCGCGAGCACCCGCTCCCGCTCGAGGAAGGTCACCACCTGGGGGGTGAGCTCGGCGGCGGCCAGGACCACCTTGCCCTGCCCGGACGAGACCTGCTCCGCGTCCCGGTCGAGCAGCTGATCGCGCACGAGCACCCAGGGCTCGCTCACATCCTCGGCGTAGCGGCGCACGCTGTCGCCGTCGAGCCCGGACATCTGCTTGTGCAGGGAGTCGATCAGGGCCTGGACGGCCCACTCGGCGTTCACGCGCTCCTCGCGCAGGCGGCGCTCGACCTGTGCCACCGCGGTGGGGTCCTCGAGGATGGCGCGGTGCACCGCGAAGATCGCGGCGTCCTGCTCGCCCGCCGTCCGCCGCACGATCTCCTGCTGCCGGCCGAGCTGGTCGCGTACGGCCTCCAGCGCCGCCGCAAGGCGGTCGATCTCGCCCTGAACGGCCTCCCCCGGCACGGTCCACAGGGGCACCGAGTCCGGTCGCGAGCGCACGATGTGCACCCGCCCGAACGCGAGGCCCGGCGCCACGGGGATCCCCTTCACTTCCGGCATGTCTCCATCCTGTTGTGCCCTGAGTCGCTTTCGGCGTGGTCCTGCTGCGCTTGGACGTCCTTGCGCGGTGATGCCCCTGTGCGGTGATACCCCCGCGCCGTGCCCGGTGCTCCCCCGCTCCCTCGAGCCTCGGCGGAAGGCAGGGCGTGATCCGCGGAACTGCTCTCCGCTGGGCCCGCGCAGTGTAGCGGCTGCGCCCTCGGACGCCTCCTGGGTCACGCGGGCCGCCCCGGGACCCCCGTCCCGGGGCCGCAGTTCGGCAGCCCGGGCAGGGGTGCCTCGCTCCCCCCCGGAGAACGACAGCCTCACCCGGAGGCGGTGCTGCGTCACAAAAGCCTCCCCTTGTCCCCAGAACCCCCGCGGCCCGCGCCCACGACGGGCGCGGGCCGCGGTCTCGAGGCGGTGCTGCCAGGCTCAGGCCTCGCCGCCCTCGGACGCGGGGCTGGACTCGCCACCCTGGGTGCTGCCCTCGGGGATCACGCCGTCGGGAGCGGGAGTGACTGCATCCTGCGCGGGGGCCGCGTCGGCACGGGGTTCCTCGGCCGCCGGCTTCGGCGCCTTGGGCTTCTTCGCCTTCGGGGGCTTGGCGCCCTCGGGGGCGGCGGACGCCTCCGGCTCCTTGCCGAAGAACTTGGCGAAGGGGTTGCTCGAGCCTGCACCGGCAGCCTGGGCGTTGATCTGCCGCAGGTCCACGCGCTCGCCGCGCTCGGGCCGGTCGCGACGACCGCCGGGGCCGCCCGGACCCCCGGGTCCGCCGGGACGGCGGCGCTTGCCGCTCGGGTCACCGAGGGGCATGCCGCGCGCATCTCCGGGTCGAAGCTGCACGCGGGGCTTGCGCTCCTCGCGCTCCCCACGACGGCCGCCGCGACGCTCGCCGCGATCCCCGCGCGCGCCGCGGGTCGGCGGCGGGACATCCCTCATGCTGATCACGAGGCGCTTCTCGCTGCACTCCTTGAGGGTCGCACGCACGACCTGCCCCGTGGCGATCTCCTCCCGCGCGTCGCGCAGGTAGCGGCGGCCGAGCTCCGAGACATGCAGCATGGCCTCGCGGCCAAGGCCGATGTCCACGAAGGCTCCGAAGCCGGCCACCGAGGTGACGACGCCCTCGACCACGCGGCCGGGCTGGAGCCGCACGGGATCCGTGTCGGGATCCAGCAGCTCGGGCATCCGGTTGCGCGGACGCGGGTCGCGGCCGGGGAACGAGAGCTCGCGCATCAGGTCGCGCCAGGTGTGCTCGTCAATCTCGGCCGCGGCGCGCTTCAGGCCCTTGGTGACGCCGGGGCGGCCCAGGCCCTCGGCCACCGTGGTGCCCACGCTCTCGAGGACCTTGTGGGCCAGCGGGTACTGCTCCGGGTGCAGGGCCGTGCGATCCAGAGGCTCCTCGGAGTCGGGGATCTTCAGGAACGCGGCGACGCTCATCCACTGGGCCTCGGTGAGGGTGCCGTCGGCGCGCAGGTCCTCACGGGAGGTGAAGGGGCGCTCGGCGCGGCGCGCGAGGATGCGCTCCACGGCCTCGTCGTCCAGGCCCGGCAGGGCCCGCAGGACCGTGTCGGGGGCGGTGTTCACCCGGCAGCCCACGAGGGCAGCGCAGGACTCGACCATCTCCGACAGGGCGCGGCGCAGGTTGGCCTTGCTGACGAGGCTCTGCTCGGAGCCCAGGGAGAGCTGCCAGGGCTGGACCTTGAGCAGCTCCGCCATCGGGTCCTGGCCGCGGCGGGCGAGGCTGATCGCGGCCCGCTCGGGCACGGAGCGCTCGGGCAGCTCCTTGCGGGCCCGCTCGCTGCTGGCGTAGGTCGAGAGTCCCGCGTCGCTCGCCACGAGGACGGGAGCGGCGATGCCGCCGGCGCGGGCGGCGCTGCGCAGGCGCTTGAGGCGTCCGTGGCTGCTCTTGCCGCCGGCGATCAAGAGGGCCCGGGGATCGGAGTCCCCCACCACCGCGGCCAGCTCGGCACCGAGCGTGGCGTCGTCCTTCTCTGCCACCTCGATGCGGACCACGGCTTGATCGTCGCCGCCGCGTCCTACGACGGCGACGGTCCAGTCGCCCTTGGCGGACACGTCGATGCCCACCATCGGCAGCGGACCGTGGGCCGGCGCGAGGAGCTGGGCACGCAGGTGCTGGGCGAGGTAGCGCAGGGCCTCCTGGTCGCCGCGCTCCTTCAGCTCAAGGCGCACATCGGCCTCCACCATCGGCAGCAGACGCTGCTCCAGGGCGGAGAGGGCCACGGCATCCAGCAGCGGGCCGAACTCGGGGCGAGTGTGCTTGCCCAGGACGGTCCGGACGCGGGCCAGGGCGCGCTCGGGAGCCATCGTGATCGCCGTGGCGAGCACGCGCTCCTTCTGAGCCTGACGCAGGGCCACGAGCTTGGGGCCCTGGAGCTGGCGCAGGGGCGACTTGAGCTTGAGCAGGGGCTTGTGACGGCCCGCGCGCTTGTCGTCCACCAGGGGACGCACGCGCAGGTCGCCGTGCTTGCGCATCATGCGCCGCACATGGGCACGCAGGGCGGGGTTGCGCCCCAGGCGGTCGGCGAGGATGCGCATGGCGCCTGCCAGGGCCTCCGCCTCGGAGTGCACGCCCTTGTCGGGGTCCACGAACTGGGCGCAGACGCGGGCCAGCTCGGGGGTGAGCATCTCGCTCGGCTGCACGCGCACGGGCTCGGCGGCAGCGGGCTCCCCGCCGACCTCGCTGGAGGAAGCTGCGTCGTCGGTGGAAGAAGACTCAGCGGAAGAAGACTCAGAGCCTGCGGCAGAAGCAGGATCAGAGCCTTCGGCAGGGGAAGCTTCAGAGCCCTCAGCAGGGGAAGGTTGAGAGCCCTCAGCGGGGGAAGGTTGAGAGCCCTCAGCAGGGGAAGGTTGGGAGCCCTCGACGGCATCCGCGGTCGGGTCCGCGGCCTCGCTTTCGGTCTCGACTGCAGGCGTCGGCTCCTCCGCGGGAGCGGTCTCTGCGCCGGTCGGGCCCTCAGCGCCCTCGGCGCCCTCGTCCCCCTGCGGCGCGTCGCCAGAGGCCTCGCCCGGAGCGCCCTCGGGGGCGTCCGACGGGGACGGGTCGCCAGCGTCGGAGGTCGACTCGGGGGTGGCCTCCGACTGAGCCTCGGCGGTCGTCTCCGCGGTGTCCTCCGCTGCGGTGTCCTCCGCTGCGGTGTCCTCGGCGTCACCCGCCGCGTCCTCGCGCGACTCCTGAGGCCGCTCGGAGCGCGGCATCGGACGCGTCAGCTCGTCGGCCAGCGCACCCAGGCCCCGGTCGAGGGCGAGCTGCACCTCGGGCTCCGGCCGTCGGAAGGGCAGGTACTGATCCTCGAGCTCGAAGCGGTCCATCATCCCGCGCACGCCGGCCAGAGCGGTCTCGGGTGCACCGTCGCGCTCGAGCGCGCGCAGCACCGTAGCGCGCCGGCGGTCGAGCTCCTCGAGCTCGGCACGGCGGTGCTGGAGACGGCGGATCTGCCCCTCGGTGAGGCCCGCCGTGCGATCGCGACGGAAGCGCCCCACGAAGGGTGCGGAGAGCCCCGCGTCGAGCATCTCGAACGCGGCGCGAATGGAGTCCACCGAGGTCTTCGTCTCGCGGGCGAGACTGTCGAGGATGAGGGAGTCGGTCACGGCTCGGGGGGGAGAGCGGTTCTTCAGAGGCGAGCCCGCCGGCCCGTTCGAAACGCGGGGACGGTGCAGCCGGTGTCAGCCGGAGATTCCGGGGACACAACTGTACCCCCCCACCCCCGGGTCGGGGGGATTCGGCACAGGCGGCGGGGATCCCAGGCTTCTGGAATCTCAAGGCCCCGGGATCACATGCACCCAGGATCCCGGGCGCGCGCGGTGAACCCGCTCAGCTGCGAGCCGCTGCCACGAGGGCCTGGCCGAAGCGCATGCCGGACCCCTCGTCGAGGGCCGTGACCACATGGCCTGCAGCCTCGAGCTGGCGGCCGGTGAACCGCGCCCCGGCCTTGCGGGCGGCGTCCGCGGCCTCCGCTGCGCCCGTCACCTTGCGCCCCTTGACGACGCCGGCTCGGGTCAGGGCCTCGAGGCCGTTGCCCCAGGTCCCGATGAGCTTTCCATCGGCGTGGGCCTCACGCAGGAGCTTCGCCACGCGCTCGTCGGTCGCGAGGGGGTTCGCCCCCTCGCAGCCGCAGATGACGATGCCGCTGTAGCTGGCCATTGTCTCGCCATCAAGGGATCCGTCGGCGAGCACCTCGTCCTGAAGGCGGCCCTTCGCCATGTGGTCCTCGGAGCAGGTCACCGCGCGCGATCCGATCGCCACGTTGTAGAGGCTCGAGCGCGCGTAGCGCAGGATCTGGTCGCCGTAGCCCTCGGGGGGCAGCACGAACAGGACATTGCTGTCGTAGCGCTGGATGGTGAGGCCGTCCTCGTCCAGCTCCGGCTCAGATGCTTCGGTCGCCATGGCGGGGGTATTGTGACCGGTGCCGGGGGAGGGTCAAGGGGCCCTGGGACCAGAGCCGCTCCGCGCGGCAGCAGGTCGCAGCAGTGCCTCAAGCAAGCAGCTCGAACACCGAGACCCGCTCCTCCTCCGCCAGGAGGCCTGCCCCCGCGGCCACGCGCCAGTCCACGCGCTCGTCGAGGCCGGGGACCGTCCAGGCACCCAGGGGCCGGCCGGAGAGGGCGTCGAGGGCATCGAGCTGGTTGCCGCGCTCGAGGTAGAGCTTGCCGGAGTCCCCCGAGACCGACGCCTCAGGGAGCTCGTCGTGGTCCTTGGTCTCTAGCACCTGGAGCCAGCGCGGCTCGGCGGTGGAGGAGCCTTGCGGGGCGATGGCCAGCAGGGACAGGGTGTCTCGCAGGCCGCCTCCGGGATGCAGGGCGACCGAGCGCATCAGGTCCGAGGCCGCAGCGCCCTCGAGCACCTTGTCCAGGCTCTCCGTGAGCAGGACGGCGACGCCGCCCGTGGCCACGAGGCCGTGGACCACGGGCAGGAGCGCGGGGAGGAGGATCTCCGCGAAGGCTCCTGTGGCAGCGTCGAGGGCCAGCACGCCCTGCCCGCCGTTGCGCGCGGAGAACGAGACCAGGACGCGGTCCCCAAGCAGGACGGCCTGGTGGTAGCGCTCGCCCTCGCGGGAGTACTCCCATGCCTCGGTCAGGGAGCTGGAGTCCACCGCGAACACCCGCTGGGGTGCACAGCAGACGACCCGCTCAGGCCCGAACTCGGCCTGGTCGAAGACCGAGATCGGAGTGGCGTCGAGGAGCTCGCCGGTGTCCAGGGCCATACGCACCACCCGGTGGCCATGGTTGCTGGGGCCCAGAACGAGGACCTGCCCCTTCGCACCGAACCCCACGGCGAAGCCGCGCCCGTAGCCCACCTCACACGGCGCCATCCAGAGCATCGAGCCGGTGGTGCGGTCGATGGCGCCGAGTTTTCCCGGGATCACATCGTCGATCCACTTGCCCCCGGGCGGCTCCTCGTAGCCGTGCACGAGGATCGGCCCGGACTCGGCGATCCCGATCCCGTCGATCGTGGCCTGGAGCTCGCGGCTCCAGCGGCGCTTGGCGGTGCTGGCCATGGGCGCAGGATAGCGTGAGTCGCGCGCGGTTCCTCCCCTCATCCAGAAGCGTGCGAAGCCGCCTGCACGCGACGAGGACGCCTTGCGGGGCGAACGATCGGGAGGTGAGGGTGGAGGGTTCGGCGAGCTGCGCTGCCGACCCTCTCTCTCCTTCTTCCGATTCCCTCCCCCACTGCGGCGGGGCGAGGCTCGAGCGACTGCGTCACTCCAAGTTCACGGCGCGAGGCGCCGCTGGACGAGCGGGGGCGCCCCAAGGGGCGCCCCCGCGGGACGCACGCCCCCCGGAGGGCGCGGCGAGAGGCAGGTGGAGGCGAGGCCCTTGCGGGACCCGGCCCCATCGATGAGTCAGCCCTGGAAGAGCTTCTTGGCGATGCCCTCGGGGACGTCGCGGTACTCGGCGAACTCCATCGAGTACTGGCCGCGGCCCTGGGTGGCGCCGCGCAGGGCGGACGAGTAGGCGAACATCTCGGCGATCGGAACGACGCCGTGCACGACGCGCAGGTCGCCGACGGTGTCCACCTCGGCGATCTCGCCCCGGCGCGAGTTCAGGTCACCGACCACCGAGCCCATGAACTCCTCGGGCACGGTCACCTCGACCTTCATGTAGGGCTCGAGCAGGACGGTGTTGTTCTCGGCCGCCTGGCGGTAGGCCAGGACGCCCGCGGCCTCGAAGGCCTTCTCGCTCGAGTCCACGTCGTGCGACTTGCCGTCGAACAGGGTGGCGCGGGTGTTCACGAACTGGATGCCGGTTCGGCCGCCGCCCTCGTGGAACTCCTTCAGACCGGCACCGACCGCGGGGATGTACTCGCGCGGGACCGAGCCGCCCTTGATGGCGTCCACGAACTCGAAGCCGTCGACCTCGGGGTCGTGCTCGAAGCGGACCCAGCAGACCGCGTACTGACCCGAGCCGCCGGACTGACGGATGTAGCGGGCCTCGGTCTCGAGGTTCTTCTTGAGGCGCTGCTTGAAGGCCACCTTCGGCGCGCCGGTGCGCACACCGCACTTGTGGTCGTTCTTGATGCGGTTGACCACGACCTCGAGGTGCAGCTCACCCATGCCGGAGATGACGAGCTCGCCGGTCTCCTCGATGGTCTGGGCGCGGAAGCTGGGGTCCTCGCGCATCATGCGGCCGATGATCTCCGACAGCTTGTCGCGGTCCTGGGAGCTCTCGGGCTCCAGGGACATCGAGATCACCGGATCGGGGAAGGTCATCTTCGCCAGGGCGATCGGCTTGTCCTCGTCGCAGAGGGTGTCGCCGGTGATGGTGTTCTTGAGGCCGATGATCGCCGCGATGTCGCCCGCGGGGACCGCGTCCACGGCCTCCTGCTTGTCGGCGTGCATGCGGACGATGCGCCCGATGCGCTCGTTCTTGCCCGTGCGGGGGTTCAAGAGGCGCGTGCCCTTCTCGAGGACGCCCGAGTAGACGCGCACGAAGGTGAGGTCGCCGGTGGGCTGGGCGATGGTCTTGAAGGCCATCAGCGACACCGGGTCACTCGGGTCGGACTTGCGGGTGATCTTCTCGGTGGAGAAGGGCAGGGTGCCTTCGACATCCGGGATCTCCGGCGGAGCCGGGAGGAAGTCGATGACCGCGTCCAGCACGAAGCGGACGCCCTTGTGCTTGAGGGCAGAGCCGGCGAGCACCGGGGTCGCCACCATGGACAGGGTCGCGGCCCGGATGGCGCGCATGGCGATCTCCTCGGAGACCTCCTTGTCCTCGAGCAGGAGCTCCATGAGCTCGTCGTCGGAGTCGGCAACGGCCTCCAGCATCTCGGCGCGCGCGATCGTGGCGGCGTCCTGGTGCTCGGCCGGGATCGGGCCCTCCATGTACTCACGGCCGTTGGAGTCCTCGACGAACTCGATGTAGACCATGCGGACGAGGTCCACGAAGCCGACGAAGTCCTTCTCGGCGCCGATGGGCAGCTGGATCGGCACCGGGTTGGCGCCGAGGCGGTCCTTGATGGTCCCGACGGCGAAGGCGAAGTTCGCGCCGATCTTGTCCATCTTGTTGATGAAACAGATGCGCGGGACCTTGTAGCGGTCGGCCTGGCGCCACACCGTCTCCGACTGGGCCTCGACGCCGTTCTTGCCGTCGAACACGGCCACCGCGCCGTCCAGCACGCGCAGGGAGCGCTCCACCTCGATGGTGAAGTCCACGTGGCCGGGGGTGTCGATGATGTTGACGTCGTAGCCGAGCCACTCGCAGGAGGTGGCGGCCGACTGGATCGTGATGCCGCGCTTCTGCTCCTCCTCGAGGTAGTCCATCGTGGCCGCGCCGTCGTGGACCTCACCGGTCTTGTGGATGCGCGCGGTCAGGAAGAGGACCCGCTCGGTCACGGTCGTCTTGCCCGCGTCGATGTGGGCCATGATCCCGATGTTCCGGTGATGGAGAGGGCCCTTGTTCTTGATCTTCTGGGCGCGGGGGGACTCGCTCTTGAGCGTGGCGGTCATGGCTGGCTCTGCCCGGTGTGGGGGCAGCGTCGGTCTGGGGTCGAGGTGGGAG
>JBDQFW010000010.1:0-30856 GCA_040265735.1 Planctomycetota bacterium | reverse complement strand
AGGGGATGACGGCCCCCGGCGGCACCCCGTCAAGCAGCTGGAGCTCCTGGGTCACCGCGGCCTCCGTGAACGGAGCCAGGCCGGCGAGGGTCGTGGGCGTCGTGGTGACCAGGGCCCAGGGGCTCGTGGTGGCGAGCGCGACCCCTGCGGCTCCGGCGGCGTCGAGGCCCGAGTTGCGCACAGTCAGCTCAACGCGGAGTCCCTCCCCGCCCTCATAGGAGCCGTCCCCGTCCCCGAGCTCGACAAGGGTCTCGGACGCCACGCGCAGCCACGAGCCCGCGGCCAGGGCCGTCCGCGCGAGAGCGATGCGGTTCTCCTCGGCCAGCGGGATGATCCGGTCCTGCGGCGGCCAGAACCCGTCGCTGCTGGAGCCGATCTCGGGCGTCCAGGACACCGTGCCGTGGACCCCGTGGTCGTGGTCGACCGTGACGCCGTTCGCGGCGTACAGCAGGATCGAGGCCGGATCGTGCGGGTAGCCGTTGAACTCGGTCGCCAGGGTGCCGATCTCATCGAACGGCGCCCAGTTCGGCGGATAGGCCGGCGTGTAGCCCCACGGGGCCAGCCAGAGGTTCGAGTAGGTGTGCAGGGAGAGGGAGGTGCGGAAGTCCCGGCTGGCGAGGAACGCCACCATGGCCTGCACCTCAGGCTCGCTCTGGGCCGCGGGCCCGCGGTAGGTCTCTGAGCCCGTGTTGGCAGACGAGCCCGCGTTGTCGAAGCCCCACTGGAAGGGGTAGTTCCGGTTCAGGTCGACGCCGAAGGTGCCGTCCCCGTTGTCCCTGCGGTTCTTGCGCCACAGCGCGCCGCCGCCGGGCTGGAGCTGCTGGTTGTGCACATAGCCGTCCGGGTTGACCACGGGGATGAACCAGGTCTCACGCTCGTCCACCAGGTAGGTGGCGAGGGGATCGCTGCCGTAGCTCTCGCACAGCCACAGCAGGTACCACAGGGCGACCTGCATCCCCTCCGGCTCGCGCGCGTGGTGCATCGCGTCGATGCGCACCTCGGGCTCGGCCTCGTCGGCCCCCGGGTTGTCGCTGAGCTTGACCGACCACAGGTCGCGCCCCTCGAGGCTCGTTCCGATCGAGGTGCGCGGTCCGACGATGCTCGGGTACGCGGCGTGGATCTGATCCAGCACGGATCCGACCTGATCCCAGCTGTAGTAGCCGCCGATCTCCCCCTGGCCGAAGGCCGGCTGCAGCCAGGCGCCCAGGCCCGGGCCGCTGCTCGGGCTCGCGGCGGTCGCGAGGCGCTGGGCGTAGAACGCCGCCAGGTCCTCGATGACCACGGTGGCGCGCAGGCCGCGGCCGCGCAGCGCGGCGAGCTGGCCGTCGTCGGCGAGGACCTTCAGGCCCCCGCTGGCGACGCCGCGCTCGACCACATCGGCGCCCAGGCGCTCGAGCTGGGCAAGGGCCCGCAGGCCGCCCTCGACCTCCACGAGATGGGCAGGGCCGCTCGGCGGAGGGAGCTGGGGGGCTTGGGCAGTCGGGAGGAGGCAGAGGAGGAGAGGCAGCATGGGAGTTCGCGCGCGCACGCGCCTCATGAGCCTAGGCGGGCTCGCTCGCACCCGGGCTTCCGACCTGCGTCCGCCCTGGGCTTGTCCCGGGCTGCGCCGCGAGGGGTTGGGCCCGCCCCTCCGCGTACCCTCTGGCGGTGGAGCCCGCGCCCGCCCCGTTCCCCTGGCTCCTCGGCGTGGACGAGCCCGCCGAGGTGTGGCTGGACGGGGTGATGGAGCCGGCCTGGGTGCTGGCGGCCTATCAGCGCGGCTTCTTCCCCTGGCCCGTGGACGAGCGTCTCGCGTGGTGGTGTCCCCACGAACGGCTGGTCTTCGACCGTCCGAACCCGCACCTGTCACGCTCCGCCCTGCGGAGCCTGCGGCGTGCAGGTTGGGCCGTGACTCTCGACCGCGCGACGCCACGCGTGATCACCGCCTGCCAGCAGGCGCGCGGTCCGGGACGGGACGGGACCTGGATCACGGACGAGATCGCGCGCACCTACTCCGAGCTGGCCGCGCAGGGGCTCGTGCACTCCTGCGAGGTGTGGGAGGGCGAGGAGCTGGTGGGAGGCGTGTACGGGCTGTCCCTCGGGCGCGCCTTCTTCGGCGAATCCATGTTCCACGCGCGCACGGATGCGTCAAAGGTCGCGGTGGGCGTTCTGGCGGCGTGGCTCGACCACCAGGGCTTCGACCTGTTCGACGGCCAGGTCGAGAACGAGCACCTCATCGCCCTTGGCGGGACGCTGATCTCTCGGGACGCCTACCTGACCCGCCTGCAGACCAGCCTCCAGGCGCCGACGGTGATCGGGCCCTGGGAGCTGGAGCTGCCCGCCGAGGAGCTGGCGCGTCGCTTCCGCGCTCCCTGAGGCGGGGCGGCTGCGAGCTCCGGCCTCGGGCGATCGGCCGCATGGGTTCCCCTCAGCTCGGAGGGCCGGTAGGCTCTGATGCATGGGGAGCGGGGGCACTTCGAGAGCGCTGGGCACGCGGAGCACACGACACGGCTGCGAGGAGCGCGCTGGCGCTCCCGGCGGGCCCCGCAGGCGTGAGCACGCGCCTGACCCGGGCGGCCCCGGCACCGCGGTCGCCGTGGAGGAGGAGGTCCAGGAGGTCATCGCTCCGCTCTCCCGCGTCGTCTGTCATGACGACCCGCACACGACCATGGAGTTCGTCGTGCAGGTGTTCACCGGGGTGTTCCGCCTCCCGCATCCGCGTGCGGTCGAGGTCATGCTCGAGGTGCACGAACGCGGCGCCGGAGTGGTGGGGCACTATCCCCGCAGCGTGGCCGAGCGCAAGGTGAAGAAGGCCACCTCCATGGCCCGCACCAGCGGCTTCCCGCTGACCTTCTCCATCGAGGAGGACTAGTCCCCGTCGCCGGGCGTGCTCGGGCCTCCCGCGCGCGAGCGCAGCGGTCCCGCGCAGACCAGCGACCAGCCGAGGAGCTGCACGGCAATCCCGAGCGCTGGACGCTGCTCCAGGATCTTTCCTGGCCCCGTGAGACGCGCGGCCAGCAGCGCGACCACGACCGAGAGGCCCGCGAGGGAGAGGCGCACTGCGCCCGTACCGCGCCCGAGCCTGCGGGCCAGCAGCCAGAGCCCCGCCCCGGCGCCGAGTCCGCCCAGGACGAGGAGCAGCGTGCGTGTCCCCTGGGCCGAGCCGTGGGCCCGCAGCTCTGGAGCTGCGGCGCGGGTGGCGTCGCGCAGAAGTCCCAGGACCGCGCCATGCAGGTCGAGGGCCTTGTCCGCGCAGATGAACACACAGGCCGCAGCCACCAGCAGCCAGGCTCCTCGGGCCTGCGTCTCACGGCGCGCGGCGCCCCAGGCGAGGGCCCCGGGCACCGCCCAGAGCACGACCTCGAGAGCCTGCAGGGCGCCCGTGCTGGCTGCGAGCACCATCATGCCGTGCGCCCTCTGGCCAGGACGAAGAGGGGTACCGCTGCCCAGGCCAGCTCGAGGCCGTACCGCAGGACGGGCTCACCGAAGGCTGCCGGCAGCAGGTCGTCGAGGAACGCGGTCCAGGCCAGGAGCCAGCCGGTCCAGCCCGCCGCGGCGAGCAGGCCAAGGCGCACGCGGGCGCTGCCCTGCGAGGCGCGCAGGAGTCCCGGCACCGCACCCGCGAGCAGCAGGACGACGAGGAGACCGATGACGGCCTTGCCGACCACGCGCTGCTCGTAGAGGCCCGTGCTCCGCAGGAGCTCCCGCGTGGCGCGCCAGAGGTGGGCGTGCCAGCGCGTCAGGTCTGCCGCGATGGCGAGCCCGCACCAGGTCCAGGCCGGCGCCTGCGCTCGCTCTGGACCCCGCGTGTGCAGGGCCAGGGCCAGGAGCAGCCAGGTGGCGGCGCAGACGAGGCGAACTTCGAGCACGGGGTGGATTCTCCCCCTGAGTCCCTTCGCCCACAAGGCTGCTCCGTCGTCCGGCCCCGCGCCTGCCCGAGCCGCTATCCTCGACCGTCACGCCCCGGGAGGCCCTGACCCGAGGACCCGATCAAGCCCTGCCGCACCATGACCGCAACCGACCCCGCCCCGTTCGACCCCGCGCACCTCGTCCTCGGGCCTCAGCAGGCCCCGCGCGGCGCTGAGAAGACCTGCCGCACCTGGGCCGCGGAGGGCGCGATGCGGATGCTGCTCAACAACCTCGACGCCGAGGTGGCCGAGCGCCCGGAGGACCTGGTGGTCTACGGGGGAACGGGTCGCGCCGCCCGGGACCTGGAGTCCCTGCGGGCCATCTGCAGCACCCTCCAGCGCCTCGCGCCCGATGAGACGCTCCTGGTTCAGTCGGGCCGCCCGGTCGGCGTCTTCCGCACGCACGAGCGCGCCCCGCGGGTGCTGATCGCCAACTCGAACCTGGTGGGCAACTGGGCCAACTGGGAGCACTTCCGCGAGCTCGAGCGCCAGGGCCTGATGATGTACGGGCAGATGACCGCGGGCTCGTGGATCTACATCGGCACCCAGGGGATCCTGCAGGGCACCTACGAGACCTTCGCGGCCTCTGCCAAGCGGCACTTCGGCGGGACGCTCAAGGGGCGCCTGCTGGTGACCGCGGGCCTCGGGGGCATGGGGGGAGCCCAGCCCCTCGCGGCCACGATGAACGAGGCCACCTGCCTGATCGCCGACATCGAGGAGGCGCGCATCGACTTCCGGCTGCGGACCCGCTACCTCGATGAGAAGGTGGACGGGGTGGACGCGGCTATCGACCGCGCCCTCGAGTACAAGGAGCAGGGCGTCGCGCGCTCGGTGGGGGTCCTCTGCAACGCCACCGAGCTGCTGCAGCGGCTCATCGACCGGGGCATCACCCCGGACGTGCTCACCGACCAGACCAGCGCGCACGATCCCCTTGGGGGCTATGTGCCCGACGGCATGACCGCGGAGGAGGCCTTCGCCCTGCGTGATCGTGATCCCAAGGCCTACGAGGACGCCTCGTTCCGCACGATGGTGCGCCACTGCGAGCAGATGATCGAGCTGCAGCGTCGGGGGGCGGACACCTTCGACTACGGAAACAACCTGCGGGGTCATGCGAAGGCGGCGGGCCTCGCCAACGCCTTCGACTTCGAGGGCTTCGTGCCCAAGTACATCCGACCCCTGTTCTGCGAGGGCAAGGGTCCCTTCCGGTGGGCGGCCCTCTCAGGCGACCCGGAGGACATTCGTGTCACGGACGAGATCATCCTCGAGCTGTTCCCCGAGGACGAGGCCCTGGCCCGCTGGATCCACATGGCTCAGGAGCGCGTGGCCTTCCAGGGCCTGCCTGCCCGCATCTGCTGGCTGGGCTACCGCGAGCGCGACCGCGCGGGGCTGGCGTTCAACCAGGCCGTCCGTGATGGCCGCCTCAAGGCGCCCGTGGTGATCGGGCGCGACCACCTGGACTGCGGCTCGGTGGCCTCCCCGAACCGCGAGACGGAGGGCATGCGCGACGGAACCGATGCGGTCGCGGACTGGCCGCTCCTCAACTGCATGCTGAACGTGGCCTCCGGGGCCAGCTGGGTCAGCTTCCACCACGGCGGTGGCGTGGGCATGGGCTACTCGCTCCACGCAGGCCAGGTCACGGTGGCGGACGGGAGCGCGCAGGCCGAGGAGGCTCTCCGCGCGGTCCTCACCAACGACCCCGGCACCGGGGTCATGCGCCACGCGGACGCCGGCTATCCCGAGGCGCTCGCGTGCGCCGACGACCGCGACCTCGACCTGCCCCTGCGGCGGGGCTGAGGGGCACGGGCTCTACTCAGCCGCGCCGTACTGGGCGCGGTACGCCGCGATGCGCTCGCGGTCGTCCGTACCCAGGCGCTCCCCGAGGTGCTCGAGGATCTCGTCCAGGGTGACGATGGCGTGGGTCGGCATGGCGAACTCCTGCGCCAGCTCGGCCAACGCGGTGCGCTCCCCCGCCCCGCGCTCCTGGCGGTTCACGGAGACCACGAGCCCCGCCAGCTTTACGGCCGCGGCTCCGCGCAGGATGGGGACGGTCTCGCGGATGGAGGTCCCCGCCGTGGTGACATCCTCCACGATCAGCACGCGGTCGCCGTCCTGCAGGCGGTGCCCCACGAGGGTGCCTCCCTCGCCGTGGTCCTTGGCCTCCTTGCGGTTGAAGCAGAAGGCCACCTCTCGACCCCGCTCGGCGAAGGCTGCCGAGACCGCGGCCACCAGGGGGATGCCCTTGTAGGCGGGGCCGAACAGGACATCGAAGCCCTCGGGGAAGGCCCGCTCGATGGCGTCTGCGTAGGCGTGCCCCAGCTTCCTCAGCTGCGTCCCCGTCCGGTAGAGGCCGGTGTTCACGAAGTAGGGGGTCTTGCGACCGCTCTTGGTGGTGAAGTCACCGAAGGTCAGGACCCCGACCTCAAGCATGAAGTCGACGAACGCGCGCTGATACTCCTGCATGGCGCGCGCATGCTAGCCCCGGGTGAGGTCCCCGGGGCCGCAGGATCTGCAGTCCGTCGCGGGAGGCGTGACGGGTCAGTTGAGCAGCAGCTCGATGGCGCTCGAGAAGTTCGAGGTGGGGCCGGGGTTGTTGTCCCGGTACCAGTACTGGAAGGTCCAGGTCGCGCCCGCGGTGAAGGTCACGCCGCCCGGAGGCTGGGTGAGGTCCACCGCGAAGCTGACGCGGCCGTTCGCGCCCGAGTTCTGCACGCTCGTGTTGAAGCGTCCGATGGGGGCGCCCAGGCAGAGGATGCCCTGGCCCACTGCGACGCTGGCCGTGGTCTGCGAGCAGACCAGGTAGCCGAACTGGTTGGTCGGCAGGCTCGTCACCTCGAAGGCCACATCGTTGTTGGCCACCGTGCAGCCGCCCGTGCTGGTCATGGCGGCGCCCAGGCCGGTCGAGTTGAGGGAGCCGTTGCAGACCGTGGTCGGGCTGCAGGAGCACTCGTCGGGGATCCCGTCTCCGTTGGCGTCGCCGCTGAGGCCCGTGGCGATGTCACAGACATCCGAGATGCCGTTGCCGTTGCAGTCCGTGAAGCCCTCGTAGTAGACGCGCAGCACGCGGGCACCCATCTGTGTGGGGTTGTTGCCGCTGTCCGCGTAAAGCTCGGTGAAGTAGAGCCCGTCGGGGCCGGCGCAGAGGCCCACGGTCGTGGAGCGGCCGGTGCCGGTGTACTCGAGGAAGGGCAGGGGACCAGCCGCCAGGTCACCGTTGCTGTCGATCACCCACTCGGTGATGCGCTTACCGTTGGCCTGGGTGCCGGAGGCGTAGGTGGGGCCCGACTCGGTGATGAAGGCGTGGTCCATCTTGCCGAAGGGGAAGCCCGAGCCGTTGAACACGGCGGACTGGGTGAAGGCGATGTTCACCGGGCCGACGGCCGGCGCCCAGGTGTGGAGCGCGTTGATGGACATGGACGAGTTGGTCCCGTTCCACCCGTAGTTCACTCCGCCGTCGATGCGGATGATGCGGTCGACGCTGGGGCCGTTCTCGACGCAGTACTGCGAGCCGTCGGAGACCCGGTAGTCGCCGCCGAAGGGGTTGCGCAGGCCGTAGGACCAGACGAGGTCCTTGTCGGTGAGCCCGTCCGAGGGATCGAAGAAGGGGTTCAGCGGATAGGCGCTGCCGTTCTTGAGGATGCGCAGGACCTTGCCCCGGGCGCTGTTCAGGTTCTGGCCCGTCGAGGCGTTGAAGCCGTCCCCGTTGTGCACCAGCAGGCTGCCATCCGGCATGAAGTGGAGGTTGCTGATCTGGTGGCTCTGGCCCTGGGGCTCGCCCGCCAGGTCGAGGATCGTGTCCTGCGTCGCGGCGGTGCGTCCACCGTCCACGCTGGTGAAGCGAACGACCTTCGGGAACCGGGTCCCGCCGGCGTTGTAGAGCATCGAGGCGTAGACATCCCCGCTGTTGGGGTCCACATCGATGCCTGTCAGCCCCTGCTCCCCGTCGCCGGGGAACGCGCCCGAGGGCGTGTAGTTCAGCAGGCCGCTGGCGTAGGTGCCCACGGTGCCGTCGTTGGAGACGGTGCGGATCTGGCCGTAGAGCTCCGTGACGTAGAAGAGGACGTCATCGGGCGCGGTGCCGGGGTTCGGAACGAAGGCCACGTTCACCGGCATCGTGAAGCCCTCGGCCACCACTTCCACGCGATAGCCCTCCTGCATGGGGAGCCAAGGGATGTCGAAGCCGCGCGCGAGGGTGTTGAAGCTGGGCTGGGTCGGGCCCGAGGTCGCGTTCCAGGTCGTTCCGTCCGAGGCCACCCAGAGCACGCGCGTGGCGCCCGAGGCGAGGGAGAGGCCCGGGAGCAGGACCTCTGCGCGCTCGCACTCCTGGTCGTAGAAGACGAGGTTCGTCGGGGGCAGGCTGAGGGGCGAGCTGCCCGCCTCAATCGTGACCCGAACGGGCTCGTGGTGGGAGAGCAGGGGGCCGTTGGTGATCGAGGGTGCTCCGCCCGCGCCGGCCGCCAGCTCGAGCATCAGGTCGGGGTGAGGGGACTCGAGGAGGATCCGGCGCCCCGCGGCGAACGACGGGAAGCTCGCAGGCTGCCCGGTGGAGTCCACCAGCCAGTCCACGGGGGCGTTGTCGAGCACGTCCTCGACCTCCAGAGGGAAGCGCTGGGACCAGTCGCCCGTGGCGAACATGCGCTCACCCCAGCCGCCCCACTCGCTCGCCGGATCGCCCGAGCTGTCGCGGTGCCGCGCGCGCAGGGTGTAGGTGGTGTTCTCATCCAGCTCCCCGCGCCCGGTGAGGGGGCCCTCGAACACGCCGTCTCCGAGGTGCATGTGCAGGGCAGTGGGGAGGGGCTTGCAGGCGGCGCGCCAGACGCGGACCGGAGGGCTGACCTGCCAGATCTCGTAGTCGCTGCAGCTCAGGGCGTCCCCGGCGTCCGTGTCGGAGAACGGCAGCGTCTCCATGTGCACGTCGAAGGGGTTCACCTGCTGTCCGTTGGTCCCGGGCTCGCTGATGACGGCGGTCGCCGGGGGCGTGTTGCCCGAGGGGCTCTGGGCCTGCTCGTCGAAGGTCCACTCGAGCACCTCGTGCGTGCCTGCCGCCCCATCGCGCGCGGCCGTGAAGCCGACCCAGCCTTGGGTCACGCCCGCGGGCAGCGCGGCCGCGAGGTCGAGCGCGACGGTGAGGGCCGGAGAGGCCAGGTCGTCGACATAGACCTGGAGCGAGCCCGGGGCGTAGGTGATGCGCACCATGTGCTCGAGGCCGTCATCGAAGGGCGCCACCCAGCTCGACACGCCCAGGGAGGCTGCGATGGTGCCCTGGTTCACGGCCACATGAGGCGCGACCGTGTCCGCCGCGAGGCCCGACCCGCAGAAGAAGTCCACCTGGGTGTCGAGCTCGATCGAGATCGACCAGGGGATCAGGTCCAGGCCCATGGCGCAGCCGCCGTTGCCGATGGCCGTCGGGGAGCTGGCCTGCACGATGAACGCCATGCCGGCGCCGCCCGGGTTGAGGACCGCCTTGAAGGTGCTCGTCCAGGGCTCCGTCAGCGTCTGGGGAGTCGTGGCCCAGGCCGCCCCGCGGGTGCCGGAGGAGGGACCGTCCAGGAGCAGGCGACCCCCGCTCACGCGGGCAGCATCCACCAGGTTCAGCCCGGCGCTGGTGCTGAAGTCCGTGTAGGTGATGTCGGCGCTGGCCGTCGCGGTCAGGGCGGTCGCGAGGCTGAGCAGGACGGGCAGGCGGAGGCGGTGCATGCCTCAAATCTAGCCTGCCCTCGGTCACGGCGCTGGCTCCCCGTGCGTCGGTGCGCCGCGGGATCTCGGGGATCGCGCATTCTCGCCCCCGCTCGTTTCACGGGGATGCAGTCCGGCCACACCTTGGGACCGCAGGCTGCTCCGTGTCTCGTCCCAGGGCGTGACGAGGCCGCGCGTGAGGGCAAGCAGCGGAGGCCGCGGAGGAGCCCAGCGGTGCTGGCTCGTGCGACTCCTCGGGTCGTCTACAGGGACGCCCGCCAGCGCAGTCCCAGGTTCAGATGCGCGGCGGGACCGGGGCCGTCCAGGTCCTCCCACAGGGGCGCGCCGATGCTGAGCTCCAGGCGGTTGGTGGTGGCGGAGCCCGGGCCGGCAAGGTCGTAGGCCAGTCCGAGGCTCGCCTCCACGCGGTCGCCACCCTGGCGGCCGTTGTCCTCGAGCGGGCTTGCGGTGGGATCCGCTCCGGGAGCCGCGCCGCGCACATCGCTCCAGCCGCTGGCCTGCACGCGGGCACTGCCGACCCAGCGATCGCCGAAGGGGCGCGCCGCCCACGCATCGGCCGAGAGCGAGCGCTCGCGAGCCCAGCCCGAGTCGTTCTTCTCGAGCGGAAGGGTTCCGCGCGCGCCAGCTCCCCAGCTCCAGGTGGCCTCCTGCCGGATCCAGGAGGCCGTCACCAGGCCCTGCCACGAGCCGCCGCCGAGCTGGAGCCAGTAGGGGAGGAGCGCATCGGGCGTCCCGGACCAGGAGTCCCGGGCGTCGTGCTCTCCCGTGGGCGTGATCACCCCGGCGCCCACGATGAGGCGCTCGCCAAGGCGCTCGAACATGCGGACATCCGCCAGGAGCTCGATGTCTCCCAGGCCGTGGGTGCTCGTCCGACCCCTCTCCGCATCGGTTGCCCAGCTCACGCGCCGCGTCTCCACCGGCACGACCGCGGACAGCGTCACGTGGTCGCTGAGCCCGTAGCGTCCGTTGACAGCCCAGCGGCTCATGGATGCCCGCCGAGCCTGGGACCAGGTGGCCAGCTCATCCCTCGCATCCACGCGCTCCCGGCCGTCGCGCATGCCGCGGAACCGCCGCAGGGACTGCTCGACGCTGAACGCGAGCTCGCCCGCTCTCATCATCCAGCCGCCCCCGAGGGCGCCGGCCGGCGGGAGGAGATCGATGCGTGAGCGCTCGAGAGGAAGCCCGACCTCGATGAGGTCCTCGAGGACGAGGGACGGAGCCTCCTGGCTGGAGACCTCGGCGGAGGCGGCGCCCTCGACAGGGTCCTGGGGGAGTGCGAGCAGGAGCAGGAGCGACAGCATCAGTTCAGGGAGCAGGAGCCCGGGCCTCGTGGATCGCCGCAGGTCCCGCAGTCGCCTTGCCCCAAGGGCTCGGGAGCGGCAGCCCCGCGCGCCTGGAACGCGCTCAGCTGGCGCTCCGGGTCGGGGGCCTCACAGCGGGGGCAGTGAACCTCCTCTGCGCCGAGCACGAGCTCCTCAAAGGGATGCGCGCAGGCATTGCAGACGAACTCACGAATGGGCATGGGCCGAGTCTAGCAGTCCCCCTGCTTGGATCCACGCCCGTCCGGATCCGGGCGAGGCCTGTCGCCGGAGCCCCGCGTCCGCAGGGTCCGGGACGTCAGCGCTGGTCCAGCTGACCTTCGCCCTTACGCTCGTCTCCGGCCGAACCGCCTCCTGCGTCCTTGGGCTCGGAGTCCGTCTCGCCAGCGTCCCATTCCTCGGAATCCCACTCCTCTGAGTCCCACTCCTCCTCGATCACCCACTCCAGCTCGCTGCTCGACTCGCTGGACGCAGTGGCGGCCGCAAGGGTAAGCAGGAGCATCATTCCGCTCTGGTCCAGGGCGCCCAGCAGGGCCGTTGCGTTCACCGTCCAGGAGGCATCCATGGTGCCGAGGGTGACCAGGTCGTCCCCCTCGACCCGGGAGACCTGCAGCATCGCCTTGGCCCCCCGGCGGAGCTCGGGGAAGGTCGGCATCAGCATCCCGAGGTCCTCGCCGTCCTCCGTGGTCCGCAGGGCGTTCGCGATCGCCGCCATGCCCAGGCTCATCCACGGGTGCCCGTCGGCGAGGAGGACCGGGCTGTCCACGAAGGTCATCGAGACGCTGCGGTCATCGGCCTCGAGCGCCTGCGCAGCCTCCACGAAGCGCGGGTTGCTGGCCAGCCCCGCGCTGCCGCTGCGCGCCTCCTCGATGGCCGCGAGGGCGGCCTGGGGTGACAGTCCCAGGTAGAGGACGCCTTCATGGACGGCCCAGGTGGGCTCAACGGGGATGGGCAGGCCGGGGACCACGAGGCTGGTGTAGGTGAGGCCTCCTCGGGTGAACTCCTGCATCCGCGGCTCGGCCTCGTCGCTGGCGAGCAGGGTGACCAGGCCCGCGAGCTGGGCCATCAGGTCCTCCAGCACCTCGCGCTCCCGTACCTCCAGCATGAGCACTCCCGAGGTGAGGGAGCTGCCTCCGGTCGACTCGGACAGGAACGCGCCAACGGTGGGTCCGAACGCGGCCAGGAGGTCGGCCTCGAGATCGAAGCCCGTCTCGGCGGCGAAGGCCTGGAAGGGGTCCTCGTACGGCACGCCCTGGGCCTCGAGCACCTCTTCCAGGGGCTCGAGGGCGAGGCGCAGGACCGCGTCCCACTCCATGCGCCAGGCCATGGCAACGGTGCAGTCCGCGGGGAACCGCGCGAGGACCTCAGGCGTGATGCCCTCCGTGGGCAGGGCGCCTCCCTCACGCAGGTCACGCCCGTAGCCTCGGGTCCTGCTTGCGAGCCACCCGCGCTCGCCGTCGCTCCCGATCGCCATCGAGAGGTCACGGAGTCCCACGAGGGCGAGCTCTGCCGCGCCCAGCTGGATCTCCTGTCCGTCGCGCGCCGCCAGCTCGGTCAGCAGCTCGCCCAGGCCCAGAGCGTCGAGGTGCATGCTCATGTGGGCGGGGACGCCGGGGGGCAGATCGTTGGGCAGCTCCGCCCTGGGCGAGGGCGTCTCGGATCCGAAGCCGAGCACCAAGTGGTCCTCGATGGATCCGAGACCCAGGAAGGTGCCCAGGCCAAGCTCCAGCGGGCGCAGTCCGCTCGGTCGCTCGGGACCCACGGGCATGCCCGCGAGCTCGAGCAGCTGCATCATGAACTCCGCCCGCGCTCGCGCCGTGGCCGGGTCCGGAGCGCCGAGCTCGAGGGAGGCGCGCAGCGGGAGCTCACCCGAGCCGCCCTCGAGCCGTCCGACGGCGAGGCGCATGTCGGCCATCAAGAGGTCCATCGCCATTCCGGCCAGGCCCGCAGGGATGGCCTCGCCCTCGCGCTCGGCCATGGTCTCGATCCATCCGGGGAGGAGCTCGAGCACGCGGCGGAGGCCCTCGTCCTTCGGGTGCGCCAGCATGGTCTCGACCGGAACATGCCGGAGCTCGAGCACCTCCTGGGGAAGGGGGGACGGGGCAAGGAGGCTTGCGAGAGCGAGAGAGGTCAGCATGGGAGAGGTCGGCGTTGGGATCCGGGTGAGGTGTGATCCAAGGGTCCGCCTGAACCCTAGTACGCCCGGGGGGGAGGGTTCTTCAGGGCCTCGCACCCAATTCCCAAGGTTGCTCCTGGAGCGCGTAGCTGTGCTGCTCAGGAGGCCTCGACCTCCGGCCGCTCCCATGCGTGGCGCGCGCGACCTCTCGACTGTGGCGAGCGCTTCGCCGCTGCGCAGCGGCCCTCAGGGACGCCAGTCCAAGGTCGGCATGGGGCGCCCTCGGAGCCTCTCGGGCTGGCGCGCCAAGCGGCGGATCACGGTCGCTCGGGCTGCGAGGGTCTGCCGCACGAAGCCCTCGCGTTGGACTGGCCGATCCTGGGCCGCTCGCTCCGCGAGGTAGGCCTCGAGCCAGTTCGAGGCGGCGTGGCTGCCCGCCCAGTCCACGAGGTCGCTGAGCAGGCACCCCGCAT
This sequence comes from Planctomycetota bacterium, assembly GCA_040265735.1. Classification (GTDB taxonomy): domain Bacteria; phylum Planctomycetota; class UBA1135; order UBA1135. The sequence continues at coordinate 17,367 of JBDQFW010000010.1, read as the reverse complement.
CCCAGGCCGGCCCGCGCAGACCCCATCCCGGTCCGCCGCGCCAGCAGTCGAGGAAGACGAGCTGGCGCGCCGAGCCGACGCGGTGCATGAGGTTGCGAACGAACAGGTCGCGGTGCACGAACCCAAGAGCGTGCATCCGCGCGACCTCGCGGGCCAGCTCCTCGAGCAGCGCCCGGCGCACCTGCTCGGGGAGCAGGGGCCAGCGCTCCTCCAGCGGTGCCGCCTCTGCGAGCCGCGCGGTCCACAGCCACTGGCCCCTCGGGAGCCCGCGCTCGATGCGTGCGACCGCGGCGAGGGGACGGGGGACCTCGAACAGGTGGGCCGCGAGCCACTCCAGGTTCGAGGCCTCCCGCAGGCGCGGCAGCCCCTGGCCCAGGCGCAGCCGCACGCCGTGCCTCAGGGCGGCCTTGCCCCCCAGGGCCCCTCCCTTGCGCCAGGCCTCGTGAGGTCCCATCGAGCAGGGCTGGCCGGCCTCGTGCGCGGGCACTCGGCTCGCCACCTGCTGGCGTGCCTCTTCGCCGAGCTCGAGGGTGGAGGCGCACAGGCGCCAGTGAGCACCGTCCGCCGCGCGCTGCCAGCGAATCACGGACCCGCCTCGCGGCGCTCGAGGAGTGCCCAGCTCTGGGGGGACACGAAGCGCATGCTGAAGCGCCGCTCGACGACCGTGAGGCCCGCCTCACGGGCGAGCTCACGCAGCTCGGCGGCGCGGATCGGCGTGCGGTGGTCGCGTCCGCTGCGGCGCCAGCCCTTGCGTCGGCGGAGCGCGTGCCAGGAGGCGGCGTCCCAGTAGCTGATCGCGACCCAGCGCGAGGTGACCCGGGCGAGCTCGCTCAGCAGACAGGCACGCTCCTCCCGGGAGGCGAGGTGGTGCAGGAGGCGGCAGCAGACCGCGAGGCTGCAGGAGCGGTCAGCAAGGGGGAGTGCGAACGCAGAGCCCTGCACGCGGGACGCGCCCTCGAGCTGCGCGAGCATCGAGGCGGAGATGTCCAGGGAGAGGACCGGTCGCTGGAGCCGCAGGAGGAGCGGAGAGAGGCGCCCGGCCCCTGACGGAGCGTCCAGGATCGGCCCGGGGCCGAGTGGGCGATCCCCCAGCAGCCTCGCGAGGAGCGCAGGATCGCGCCCGGCCGCCCGCTGGCTGCGGAAGCGCGCCACCCGATAGCGGGCGCCGGCCCCCTCATCGGCCCAGCGCTCGGCGATGGCTCCGGCGGCCGTGGGGGCAGAAGTCAGCTGTCTCACGATGCTCCATTCTAACTCGTGTCCAGCGTTCGACCGTCCACGACTCGCGCGGCGTGAGAACCTCTAGGTGGAGCGCGTGCTCCGGCGGACCTCCGGGTCTCCCGCTGCTCGAAGCTCCATCCCTTTGGAGAGGGAATGGGTTCATCGGACGGTGCTGGCAGGCGCCGTGGAACCCAGACAAGGGACCCGCGACCGGGCATGGTTGCGGGTCCCACTCCATCCCTGGCTGCCCGGCGACGCCTCCTGCGCGCGAACCCCTCGGGGCACGCCAGCGGGGGCACTCCGTGAGCGTCCCCAGCGAGGGTTGTCGGTACTCTCCTGCCATGCGGCAGCGCTACGGGTACTGGCTCGCGGGCCAGGAGGCGGACGAGGGAGCCTGGCTCGAGGTCCGGGACAAGTTCACGGGCGACCTGCTGACGGAGGTCGCCACGGCCTCGCCCGCCACGATCGAGCGGGCGATCCAGGCGGCCGGGCTCGCGCGAGCCCCACTCCGCCGACGCGCGTCGAGCGACCGCCGCGCCGTCCTCGATCACTGCGTGGAGCGCCTTCGCCAGCGGGCGGACGAGTTCGCTGACGCGCTCTGCGGCGAGGCTGGGAAGCCCATCCGCGACAGCCGAGGCGAGGTCGCTCGCCTGATCGAGACCTTCCAGGCGGCGGCCGAGGAGAGCGTCCGCATGGGCGCGGAGGGCGTGCCCCTCGACGGCAGCCCGCGGGCTCGCGGATACCGCGGCTACCTCAAGCGCGTGCCCATCGGGGTCTGCTCGTTCATCGCGCCCTTCAACTTCCCCCTCAACCTCGTGGCCCACAAGGTCGCCCCGGCATTGGCGGTGGGGTGCCCATTCATCCTGAAGCCCGCCAGTGCAACCCCGGTGGGCGCGCTGCTGCTGGGCGAGATCCTGGCGGAGACCGACCTCCCACGGGGCAGCTGGTCGATCCTCCCGTGCAGCCGTGACGGAGCCGACCTGTTCACCGAGCACCCAGACCTCGCCCTGCTCTCATTCACGGGCTCCCCCGAGGTGGGCTGGGCCCTCAAGGCCCGGGCGGGCAAGAAGAAGGTGGTTCTGGAGCTCGGCGGGAACGCGGCGGTGATCGTCGACGAGGACGCGGATCTCGAGGACGCGGTCGAGCGCATCCTGGTCGGCGCGTTCTATCAGTCGGGCCAGAGCTGCATCGGGGTCCAGCGCATCCTCGTGCACGAGCGGGTGAACGAGGCCTTCAAGAGGCTGCTGGTCGAGCGAACCCGGCAGCTGGTCGTGGGCGATCCCCGGCGCGAGGAGACCTTCGTGGGACCGCTGATCAGCGAGCGCGATGCCCAGCGCCTCCAGGAGTGGATCGCCGAGGCCGAGGCGGCCGGCGGGCGTGTCCTGACCGGGGGAGGACGGACGGGAGCCTGCCTCGAGCCCACCCTCCTCGAGGCCGTGCCGCGCGAGCTTCGCATCTGCACGCAGGAGGCCTTCGGACCCGTGGCCGTGCTGTCGACCTTCGCCTCCTTCGACGAGGCCCTGGCCGAGGTCAATGACTCGGCGTTCGGCCTGCAGGCCGGGGTGTTCACCCGCGACCTCTACCGCGCCCAGAGGGCCTGGGACGAGCTCGAGGTCGGCGGCGTCGTGGTGGGGGATGTGCCCTCGTGGCGTGTGGACACCATGCCCTATGGCGGCGTGAAGGACTCCGGCCTCGGACGCGAGGGCGTGCGCTACGCCATGGAGGACATGACGGAGCCGCGGCTCCTCGTCGTGCGCACGCCGCCGGGGGAGTGAGGCCGCCGGGTCGCTGCCCCCAGGGCTTAGGCGCGTCGCCCGAGCTCGCGCTGGGACACGACGCCCATCGGAACCACCCAGAGCGAGGTCTGGACGCGCGGCAGGACGCGCTCGGCCGTGTTGCCGAGCACGAGCCCGGGGATCCCGCGCCGCGAGTTGGTGCCCATCACCAGCACCTCAGGCTGCAGGTGTTCGACCGCACGGCGGATCGACCGGGCGGGGTGATCACAGCCCACGTGCAGGTGTGCGTCGCCGCGGCCTACGACTCGGGCCGCTGCTTGGACCGCGGCGAGCGCGGCGGCCTGGCGGCGCTCCATGCCCACGCCCGTGTCCTGCTCCTGCCAGCCGTCGCCGAACGGCTGCTGCCACGCGTGCAGGAGGTGGAGCTCCCCTCCAATGAGCTCGGCAAGGCCTGCGGCCTCGTTGACGATCACCTGCAGCTGGTCGTCCAGGTCGACCGCCGCAAGCACGCGACGAGCCCGGCGCTCGCGCTCCCCGTGCACGACCCAGATCCGAGGATGGGCGCCGGACTCGACGAGGTGCAGGGCTTGGCCGCCCATGGCCTTGCGAGGGCGGGCGCTGCTGCGGCCTACGACCACGGCGTCGGCGCCGACGCGCTCCGCGGCCGCGAGCAGGACCTCCGCGGCCTGCCCGACCAGCACCAGGCTGGTGCAGCGCAGGCCCTCCGCGCGGAGGGGGCCCGCCAGTCGCTCCAGGGTGCGGCTCGCAGCGCTGCGCTCGGCCCCCTCTGGCAGGACATGGGCGAGGCTGAGCTCCGCGCCCGTGCGCCGGGCCAGGCCCGCGGCCGCGCGCAGGGCGGCGAGGCTTCCTTGGGTGGGTCGGGCGTCGAACGGATCCAGGTCGATGCCGACGAGCAGGGACTGGAGGCGCAGGGACACGGGGCAGAGGTCCGAGCGAAATTCGCTCGTGAGGATGGTGGGTTCGCGGTGGCGTGGCACCGCCGGCGGGTTCTCGGAGTGTGGAGATCCTCGCACGCCCTAACCCTCTTCACCCTCCGCTGAGGTGGGTAGGGGCCCGGGCCACTCTCCGTAGTGCCGGTGCGCCGGGCCTGCAGCCGCGCCGTCAGTCGCTGGAGAGCAGGCCCTCGCGGATCGCGATGCGGGCCAGCTCGGCCGCCGAGCTGACCTCAAGCTTGCGCTGGAGGTTCTCCCGGTGCTTCTTGGCCGTCCCCAGGCTCATGCCGAGGGAGCTGGCGACCTCCTTGTTGGAGCTGCCGAGGGCGAGGAGCTGGAACACCTCGCGCTCCCGGGGAGTGAGGGCGTGCAGGCCGCTGGGCCCGCCGGCCGCCCCTCCTCGCACATGGTTGACGAGGGCGCCGGCGACCTTGGGTGAGATGTAGGCATCGCCTCTCATGACCGAGCGGAGCGCCAGCGCGAGCTCCTCCGGCTCGGAGTCCTTGGAGACGTAACCGTCTGCGCCTAGCCGCAGGGCCTGGTCCACGAACGACTGCCCCTCGTGGTGGGTGAGCATCACGATCCGGACCTTCGGCGCAGCCTTGCGGATCAGCGGGATCGCGTCGATTCCCGAGAGCCCCGGCATGGTGATGTCGAGCAGCACGACGTCGGGCTGCAGCTCCTCGATCTGTCCTACCGCGTGCCGTGCCTCGCCCGACTCGCCCACGACCATGAGGTCGTCGTACTGGTTGACGAGGCTCCGGAAACCAGCCCTCAGGATGGCCTGGTCATCGAGCAGATACACGCGGATCGAGGGCATGGCCCCATGCTAGTGCTCCAAGACCCGCGCATGCAGCGTCCTCGAGAGGAGCTACGGACGCGCCGCCCTGAGGCCTACGCCTGTGGGCGTAGGGAGCCGTCCGTGGCTGCCGGCAGCTGGATCGCGAAGCGCGCGCCGCCTAGAGGGCTGTCCCCGGACTCGATCGAGCCGCCGTGCTCCTCGATCACCTTGCGGCAGAGGGCGAGGCCCACGCCGGTGCCCTCCGCCTTGCTCGTGATGAAGGGGTCGAAGAGGCTCCCGCGCATGGAGGTCGGGATGCCCGGGCCATCGTCCTCGATCACGAGCTGGACCCAGCCCTGGAAGGGCGCCGCGGCGAGGCGGACTCGGCCGCGGCCCTGCAGCGCGTCGAGGGCGTTGCGGAGGATGTTGACCAGGGCATCCTCCAGGTGGCCCGCGTCCCCGAGGATGGGAGGACAACCGGGGCCGACCTCGAGGTCCAGGGCGACCTCTGCGTCCAGAGCCTCGGGTCGCAGCTGGTCGCAGACGCCCTGAAGGAGCTCCAGGACCGGAACTCGGCCGCGGCGCAGCTCCAGGGGGCGGGCGAACGAGAGCGTTCGCCGCATGGTTCGCTCGAGCTTCTTGAGGCGCTCGAGGAGGTCGTCGAGCGCGAGGCGCTCGTCCTCGCCCATCAGCTTGGCCACGGCCCGGAGCGCGAGGTTGATGGAGGTGATGGGGTTCTTGACCTCGTGCGCGAGGATCGAGGCAGACTCACCGATGGTCGCGAGCGCCCGCAGCATGGAGCGCTCCCGGTGCTGGGCGCGGCGCGCCTCGGTCACGTCCCGGAGCTCGACCAGGAAGAGGGCCCCGTCGGAGGTTCCCGGCTGAATGGCCTTCAGAGAGAAGTCCATCGTGTGCACATCACCCTCCGGAGCCAGCAGCTCGAGCTCGCTCTTCACCAGTCCGCCCGACCATGCGGCCTCGAGCCAGCCCTCCACCTGCTCCTGGTAGCGCTCGGCCCGCGCCCACCAGCCGGCCTCCCAGAGGGGCAATCCCAGGAGGGCGCCGCTCCCTGCGAGCTCCAGGGCAGCCTGGTTGGCCTCGCGCACCACTCCGTCCGGACCGACGAGCAGCACGAGCTGGTGCTCCTGGTCGAAGACCCCGCGGAAGCGGCGCTCGCTCTCCGCCAGGGCGCGCTCGGCCTCCTTGCGCTGGGTGGCATCCCGGAACACTCCGCAGAGGAGCGTCTCCCCGGTGGCCTCCACATCGACCCGCGAGACCGCGAGCTCGAGGTCGAACGGGCGGCCGTGGCGATCCCGCACGACGAACTCGCGGACCGAGCCAAGGATCCAGGTCTCCCCCGTGGCGCGGTACTTCGCCAGGTAGTCGTCATGGGAGGAGTGGTGCGGCTCAGGGATGAGCACGTTCACATTGCGGCCCACGAGCTCCTCGGGCTTCCAGCCGTAGAGGCCCTCCATCGAGGGGCTTGCGTCGCGAATGATCCCGTCCAGGCCCACGGTCACGACGCCGTCCAGCAGCCCTGTCAGCACGGTCCGCAGGCGGGCCTCGCTCTCTGCCACGCGGGCCGCGGCCTGCCGCTTGGCCGTGATGTCGCGACCCTGGCAGGTGAACACCTCCGAGCCCGCGGGCCCGGGGTGACGCATGGCGGTCCAGGCCACGAGGCGGATGAGTCCGCCCTCACCCACGAGCCGGCACTCAACCTGGTCGGTGTCCGCTTCGCCGGCCTCGACCCAGCTGGCGAAGCGGCTCTGAACAGCCTCCAGGTCGTCGGGGTGGATGAACTCGAAGGCATTCCGTCCCTGGAGCTGTGCGCGGGTGCCGCCGTAGAAGCGGACCGAACCCTCATTCACCCACTGGAAGCAGCCCTGCTCGTCGACCACGACCACGAGGTCGTCGGTCTTGTCGAGCATCTTCTGCAGGAGGGACTCGAGGACGCTCATGGTGCCGGTCGGATCATAGTGCGCCGAGCCGTCGAGGTAGCAGGCGATCTCCACTGCGACCTACCCCGCCTTGCCTTCTAGGCGATCCGAGGCGGGACCGCTGCCGGGCCTGCAGGCCCTCTTGCCCCAGAGGCCAGTGAGCTCTCTCTGATCAGTCCCGACCGACGAGATGGTCGAGGATGTCGGCGACGCTGATCATGCCGACCAGCCGATTGCCCTCGGTCACGGGTAGTGCGCTGATACGGTGCTTCAGGAGCAGGCCCACAGCCTCGGCTAAGGGGTCGTCGGCCTCCACAGTGTGGGGAGAACGGCTCATGTGCCCCTCGAGGGGGTCGTCCAACCCTCGACCCTGCCCCAGGGCGCGGAGGGCGTCGCGCTCGCTGAACATCCCGACGAGGCCTGCCTGCCCGCAGACGGCGAGGTGGTGGATGCCGTAGGTGCGCATGGTCTCGAGGGCCTCCCCGAGAGAGGCTTGCACGCTGCAGGTCCGCAGCCCCGGCGTCATGAGGGGCCGAACGCTCGCGCCATCAAGGTCACAGCCGACGCCTGCCGCCCGCAGGAGGTCCACTGCGCTGAGGATCCCGTCGGGCCGCCCCTCGGTGAGGGTCACCAGTGCGTCCGCTCCGTGCAGGACGGCCTCGATGATCAGGGCCGAGAGGGCGTCACTCGAGGCGTCCACCACGGGCACGGGCGCAAGGTCGAGGTCCGCGACGCAGCGACGGAGCTGCGCCGTGCCCTGGTACAGCTCGCGGATTCGCTCGGGCAGGCCGCCCGTGGCCTCGAGCAGCACGCGATCCGTCAGGAGGCCCTTGGCCCGACCCTCCGCATCGACGACGACCAGGTGCCGGACCCCAGCGTCCTCCATCTCCCGTACGGCGGCATCGAGGGGGCTCGCCTCCGGCACCGTGAGGACCGGACGCGAGACCAGGTCGGCGACGCGGAGCCTCACTTCTCCTCGACGCGTTGGAACGACAGGACCGGCACCGAGGAGCGGCGCACGACCTGCTCCGCGACGGAGCCCAGGGCGAGCCGGCGCCAGCCCGTGTGCCCATGCGTGGAGATGGCGATGAGGTCTGCGCTGCGGGCCGCGGCTTCGTCCACGATCGTCTGGGCCACATCCGGCGACGGAATCGCCGCCACCTCGACCTCCAGGTCGCTGAGGTCCCCTGCGATGCGCTCCAGCTCGACGCGCGCGTTGTCCACGCGGACCCCGATGCTGGGGTCGCCGATGGGCGGGGCCAGAGGCGCCCCGTGGGGTGCCACCTGCAGGTCGGGGACCACGCTCAGCAGGGTCAGGCGACCGCCGCCCTGGCGCACGAGCTCCGCGGCCTCCTGCAGGGGCCGCATGGACTCGGGGGAGAGGTCGGTGGGGACGAGGACGTGCTGGATCTTCATGGCGTGATCGTATGCCGGTGGAAGGGCGGTGGAATCCGATCGAGGCACGCCCCAACTACGAACATGTGCTGTCGAAAGCCCGAGTCGCCTACCTTGGGCTCATCGGGAGCCTCCCCGCCCCCGTTTCACGGCCCAGAGGTGGCCTCCCAGTTACGGGAATCTCAGGGTCATCTTGACCCCGCCTCCGCTCCTCGGTCCTGCCTGCGCCACTGCTCGTGGTGCACCGACCCCGAGCGCCGCGCCGCGCGGTCGTGCCCGCCTGCTGCGCCGAGTAGACTCCGCCGTCCATGGACTGGATGGACGCACAGGCCGCTGAGACGGCTGCCCAGGCGGTGGGCTGGAGCGCCGACGACCTGCTCGGGGGCCTGAACAAGCCCCAGGCCGAGGCCGTGACCCACCCCGAGGGCCCGCTCCTGATCCTGGCGGGGCCGGGGTCCGGCAAGACGCGCGTCATCACGAGCCGCATTGCCTGGCTCGTCACCCAGCAGGGGGTGCGCCCCGACGAGATCCTGGCGATCACCTTCACCAACAAGGCCGCTGCGGAGATGCGCGAGCGGGTGCACCGCCTCCTGCCGGAGCTCTCCGGAGCCTGGATCAGCACCTTCCACTCCATGTGTGCTCGCATCCTGCGGCGTGACATCGAGCACCTGGCCCCGTACACGCGGGACTTCAGCATCCACGACACCACCGAGCGCAACGCGCTGATCAAGCAGGTCGTGAAGGACCTGGGGTACGACCCCAAGCGCTTCCGCCCGGCGGTCCTGGGTGGCTGGATCTCCAACGAGAAGAACCGCGCGGCGGACCCCGGGGAGACCCTGGTGGTGGACGACGGCTCGGGGATGGAGGACGAGGTGTTCTCCAAGGTCAAGGCCGCCTACGGCGAGCGGCTGGCGGCTCAGAACGCCCTGGACTTCGACGACCTCCTGCTGAAGACCCTCGAGCTGTTCGACAAGCACCCCGGGGTGCGGGACAGCTACGCGCGTCGCTTCAGGTATGTCCTCGTGGACGAGTACCAGGACACGAACCGCGTCCAGTACCTGCTCACGGCTCACCTCGCTAGCGGGCACGGCAACCTGACGGTGTGCGGGGATCCCGACCAGTCCATCTACGGGTGGCGCGGAGCGGACATCCGCAACATCCTCGACTTCGAGGAGGACTTCGGCTCGCCCCTCGTCGTGCGCCTGGAGCAGAACTACCGCTCGACCAAGACGATCCTCGCCGCGGCCTCCGCGGTGATCGCGAACAACACGCGGCGCAAGGCCAAGGACCTCTGGACGGACGGGGACGAGGGCGAGCGCCTGGTGTGCCTCGAGTGCGGGGACGAGAACGAGGAGGCGCGCGAGATCGCGGCGCAGGTGCGCGGCCTGCAGGCGCGGGGATCGGCCTGGGGTCAGTGCGCGATCTTCTACCGCGTCAACTTCATGCAGCGCGCGCTGGAGAGTGCCCTGCGGCTCTCGGGCGTTCCCTATCAGGTCGTCGGTGGCCTCGAGTTCTATGCGCGCCGCGAGATCCGCGACCTCGTCGCGTACCTGCGACTGCTCGTGAATCCGCGCGACGACCAGGCCTTCGCGCGGGTCGTGAACGCGCCCCTGCGCGGCGTCGGCCAGACCACCCTCGAGCGCCTGCTCCAGTGGTCCCTGGATCGGCGCGTGCCCCTGCGTGAGGCCCTGCGTTCGGAGGAGGCCATCGGCCTGGTCCGCGGGCGTGCCAAGAAGGGGCTGGCGGAGTTCGCGGGCATCCTCGAGGAGCTCGAGGCCTTCAAGAGCGGCCCGGCGGGGCCCGCTCTCGACGCGGTGCTGGAGGCCATTGGGCGCGAGCGCTGGCTGGCTGAGATGGACGACGGCGAGCAGTCTGACGTGCGCGACGCCAACGTGGAGGAGCTGCGGGCCCACGCGCACGAGTACGACCGCCTGAACCCCGCTGGGAGGCTGCCGGGCTTCCTGCAGGACGTGGCGCTGGTCAGCGATACCGACGCCTATGACGGCGCCGAGGACGCGGTCAAGCTCATGACCCTGCACTCCGCCAAGGGGCTCGAGTTCGATCACGTCTTCATCGCGGGGTGCGAGGAGGAGATCCTCCCGCACGCGCGTGCCGTGGAGGAGGACCCTGAGCTTGGCGTGGAGGAGGAGCGCCGGCTGTTCTACGTGGGCCTGACCCGTGCGCGGAAGACCCTCACCCTCACGCGCGCTGTCACGCGTCTTTTCTTCGGGGACACGCGCTGGGCGCGGGCCTCTTCGTTCCTGGACGAGCTCCCTCCAGAGCTCGTCGAGGGCATGGAGAGCGACACGGAGGAAGAGGCCCTGGGTGCCTACGAGCCAGAGCCCGCGAGCGGCCCGACCTACGCTGTGGGACAGCGCGTGCAGCACGAGCACTTCGGCCGCGGGCGGATCGAGCGCCTCACCGGGTCGGGGGTCAACGCGCGGGCCGACGTGCGCTTCGATGTGCACGGCAACAAGCAGCTGCTCCTGACCTACGCGAACCTGCAGGTGGTGCCGTGACCCAGGACCCCAGCGAGCTGCTGGAGCAGGCGCGTGCCCTGGCGCGGGCTGCGCGGGAGGCCGGATGCCTCGAGGCCGTGCTTGCCGAGCTGGCGCGCGAGCCCGAAGCCGAGGAGGACCGCGTGGGCGATGCCGCATCCTTGGGCCTCGTCGCCTGCCGCGCTCAGCCCCTGACTCACGGCTTCGTGGGGAAGAGCCCCCAGATGCAGGAGGTGTACCGCCTGCTGGACCGCGTGGCGCCGACGGACGTCACGCTGCTCGTCCTGGGCGAGACCGGGACCGGGAAGGAGCTGGTGGCCAGAGCCCTGCACGGCGGCTCGCGCCGCGCGAAGAAGGCCCTGCTCGCCGAGAACTGCGCCGCGGTCCCGGCGGAGCTGCTGGAGAGCGAGCTCTTCGGTCATGCCAAGGGCGCGTTCACCGGGGCCATCAAGGATCGCGACGGGCACTTCGTCGCGGCGCATGGGGGGACGGTGTTCCTCGACGAGATCGGCGACATGCCGCTGCCCATGCAGGCCAAGCTCCTCCGGGTCCTCCAAGAGGGTGAGGTGCGGCCGGTGGGCTCGAACCGGACCCAGAAGGTGGATGTGCGCGTGGTCGCCGCTACCAACAAGGATCTGGAGGCCGGCTGCCGGGAGGGCTGGTTCCGCGAGGACCTGTACTGGCGCCTTGCGGTGATGACCCTGCGCCTGCCGCCCCTACGAGAGCGCGTGGGGGATGCGGCCCGGCTGGCTGAGCACTTCTTCGCCCGTGAGTGTGGCGCGCTGGGCCGGGAGCCCCTGGTGGAGGAGGGCGTCCTCGAGGAGCTTGGCGCGCGTCCCTGGCCGGGCAACGTGCGCGAGCTCGAGAACGAGGTGCGCCGAGCGGTGGCCCTGTCCAGCGGCGCCGTGCGCGTGTCCGACCTGTCGCCCCGCCCGGCAGGCGCCTGATCGCCGGTCAGCTGCCGGCGCGGGGGTGCTATTCTCTTCGCCCCATGCGGCGCCTCACCCTCCTCGCCCTGCTCCTCGTCCATGGCTGCGGCGGGGGGCCCGACCTGACCCCGGTCGAGTGGCAGCTGCGGCGCGGAGAGCTGGACGAGGCGCGAGCCGCCCTTGACGCGATCCCCCCTGAGGCTCGCGAGGAGCGCTACGCGCAGCTCTCGCGCCGCGTGGACGACGCGCTTGCTGAGGTGACCCGCGTGCGCGAGGAGCTGGCCTCCCTTGAGGTCGAGCGCGAGGGACTCACTCTCGAGCAGGTCCAGGCGCGCCTGCAGCAGGTGCGTGCGGAGGGCAGCGTGGCCAAGGAGCTGGTCGCCATCGCTCGCAGCGCCGCCGTGGACTGGGACGCCGAGCGCCGCGCGCGGCGCGGGTTCCAGGTGCGTCCTCGGGCAGACCTCGAGGAGGACGCGGGTCCCGATCCCGCTCCGGTCCCCGTCGACGCTTTCGTCCGCGAGGTGCTCGAGACCGCAGAGCTCGACTCCCTTGCAGGCCGCCACGTGGCGGCCCTCGAGGCCCTCGAGCACGCCGGAGGAGGTGCCCGCAGCGGAGCCCGACGGCGCCGGAACGAAAGACGAACCGCGGCCGGCCGTTGCGCAGGTCTCCCCGGTCGAGGCCCCCGTCCCGGCCTCCAGCGCTCCGGCACCGGTGCGCCTGACGGCCGAGGAGCTGGTCCTCGACCCGGGCGAGCTCGCCATTGCCGGCGAGCGTGCCCGCGTGCGCGGGGACCTCCCGCGCGCGCTGGCCCTCCTGAACACGGCGGCCGGACGGACGGCTGGCCCGGAGCATGCCCGCTACCGCCGCCGCGCGAACGAGGTCTCCTGGCTCCTCGCGCTCGAGGACGAGTGGCCGGCCGAGGAGCTTGGTGCGCTCGACGCGCCCGAGTCCTCGGCGCTGCAGCAGGCGGTGGATGAGGGCCTGCTCTCGGAGGACGCCCTCGCCGGGCTCGCCCTGCGGGTGCTCACGGGCGAGGAGGCCCGCGATCGGGCCCGCGCGCTGCCGATCCTTGCGGCCCTCACCGAGGTCGACTCTGAGCACCGCGACCTGTTGGTCGCCGGCGCGCGCGGGGAGGAGGTCCCGGATGGGGGCTACGTTCTCCACGAGGGGGAGTTCTTGGGTGCCCTGGACTTCGACCGCGAGCAGGTTGGCCGCCAGGTGGAGGCGCTCCTGCGCGCCGTACAGGGCAGCCGCGTGCCCCAGCGCCTCGAGGCCCATGCGGAGCTGGTCGAGCTGGCCCGCGTGCACCTCTGGGCGGAGCAGGAGCTGGCGCGCGGGCTCGGGGAGCTCGAGGCCAGCGCTCTGCGCAGCCTCCAGCGAGCCAAGGCCTGGAAGCCCCTGCTGGCCCTCGCCGAGCAGCGAGCCCGCCTCGATCAGGCGCGCTCCTCTGCCCTCGCCCTGATCTTCGACGAGCAGCGCTACTTCTATCCCGTGCCGGCGAACCGCCGAGCGGAGTACGAGCAGGTGCAGCGAGAGGTCGACGAGCGCGTGGCTGCGGTGCGTGCGATCTGGGATGCAGGGGCGACGGTGAGGCTCGACGAGCGCTTCCGCGAGGCCCTGCGCGACCTGCGCTGGGCACGCAGGGAGCAGGGGCACAGCAGCCTGCCCGATGGCGTCCCGGCGTGGATGGGGGTGCTCGCGACCGAGCAGGAGGAGGTCAGCCTGCAGGGGTTCGCCTGGGACCGCGGAGAGCTTGCGCGGCTGCACCGTGACCGCTGGATCGAGGACCGCAACGAGCGCGTCTGGACCGAGGGCGATGAGACCTGCGGCCGAGCCGAGCAGGAGCAGGTGCGCATCACCAACCGCTACCGCGCCCTGATGGGGCGTCAGAGCGTGGGCTGGGACGCCAAGATCCAGGCGGCCGCGGCGGTGCACTCCGAGTACATGAGCCGGACCGGCAACTTCGGTCACTTCGAGGAGGATGTCCCAGGACGCCGGACGCCCTTCGACCGCATGCGCGAGCAGGGGTACGACCGCGGCGTGAGTGAGAACTGCCACGCGGGGAGCGGCTCGCCGGAGGGCGCTCACCAGGGCTGGACCCACTCCTCGGGACACCACCGCAACCTGCTCATGACCGGGCACACGGAGATGGCCACCGCCGTCGCCGGCTACTACTGGACCCAGAACTTCGGCGTGGGGGAGGCCTCCCGCGCCGCGCTCCCCGCGCCCCCTCCCGATCCATGGCAAGACTGACCGTCACCCAGGGCGACTCCCGTCGCCGCTTCAACCTGCGTCCGGGCACCCTCACCATCGGATCGGCTGCGAGCGCGACGCTGACCCGCGAGGATGCGGACCTGGCCCCTCTGCACCTGACGCTCGAGGTGGTCGGAGAGGAGGTGCGCGTCACCACGACCCAGGGCGTGGCCGCGCCGCTGGCGGGCAGCGAGGCGCTCGCGGGTTCGTTCGAATGGGAGCCTGGCATCACCCTGCGGATCGGTGGCGTCGAGCTGGGCCTGGAGACGGACCTGGAGCGAGAGCCGGCTGCTGCGCCCGCCGCGCCGAGCGGCAAGCCGACCCCTGCCTCCAGCGGCAAGGCGACCCCCGCCTCGAGCAGAGCACGGGCGGCCTCGTCCGGCTCGGGCGCGCGCGCGGGCCGCGCGCGGGGCGCGGCGGTCGAGCGCACGGGCAGCGGGCGCGTCCAGCGCCGCACCCGGTCCACGCCGCAGAAGGGCCTCCCGACCTGGGCGATCCTCCTCGGATTCGCCATTGGCGTGCTGGTCATCGTGCAGATGCTCGGCAACTACGCGGACAGCTCCCACGAGGAGGCGTTCGATGCCAAGACCAGCCTGGCCCGGCTCGAGGAGGCCCTCGCGGAGGGCAACGTGGGCAAGGCCGAGACGGAGATGGAGAAGGTCGAGCGCCACGACGCGGAGCTCACGGCCGAGTGGCGCGAGCGCTTCGCCAAGGTCCGTGAGCAGACCCGGAAGCTCACCAGCAAGAGCGAGCTGCTGGCCGACAACCTGGCGGGGAACCGGTTCCTCGACAACCAGGTGCGCAAGTACGAGAAGAACTACCTGGCGCCCGAGCCGAGCCGGCCGCGGGCGCGGGTCTTCGTCAAGCGGGCCAAGGAGTTCATGAGCCGCTGGCCGAACCACGACGCCGTGGAGGAGGTGCGCAACAAGCTGCGCCGCTGGGAGCCCACGGCCGAGCTGGGCCAGCCGGCGGAGCTCGAGGACCTCATCTGGGAGGCCCACACCCTGACCTGGGCCTTCCCCCGTGACTACGAGAACGCGCTCGCCCTCCTGGAGGGGTACCGCAGCAGCGCCAGCGAGAGCGAGCTGAAGCAGCTCGACGGCGTGCTCAGCACCCACCGCTCCGAGCGGGAGGACTACTTCAAAGAGCGCTACGAGTACGCCGCCCACTACTGGGACACCGGCGACGCGGGCAAGGCCGTGGAGTACCTCGTGCAGCTGGTCACCAAGGTGGGCGAGCCCGGGATGGTCGCCAAGGCGGCCGACTCCCTCGTGGCGTTCGAGGGCCAGCTCGGCAAGGACGGCCGCACGATCCTCTCGATCGTTCCCACGATGAAGGGCTACAAGCGTGACCGTCCGGAGGACTTCGAGCGCCTCTCCAAGAACGCGACCATGCGGGCCTTCTTCAGCCAGCACGGGATCTGAGCCAGAGGCGACGGGTGGACGGGCTCGCCCGGGTCACCCCGGCAGAGAGCGCTCCAGCCGCGAGTGCCTCATCGCGAGCGCTTCTCCCGCCGGCGCTCCGGGTCGGCGCGTCCCGTGTCCTCACCTGGGCGCGTGCGCCAGCGCGGCTGATGCCAGGCCCACTGCTCGGGGGCTGCGAGGATCCAGCGCTCGAACTGGGCGTTGATCTTGGCGAGCGTCTGGACGAGCTCCTCGGAGCGCGCGCCGCGAGTGGGGGGAGCGAGGGGCTCGGCGAGATGCACCTCGAAGCGCCCGCCTGGAGCCCGCAGGCAGCAGGCTGGGAGGATGGGGCGCCGGGAGGCCCGCGCGAGAGCGGCGGGTGCGGTCATGGTCAGCGCGTCGCGGCCCAGGAAGGGCAGGTGGACACCGTCCAACTGGCGCGTGTCGAGGTCGCAGAGCACGCCGAGCGTGCCCCCGCGGCGCAGCACCTCGAGCGGCACCCGGGCGCTGGCGTCCTGGGGAACGGTCTGGACCCCGTGGCGCGCCCGGACCCGGGCCAGCCAGTCGCCCGCCGGGCCGCCGCGGCCGACGACGGCCCCGTCGAGGCCCCTCCGCCGGAGCCAGGCGGCGAGGACCTCCCAGTGGCCGATGTGGAGGGTCGCGACCACGGCGCCGCCGCGCTCCGCGGCCGCGAGGTGCTCCGCCCCGGAGGCGAGCCGCACCTCGTCCTCGAGCCAGCCGCCATCGCTGCCCGCGAGCCGCAGCACCTGGGTCAGCTGATCGACGGCGTGGAGCTCCACGCCTCGCTCGAGGGCTCGGAGGGCCGCGGCGTCCCAGCCGGCGAAGGGCGCGGTTGCCGCGAGCTGCTGGCGCGTCAAGGCCGCCGCGCGCGAGCCTCGGGCGCCCGCGCCCGCGAGGCGTAGCAGGGGCCGGACTGCCGGGGGCGGCAGGCGGCAGAGAGCCTCCGCCAGGCCGGTCACGACCCGGGCACGGAGGCGCCGGCGCAGGGGAACCTGCGCGGATCCCACCTCGCTCGAGCTCGAAGGACTCACGCGAGCACCTCCCTGCACCTCTCGAGGGCCCGGAGGCGGTCGAGAGGTCCACCGAGATGTGCCCCGGAGTAGGCGCTGCAGAAGGCCTCCCGGAGGTTCTCGAGGCCTTGTCCCTCTCTGGTCTCTTCCGCGATCCAAGCCCAGGCCGAGCGCAGGCAGGAGTCTCCCGTCGCGTCGTCCCTCCCATGTCGCTCGGCGGCCGCCGCGCGAAGCCTCGCCCTGACAAGGAGCAGCTCACCGGAGGGAGCACGCGCGAGGCTCACCGCCTGGGCCGGATCCCACTCGAGGCCTCGGTCGGGGAGCTGGCCCAGGAGACGCCCGAGCGGAGCGGCCAGAGCCGCGCGCTCGGTCCCGCTGCTGCCGGAGAGCTCGATGCGCAGCGCACCCGCAGGCAGGCCATGCACCACGCGCGAGGCCCCGGCGGCCCTGCGCAGGAGCACGGGCCGGGCCGCAGGGAGGCGGTGCTCCTCGAGCCGTCCGAGCGCGACCCACCAGGCCTCGGCCTGCGCGGGCTCGAGGGCCTCGCTGCGGTGCCAAGTCCCCTGGGCGGGCCGCCGGTGGGCGAAGCCGGCTCCTCGCGGAACGCAGCTGCCGCTGGCGCGGAGCCAGCGGTCGTCCCGGCGCGCGGCCTCACCAGCGCGGCGCCGGCGCGCCTCGGCCTCGAGCTCGGCCGGGTGGTGGGGACGCGTTCCCAGCTCGCGCAGGAGCCTGCCCGCGAGCCACCCTCGAGCGCGGGCGTCGAGCTGCTCGCGCAGCCTGCCCCCGGCCGTGGCCACCAGGTCCTGGAGCTCCCGCGGAGAGAGCGCTCCGCCCAGGCGGCCGCGGCCCACATCGATCAGCCAGGCCCTGTGCTCTCCGTCGAGCAGCACATTGCCCGGGTGCAGGTCGGCGTGCCGGTGTCCCGCGCGCGCCACGTCCGCGGCCAGCGCCAGCAGCCCGCGCAGCTGGGCGACGCGGGGTCGCCTCGGCCGCTCGAGCAGCGCCGCGAGGTCCACCGCACCCGGAACCTCCTCGAGCTCGAGCTCCCAGTCCCCGTCGGAGGTCCGTCGCCAGGTGACCGCGCGAGGAACGCGCACCCCGCGCCGAGCCAGCCGGCGGAGCATTCGCGCCTCGCGCCAGGCGCGCAGCGGATCCTTCCATCGGTCGAGCGCTCCCGGGGCGTGGAAGCGCTTCACGATGGTCCCCGAGCCCGTGCGCAGGACGGTGCGCTTC
>JBDQFW010000009.1:0-32042 GCA_040265735.1 Planctomycetota bacterium | reverse complement strand
CATCCCTCCAGACTGCCCGGGTCCCCAGCCCCTGGCTCCCCCCCATTGGACGCATGAAGCTCCTCCAACCCCTGTCGCTCCTCGCCGGCCTTGGCGCCAGCTTCCTCCTCGGCTCCTGCGGAGGGTTCTCCGCCTCCGACGACACCGCCGACGGCAGCTCCAGCTCGGACCTGTTCGTGGTCTCCTGCTCCCTCGGCTGCTCGAACGGGGCGGCGGGCAACCAGGTCTTCTGCTCGGTGATCAACACCCCGCAGAACCAGGAGATCTCGATCCTGTTCTCGAAGCCGATCGACCTGGGCAGCCTGAACTCCGCCTCCTTCCGCGTGACGGATGTGGCGACGGGATCCTCTCCGCAGGGCACCTACTCGGTCGATCCCCTCGACCCGCGCCGCCTCGTCTTCCGGCCGGCGCTGTCTTTCGACCAGAACGGCAACCCGAACTTCGGCCTCCAGCCGAACCGCGCCTACCAGGTGACGGTCTCCGGGGAGGCCCAGAACGATCCGCCCCCGTACATCACCAGCACCGACGGCCGCCCCAACCAGAGCCGCCTGCAGTGCACGATCCTCACCTCGGAGGGGATCGTGGACCCGGTCCCCGGCTCTCCTTCGGTGTTCATCACCGCGGACGTGATCACGGGTGAGGACGGCTTCGGCAACCCCATCCTCGACCGCAACGTGCCGGTCAACGCAGGCACCCTGGTAAGCAACGTCTGGAGCGGGAGCCGCGTACGCATCCGCTTCAACGACATCATGAACCTGGCGTCCGTGGTCAACCCCCAGACCAAGACCGCTCCGTTCATCCGCGTCGAGGTTGACCAGGACGGTGACCCCGGCACCGCAGACCGCACCCCGATCAGCGGCCAGTTCACCGCGCCCATCCCGTCCCTCGACCCGGGCTTCGCGGCCAACCCGCAGTTCCAGGCCTATGTGGACGTGGCGAGCCTCGAGACCTATGTGGTCTTCCAGCCCGACCTGCCCCTGCCCTCCGCGGGCCAGGGCGCGGTCCAGCGCCGCATCGCCGTGACCGTGCCGCCCGCCGTGGTCGACCTGGTGGGCAACCCGATCACCCTCCAGAACGGCGGGGGCCTGCATACCTTCGTCCCGGAGGTCATCCAGTTCGACGAGCTGGTGATCCCCCAGGCCGGCGGCGAGGACTTCGCCGCGGTCGCCCCCAGCGTGAACTCCCGCGAGGACGCGCTCCGCAGCAACGCGGTCTGGGGCAACGGCAAGCTGATGGTGGGCCAGGGCGGCGGCTCCGGGCGCCTGGGCGAGCTCGTGGTCGAGGCCGGTGAGACCATCGTCCTCAACACCGACTACCAGGAGTTCCCCCTCGAGGAGCGCGCCATCGACATGATTGGCAACGCCGGGGACGACCCGTCCGGGCTGGGCACCTTCCCCAGCACCCTCGTGGTCGAGGACGGCGCCTTCGAGTTCAGCCGCATCGTGGTCAAGCCGGGCGGCTCCCTGCGCATCGTGGGCAGCAAACCCGCGCGCGTGTACTCCCGCGGCATCGTGGAGGTCCAGGCGGGCGGCATCATCAACCTCTCCGGCGTGACGCCCCTGGCTCAGGACTCGCGCCTGCGCAACGACAACAACCAGGACGGCGTCTTCAGCGCCCAGGAGTCCGTGCTCAAGACCGTGTTCCCCGACTGGGCTCCGGCCACCGGGTACGCCACGGGCGCGCGCGTCTTCCACAGCCCCGCCCCGGGGATGCCGGTCTACCGCTACTTCGCCAATGTGGGCAGCACCGGGGTCGAGCCCGGCGTGGCCTCCAACTGGCAGAACTTCTGGATCGAGGAGGCCGTGGCCAACCCGATCAACGCCGCTGCCGGCGGTGACGGAGGCTTCGGCGCCGACCGCTTCGGCTTCGCCCCGAGCCACCCGCTCGTGGCCGCTCCCGACCCCTCCGAGCCCTTCAACGACGCCGTCGCCAACGCCGGCGCCATCGCCGACGGGCGTCAGGGCCAGGGCGTGGGCCGCGCTGCGGCCGGCAGCCTCGGCGCAGGCAACGGTGGCTTCCAGTGGCCCGAGGAGTACCCCCTCAACCAGTTCACGGTGCCCTTCCAGAGCGGCAACGGCACCGAGCTGAAGTTCAACATCGTGGCCCTGCCCGAGTACTCGAACGACACGCGCTGCGTGTGCCTCGTGGTCGGGCGGACCGGCTCGGGCGGCGCCTACGCCACCGACGGCACCACGGGGGTCTCCGCCTCCGAGCAGCCCCTGGCGCAGTACTCGGCGGACTCGAGCAACCTCAGCAACGAGCCCACGGACCTCTCGCCGGGCGGCGACTCGGCAACGCTGGCGCTCGAGAGCCCCAATGTGGACGGCGTGGGCTACATCCGCCGCAAGCTCGAGTGGTTCATCACCGGCCCCAACGCGACCGGATTCCCCGAGTACCTCCGGGGCGGCTCGGGCGGCGGCGGCGGCGGCAACCACACCTACCGCACCACGTCCAGCGGCCAGAACGGCACCCTCAACCAGGCGTGCATCGGCAACAGCTCGATCCACCAGGCCTGGCACGACCACGCCGGCGCGCGCGGTGGCTTCGGCGGGGGCGCCCTCCAGCTCACCAGCGGCAAGGGCATCCTGGTCAACGGCAAGATCGACGCCTCGGGCGGCGACGGGGGCAGCTCCTCCACCGGTATTCCCGGGGAGTACCAGCAATACGCCATGCCCGGCGGCGGAGGCTCCGGCGGAGCGATCAAGCTCCAGGGCCCCTTCGTGAGCCTTGGCGCGTCTCCCGGCACTGGCCCCAGCCCGGGCCGCCTGGACGTCAGCGGCGGCCTCGGCGGCACCACCAGCTTCAGCGCCTCGCGCGGCGGCGACGGTGGTATCGGCCTGATCCGCATCGAGGAGCAGAGCGGCGTGGCCACCTGGGCCAACTACGCGGATCGCATCCTGCCCTACGATCCGAGCGAGCCCACCAGCGTTGCGTTCCTGAGCGTCTCTCAGCAGGGCTGGCAGCTCCCGCGCCGTCGCCCCGAGGGCTACACCGCGGCGGTCTCCTGCTGGGTCCGCCCCGAGGGCAACTTCTTCGCCCTGAACTTCCGTCAGGACGGCGCCCTCGCCCCCGACAGCCTCGGCTGGGACATGCAGGTCCTCTACAAGCCGATCGCGGACCCCAGCAACCCCGTCCCGATCTCGTTCCGCTCGGCGGCGCCCGGCGGCGGTCCTGACGGTATCTGGGTCGATGGCGGTGGCAACCCGATCTCGTTCGAGGAGTACTACTCCACCGATCTTGGCAGCGCGCCCGTCGTGGTTCGCTTCCAGGGAGCCCGCGCCGGCGCCCTGCTCAACGACTGGGCCGAGGTCTACGGGAAGCCGACCCCCAACATGGTCCGCTACACGATCGTGTTCGATCGGACGATCAACAACGAGGACGGCTCGGTCAACGACGTGGGCCTCTTCACCCTCCAGCGCCTCGAGGGCGTGACCGGGCTCGAGATCTTCTGCGACCCCAACTGATCGCCGCTCCTCGGCACCCGACGGGCCCCCCTCGCTCCGCGGAGCGCGGGGGGCCCGCTCGTTCCACGACCCTTCAAGCACGCTCCCCGCATGGCCCCGCTCCTGCTCCGCGTCGGAAGCCTGCTGGTGGATCGTGATCGCTGGGTGCGGAGCGCCACGGTCGCGGTCCGAGGGTCCAAGATCGTGGGGCTGGCAGAGGGAGCCGTTGCAGGCCGCAGGCTGGCGCGCAAGGTGGACGGAGCGGTCACTGACCTCGGTCCGGGCGTCCTTGCGCCCGGCTGGGTCAATGCCCACGCCCACCTCGAACTGGGCGCGCTCCACGGGCGCATCCCCGCGCGCGCGTTTGGCGCGTGGGTCGGGCAGCTCGTGAAGGCGCGGGCGGCGTGCGCGCGCGAGGAGCTGCGTGCCGGTCTGCGTGCCGATGCCGACCGGCTCCTTGCCGGAGGGACGACCGCCGTGGGGGACAACGACGCCCTCGGCCTGGCCGCGGGCGTTCTGCGGCGCCACCCGCTTCGTGCCCGCGTCTTCCGTGAGGCCCTCGATGCCGGGGACCCCGCCCGGACGAACGCGGCCCTACGCCGAGTCCAGCCGGGCCGACCTGCTCCCAGGCTCGCCTTCGGTCTCGCGCCCCACGCCCCGTTCACGGTCTCGCCCACCCTGGCCCGGCGCCTGGCCGCCCTCGCACGGCGCAGGCGGCTCCCGCTCTCGATCCACTACGCGGAGAGCCGGGACGAGCGTCAGTGGCTCCTCCGCGGGGCCGGGCCCCTCGCGCGGCTGATGCCGGGTGAGAGCCCGCGTCGGGAGGGGCTGGACCTCCTTGCGGAGGCGGGGCTCCTGGGGCGCAGGACGCTGCTCGTGCACGCGAACCTGCCGGGGCCGCAGGATCGCGAGCGGATCCGCCAGGCGGGCGCGACGGTCGTGCACTGCCCCGGATCCCACAGCTGGTTCCGCCGCGGGCCGTTCGACCTCGCGGGCTGGATCGAGGCTGGCGTGCCGGTTGCACTCGGGACCGACTCCTCGGCCAGTAACGCGGAGCTCGACATGGGACGCGAGGTCGCCCTGGCTGCTGAGGCGCACCCCGCCGTCGACCCGGCCGTGCTCCTTGACTGCGCCACGCGCGCGGGGGCGGAGGCGCTCGGGCTGGGGACCGGCCGGCTCGACGAGGGTGCCCACCTGGACGCCTTCCTAGCCGAGGCGCGCCCGCGCTCTCGCCGCGCCGCGCTGGAGCTGCTCGTCCGTGGCCGGCCGACCGTCCGCGCGGTTCTCATTGGGGGAGAGCTCGCGTGGGACGACGGGTCGCAGGCCATGCCTGCTATCCTCCGCCCATGACCAGCGGCCTGCACCCCGCCCTCTCCCCCGAGCAGGAGCACGCTCTCGGCGTCCTGAGCGGCGCCTCGCGGGTCCTGCTCACAGGGCATGAGCGCCCCGACGGCGACTGCATTGGCGCCCAGGCCGCCCTCACCCGCGTGCTCGAGAGCCTCGGTAAGGAGGTGACCATCCTCAACCCGGATCCGCCCGAGGTGCGCTTCGCCCAGCTCACTCGCGCCGTGGACTACGGCGTCGATGACGGGGGGGCCATCCCCCCGCACGATCTCCTCGTGCTGCTGGACGGATCGGAACTCTCGCGCACGGGCCGCCTCGCAGATCGCTTCGAGGCGGCGCCCTCGCGCAAGCTGGTCATCGATCACCACATCCTGCCGCCCGACCGCTGGTGGGACGCGTGCTTCCACGACGTGACGGCCAGCGCCACGGGCGTGCTCGTGGCGCGGATCGCCGACGCCCTGGGGGTCAAGCTCGACGAGGTCGCGGCTCAGGGGGTCTTCACCTCGATCGTCACGGACACCGGCTGGTTCAAGTACTCGAACACCGACGCCGAGACCCTCTCCGTCGCGGGGCACCTGGTCCAGCGCGGGGTCGACATCGCGGGCCAGTTCATGGACCTCAACCAGCGGCGGCCCGAGGACCACCCCGTGGAGCTCGGGCGGCTTCTGGCGCGAACGGAGTACTTCGCGGGCGGTCGGGTTGCGCTGCTGACCCTCCCCCTGGGAACGGACGGGCGCGTGCCCGAGATGGACACCGATGACGCCCTCGACGTGGTGCGCTCGGTGGACGGGGTCGAGGTGGTGCTCTTCGTGCGCGAGATCCATCCCGGGCTCTGCAAGCTGAGCGCCCGCAGCAAGACCACCTTCGACGTGGCCTCGCTCGCCAGAACCTTCGGGGGTGGGGGGCATCGGAAGGCCTCGGGCGCGACCCTCGAGGGTGAGCTGGCCGACGCCGCGCGCCGCGTGGTCCAGCTGGCCGTGCAGCAGCTGGGGAGCTGACGTGCGCCTCGCGCTCATCAGCGACCTGCACTCCAATCTGGAGGCCCTCGAGGCCGTCCTCGCGCACATCGACGCCCAGGGCGTGGACTCCATCGGCTGCCTGGGCGATGTGGTGGGCTATGGCCCTGACCCAGAGGCGTGCGTGGACCTCGTGCGCGAGCGCACGGACTTCTGCCTGCTCGGCAACCACGATGAGGCCCTCTTCCACGGGGCGCGCGACTTCAACCCGCACGCGCGCGTGGCCCTCGAGTGGACGCGCGGGCGGCTGGCCCCACGCTGGTACCACGGCGCCGCGCGGCGCCAGCGCTGGAGCTGGCTCCAGGCCTTGCAGCCGTCCCACCGCCTGGGGGACCTCGCCTTCCACCATGCCTCCCCGCGGGACCCCGTGCGCGAGTACGTGCTGAGCACCGATGGGATGCTCAACCGCGGCAAGCTCGAGGACCTGTTCGGGCGCATGGAGGGGCCCACCTTCATCGGGCACACCCATCACCCCGGCGTGTTCGACGAGGCCCTGCGCTGGACCGGTCTCGACGGCGAGGAGAGCTTCCGCCTGCCCTTGGACCGCAGCCAGAGGTCCCTCTGGAACGTGGGCTCGGTGGGGCAGCCGCGCGACGGGGACAGCCGCGCCTGCTACGCGCTGGTCGAGGAGGACGCAGTCACCTGGTGGCGCGTGCCCTACGACCACCGCGAGACGGCGCGCAAGATCCTGGCCACCGGGCGCCTCGGCGAGGTGCTGGCGCGCCGGCTCGCCATGGGGCGCTGAGGAGCAGGGGGCCCGGCGAGGGCCCCGCGCAGGGGCCCTTGGCCTCGCAGCCTCAGGACAGCCCGAGGGTCGCGCGGATCACGTGACCGAGGATCTGGGGGTTCTTGCGCAGGCGGCGGGTGGAGTAGGCGCGCCACTGGGGTCCGTAGGGCACATAGGCACGGACCTTCGCGCCCGCGTCGCGCCACTTGCTCCACAGGCGCTCCTGGACGCCCATCAGCACCTGGAACTCGTAGCGCTCTTCGGGGAGGGCGCGTCGCTTGCAGTCGGCCAGCAGGCCGTCCCCCAGCTCCTCGTCGTGGGTGGCGAAGGACACGGAGTGCCCGGCGTCGAGCAGCTGGGCTGCCTGGGCGCGGAACGCCTCCCGGATGGGGCCGGGTTCGGTGTGGGCGATCGCGCCGGGCTCGAGGTAGATCCCCTTCACGAGGCGCACCTGGCTCCCGGCGGGCAGGGCTGCGATGTCCTCTGGCGTGCGGAACAGGCGGGACTGGAGCACGACGCCGACCTGGTCGAACTCCGCGCGCAGGGCGGCGTAGATGCGCAGGGTCGCGTCGGTGGTCGTGTGGTCCTCCATCTCAACGCGCACGAACTGCCCCAGCTCCTGGCAGCGTCGGCAGAGCTCGCGGTAGAGCTCCAGCGCGAGGTCCTCCCCGAGACGCAGCCCTAGGTGGGTGGGCTTGACCGAGACGTATGCGTCGAGGCCTGCGGCCTCCAGGCGCGCTGCCGCCGCCGCATAGGTCTCGACCACTCCGCGGGCCTCGGCCTCATCGGCCACGTCCTCGCCGAGGACGTCGAGGACACCGGCGAAGCCCTGCGCACGGAACCGCCCAAGGGCGGCGAGGGCCTCCTCGAGGGTCTCCCCGGCGATGTAGCGGGCGGAGAGCCTGCGCATGACCGGGGTCGGGACCAGCGGGAGGGTCCGCATGACGGCTTGATGAAGGAGTCCCATGGGCGCGTGCGTATCATAGCCAGCCCCCGCGTGCCACCGAGCCCCCGGGTAGCCTCGGCGCCGGACCCGAAGGCCCGCGCACCGTCGACCATGGGATCCTCCACCCAAGCCCTGCTCGTGCTGACCACTGCACCCGACCTGGAGGTTGGGCGCGCCCTCGCGCGGGAGCTCCTCGAGCGTCGCCTCGTGGCCTGTGCGAGCCTCGTACCGGACCTCGAGTCTCACTACCGGTGGGAGGGCGAGCTCCAGTCCTCGGCCGAGGTCCAGCTGCTGCTGAAGACCACGCCCGAGCGCCTCGCTGCTCTCGAGACGGCTCTCACAGAGCTGCACCCCTACGAGCTGCCCGAGCTGCTGGCCCTGCCTGTGAAGGGAGGCGGCGCCGCCTACCTGGCCTGGGTCGCTTCCGAGGTCGATGCAGAGGAGCGCTTGGCATGAACACCAACTGCGACCCGACCGAGGGCGGCAGAGAGCGCTCGCCCTGGCAGCGCCTAGGGCTCCTGCTCGGGCCCCTCCTGTTCGCGGCGGCGCTCTACGCCCCCGGCCTGTCCCTGGACGGGCCGCAGCGCCGCGCGGCGGGGGTGACCCTCTGGACTGCGGCCTGGTGGATCACCGAGGCCCTGCCCGTCGGGGCGGCCTCCCTGACCCCGGCCGTGCTGCTCCCTCTGACCGGAGTGATGGAGGCGCGCAAGGTGGCGCCCTTCTACATGAGCGACCTCGTGATGCTCTTCCTGGGCGCCTTCGTCGTCGCCCTCGGCCTGGAGCGCTGGGGCGTCCACCGCCGCATCGCCCTGCGGGTGCTGGGGCTGGCCGGGCCCGACCCGCGGCGCCAGGTGCTCGCCTTCATGGTGGCGGCGGCAGGCCTCTCGCTCTGGATCAACAACACCTCCACCACCCTCCTGATGCTGCCGATCGCGCTGGCGGTGCTCGACCGGCTGGAGACGCGGGACGACGAGCAGCGCCGGCTTGTGGGCTTCGCGCTCCTGCTAGGCATCGCCTGGTCTGCGTCGGTGGGGGGCATGGGCTCCCCTGTGGGAACGGCCCCCAACCAGCTCTACCTCGGCCAGATGGTGACGCTCTTCCCCGACGCCCCAGAGGTCGGCTTCGCCAGCTGGATGCTCGCGTGGCTACCCCTGGTGGTGCTGTGGGTGCCGCTTGCCTGGTGGCTTCTGACCAGGGTCCTCTTCCCGGTGGACGCTGCGGCGTCCTCGGGCGCGGCCTCGCGGGACGCGCTGCGCGCGGAGCGCAGGGCGCAGGGGCCCATGAGCACGCCCCAGCGACGCATGGCGCTGGTGTTCGGCGCGACGGCGCTGCTGTGGGTCACGCGCGCGGACATCCGCCTCGGCTCCCTGGAGGTTCCCGGCTGGTGGCGCCTCGCCGCTCGAGTGCGCGGCGTCCCCGAGGAAGCCCTGGGCCAGCACTCGCGGGACATCACGGACGCGACCGTTGCGGTTGCCATGGCCCTGGTGTGCTTCCTGCTGCCCGCTCGGGGTGCACGCGGCGAGCGGCTCATGGACTGGGACTCGGCCAAGCGGCTGCCCTGGGAGGTCCTGCTCCTGCTGGGCGCGGGCTTCGTCCTCGCGGGTGCGTTCCGCGAGAGCGGGCTCGATCAGGCCCTGGGACAGGCCCTGGGGCCAGCCCTCGAGGGCCGCTCCAGCTGGGTGGTCGTGGGCCTGGTCGCGCTCTCCGTCAGCTTCCTGACAGAGGTCACCTCGAACACGGCCACCACGGCTGTCCTGCTGCCCGTGATCGGCCAGGCCGCGGCCGCGGCAGGGCTCGATCCACGCCTCGTCATGGTGCCCACCACGATCGCCGCGAGCGCCGCCTTCATGCTCCCGGTCGCGACCCCGCCGAACGCCGTGGTCTTCGCAAGTGGCAGGGTCGGGGCCCCGGTGATGGCACGGGCCGGCGTCGTCCTGAACTTCGCCACGGTCGCGCTCCTGACCGTGCTGTTCCAGCTCTGGGTCCGCCGCGCCTGGAGCATCGGAGCCACGGCACCGGACTGGGTGCAGCCTTGAGCTCTAAGGAGAGAGTGCAGCCTTGAGCTTTCAATTGATGCAGCCCTGAGCTTCCAGTTGAAGCAGCCCTGAGGCGGCAAAGGTCCCCAGCTCCCTGCGGCGGGCCTCGACTTCCGGGGGGCTTGCGCGCCACACTCGGTGGTGATGTCGCGCTGCGCCCTGCTCCTGCTCGCCCTGGCGGCCTGTGGACCGCCGGAGCGGCCTGGGATTCCGCCACGGCACCTGGTGCTGGTGACGGTGGAGGGCCTGCGCGCCGACCGGACCTCCGCGTGGATGCACCACCGGCCGACCACCTCGATCCCTGCCAGCGCGGAGGACCTGGCTGCCGGGCGCGCCTTCGGCTTCGACGACCTGGCGGCCGACGGCGTGCTGTTCGAGCAGGCGTTCGCACCCCAGGGTGAGCCGGCCGAGGCCCTCCGCGCGGTCTTCGCCGGGGACCGCGGGCTCGCCAGTTCCAGCCAGGCCCCAGACCTGGCCGCGCGGCTGCGCGCGGAGGGATTCGAGACCCATGCCTGGGTCCACGCCAGCCACCCGCTCCCCGAAGGCCTGCTCGAGGGGTTCGACCGCACGGAGCAGCTGCCCTCGGACCTCGATGTGGTGCGCGCGGTCCTGCCCTTCTACAAGCAGCGCGACTGGGGCGACGGGGGACGCGTGTTCCTCTGGGTCCACCTCTCCGGGACGACCTTCCCGTTCGAGCCCGGGCGCGCGGTCCCGGACTTCCACGAGATGGAGAGTGGAGGGAGCGTGCGGATCGTGGACTGCGCAGCTCTCTATGCGCAGGGTCCGGTGCCCGAGGACCTCGAGCCCGGCAGCGGGGCAGCCCCGGACCCCGGCGCGCCGGCGGGTCCGTCCACGCTCCAGCGCGTCGGCGCCCTCTACGACGGCGAGGTGCACGAGCTCGCCCTGCACCTCTGGACCCTCGTGGGGTTCTTCGCGTTCGAGACGAAGTCCGAGGCCCCGCTCGAGGACGCGGTCATTGCCCTGTGCGGGACCGGGGGCATCGAGCTCGATCGCCCCGGGCTGCCCTGGGGGCTGCGCGGCACGCCCTGGGACTCGGGCCTGCGCGTGCCCCTGTTCGTTCGACATCGAGACAGCATGACCGGGCGCAGGATCCTGGCAGAGCCGGTGGACCTCGCGGACCTGGCCCCGACCCTGCTCGAGTGGTTCGGCTGCGCTCCGCTGCCCGCCGGGCGTGACGGGCGCTCCCTGCTGGCGCTCACCGACAGCTACCGCACGCGCCCGTTCGAGCGGCGCCCGGCCGTCGCACGTACCGCGGCCGTGGAGGCCGTGGACCTGCCGGCGGCCTGGACCGCGCGCACGGCCAAGGAGCGCCTCGTCCTGTGGGACGATGGCCGCGCCGAGCTCTTCGACCGCCTGCGAGATCCCCGGGAGGAGCGCCCCCTGGACGCGGGGGACCCCAGGATCCATGAGCGCGTGGAGAGCCTGCGCGCCGCGGTGCGGAGCGCCGCCGGAGCGGCTGGAGGGGACGCGCCGTGAACGCTCTGGGTCCCGTGGCCCTCGCCATCCTGCTGCTCCTGCCAGGGCTGCCCCTCGTCCGGCGGGTCACGCCGGTGGAGCCCTCTCCCCTGAAGCTGGGCCTCTTCGGGGCGCTGCTCTCGCCCGCGCTGGCGCTGGCCCTCGAGCGCGCTGCCGCTGCCCTCCTCCCCGATGCGTGGGTCGTCCGCGGGGCCTGGGCCCTGCTCGCCGTGGGGCTGCTCGCGGGGCTTTGGTCTGGAGGTGCAAGGCCCGTGCGCCGGGCTCCCCTGGGCCGCGCCGCCTGGATCGCCGTCGCCCTCGGTGCGAGCGCCGCGGCCCTGGTTCTCTGGTGGTCGCGAGGTCCGGCCGCCCGCCTCGGCCACGACGGGCTCGCGCGAGTGCTCGGCGCGGCGCAGCTGCTGGCCGAGACCGGCACGGCGGAGGACCCGTGGCTGGCGGGCGAGCGCCTCGGCGTCGAGACGCTGCATGTTCACGTGCTCGCGGCCCTGGCACGCCTCTCGGGACTGGGCGTCAGCTGGTGCGCCGTGGGGCTCAACGCCTGGGGCGTGCTCTGCGCGGTGCTCACCCTCCACCTCACCTCGGCGGTTCTGTGGCGGGACGGCCGGGCGGATCTGGCGGCTCCGGTGCTTGGCCTGCTCGGTGCAGGAGGCCTCGCGGGGCTTGCTCACCTCGGAGAGTCTCCGGACCCCAGCGGCGGCTGGGCCGTGGCCCTCGCTCGGGCCGCGGGTGGGGCGCCCGGAGAGGTCCTCCACTCGGGGATGGCCTGGCTCCGCGGCGGGCCGGCCGTGCCGGCACTCGCCCTGACCTGGGCCGGCCTCTACGCAGCGGCGCACGGGCTGCGCCACGGGCACGCGCCCTGGCCCCTGCTCACCGGGCTCTGCCTGGGTCTCGGGCTGGCATGGCTGCCTGCGGTCGGCCTCGCGGGCGCGGCCGCGGCCTTGGCGCTGCTCCCCGCAGCGGACGCGCGTGCGCGCCGTCCCTTGTCCGCCCTGCCCCTGCTGCTGCCTCTCGTGCCCGCTGGCCTGCACGCCGCCTCCCTCGGGCTCGCGGGGGTGGAGGGGCGCGTGCTGGCCTCGCGGGTCGCGCTGGACTCGGCGCTGGCCCTGCTGCCGCTGGTGGCCCTCGGCCTGCTCGCGCTTGCGCGGTCGCGAGCGCTGCTCGCGGGGCGGGACCACGCCGCGGTGCTGCTCGGCCTCCCGGCGGCGGCCGCGCTTGCCGCGGGAGCCCTCGCCACCTTCAGCGGCGACGGGCCTGCCACCCTGCACCTTGCGGTGGGGCCTCTGGCGGTCCTTGCCGCGGGCTGCTTCGCGCGGCGCGCGGCGGCGGGAGCAGGGGAGGCCGGGTCGGCATCCCCAGGCGCGGCAGACGCGGCGCGGAGCGTTCACCCACCCGCGTGGCTCTGCGCCCTTGGAGTCCTGCTGCTCGCGGCCAGCGGCGCGCGCCTTGCGATGGCCAGCGTGCCCGTCCACGAGCGCCTCGCTCTCTCGCCGTGCAGCGCCTCGGACCCCCGGGGACGCGTGCAGCTGGCCTCCGCGAAGGATGAGCGTCAGCTGGCCCTCGACTCCCTGCCGTCGGGGCTGCCGGTGGCGATGCGGCTCACGGCAGAGGACCCGCGCCTGCCCCCCGCTCCGGGCCTCTCGCTGCGTGGAGTGGCGAGCGGCCATATCCTGGTGGTGGACCCGCTCCAGCAGGGAGGCGTCAC
This sequence comes from Planctomycetota bacterium, assembly GCA_040265735.1. Classification (GTDB taxonomy): domain Bacteria; phylum Planctomycetota; class UBA1135; order UBA1135. The sequence continues at coordinate 19,331 of JBDQFW010000009.1, read as the reverse complement.
GGCAACCCCGGACGAGCCGAGGGAGGTTCGCTCCCCTCGGGAGGCCGACCTCCAGCGGCGCGCCGCCGCCCTCACCGAGCTCCTCGCGGGTCGCGTGCGGCCGGGGGTCGACATCGCCGCCTGGCTCGGGGTGCCCGGGCGCTCGCTCGCCGTCCTGGTCGACGACCTGGACCGCCGCCGCGCACACCCGGGACTGGACCCCTTCGCCGCACCGCTCCTCGACGCACACCTCGAGACCCTCGGCCTCCGCCGGCTCTCCACCCACGGCCGCGCGGCGGTATTCCTGTGGGAGGCACAGCCTTGAGCCTCACAAAGCGCACACCGTTGGGCACGACGAGGATCCCGGCCTTGAGCTCGCCTTCGGCCGAGGCGATCGTGGTGGGGGGGCCGTGGCCCCTGTCATGAGCGCCATCCGAACCGACCAGCGCCGGGCCCGCGAGGTGGACCCGCGGCGGGACCTCGTGCGTGGGGCCTCGGTCCTTGCCCTGGTCGTGGGGCTGATGGCCCTGCGCGTGGCGCCGGAGCTGCTGCGCGACCAGGAGACGCTCCGGGGTGCCCTTGCCCTTGCCGGGGCCGGCGAGGCGCTCCCTTCGGAGGCCGGTGCCGAGGGCAGCGGGGCCTTGACTGCTGGAGGCCTGGCGAGCGGCGCACTCCTGAGCGCGCTCGCGCTGCTGCTTCGAGCCGCGGCGTTCCTGGGCGGGCCCGAGGGGGGAGGCGAGCTGGGCCTGCTGCTCCTAGCGACCCTCGGCCCTCTGGCCCTGGCCCTCGCCGTGGGAGCCGCCACGGGCGCAGCTCAGGGGCTCGGCCTCCCCCGTCGCACTGCGCTTCTCGCGGCTGCCTGGGTTGGGTTGCTCCTGGCGAGGAGCGCGGGCTGGCCAACGCTCGAGGCGCTCACGGCGGCGGCGACAGCGTGGACCTGGACCCAGGTGCTCGACCTGCGCTCAGCGCGCGAGCGCGGCCGGCCGGTCGGGGTCCTCGCGGCCCTCGTCCTGGGGCTGGGCGTGGTCTCGCCCGCACTCTTCGCGCCCGTCCTGCTGCCCCTCTCCCTCCTGCTGCTCGGAGGGGCCGAGCTGGCCCTCCTTGCGCGCCCGCGCGGAACCCGCGCGCCGGAGGGCCACGCGCGCACCGGACTCCTCGTCGCCGCGCCCCTCCTGGCGCTGCTCGCCCTGCGGATCGCCCTTGCCGCCCCGGGAAGCGGCTCAGCCGGTCTTGGACTCTCCATGGAGTCGGCCGGCGCGCTCCAGCGCCTCGCCGCAGCCTTCCTCGGTCCGGCGGGACTGCTCGCCGAGGCTCCGTTCCTGCTCGTCGCGCTTCCCGGCCTGCTGTTCCTGCTCCGCGAGGGGGACCGCCTCACGGCGGGGGGGCCGGTGGCCGCTCTGCTCCTCGCCGGGCTCGTCCCCGAGGAGGCGAGAGGCCCCCTGCTCGCGGCGGCTCTGGCCCTGGGAGCCGTGCCCCTCGCCGCCGGGGCGACGGCCCTGGCCGGGTCGTCCGGGGGACGGACGCTCCTCGCCGTGCTCCTGGGCTGGAGCCTGCTCGCTGCGAGCGGCGGAGTCCTTGTGGACGGCGTTCGCGCCGAGCGCGCCGCAGAGGTGGTCTCCGAGGGCGAGGCCCCCCTGCAGCCGCTGCTGCGCTGGAGGATCGCCCGTCGCGAGTGGGCCGTGCCGGGGGCCCCGCTGCCTCTGGACGAGCTCCTTGGGCAGGGCCATGAGGGAGAGCTCGCTCCCGCGCCCGCGGGGCCCCAGGGACACCTCGCCCTGGGCCTCATGGGGACGGTCAGCTCGCTCCTGCTCCCTGGCCTGGGGCTTGCGATGCTGGTGCTCGTGGGGCTGCGGTCCCTTGCGGCCGGGCTCGATCGAGCTCGGCCAGGCCCCTGACGCGGCGGTGGCCGGCGCTGGGTCCTCGAGAGCTGGCCGGGGGGTGCTCGGTCGGCCGTGGCCTCCAGTCTGGGCCCTGTCGAGCCGATGGACTCAGCGTGGGTCCTGTCCTCGCCACGCTCCTCCTCGGCCTGATTCCGCAGGCTGCAGGCATGTCCGAGCACCTGGTGCTGCCGGGCGAGGACGGGCAGCCCCTTGCGCTCCTCGAGCGCAAGCGCACGCGGCTGGCCTGCTCCGAGGCGGGCGTCGACGGGGAATCCGACGGGGCTCAGGCCGGAATGCTCTGGGAGGAGTCCCTGCTCTGGCGTGGGGACGCCCTGCGGGTCCTCGCCACCGAGGAGCGCCGTGGCGAGCGCCTCGAGGTGGTCTGGCGCGAGCTGCCAGGCGAGCGGCGACGGGGTCGGAGCTGGATCCTCGAGCAGGACGGCCCCGGGCGGGCGCCGCGGGTCGAGACCCTCGGCTCGCGCCGGCCAGCGCGTCACCTGCCACGGCCCGAGGCGCCGGTCGTGGGGGCCCTCGAGCTCGAGGGTCTGCTCCGCGCGGGGGCCGAGCCCCTGGGAGCCCTGGCCCTGGTGGATCCCGTGGGCGGGCCCCTGCGCACGGTGCGCGTGGAGCGCTTCACGGTCGACCAGGACCCGTTCGCCCTGGCCGCGGTGCGCGCCGGGCTCGAGGAGCTGGGTCGAGCCGCACCCGAGGATGCGGCCCTGCGCGGCTATGCGTGGCTCGATCAGGACGGACGGGCCGTCCGCAGGATCGTGCTGCTGGGCGGCGAGTTGCTCGCGCTGCAGCTGGAGGGGAGGTCTGCCTGGGCCCGACGCACCAGCGCGAGCCGTGCGCGGGGGCTCGAGCGGCGCCTCTCTCGGCAGCCTGAGGTTCAGAGTCGGTAACGGTCGCAGGAGCGAGGGGTTGCAGGGGCTATTCTCTCGCCCCATACGGACCGTTCTTCCGTGCTTCCTCTCCCCAGCTTCCCCTCTACCCGCCTCGCCTGCGCCCTCTCCGCGCTGGCGCTCGTGGCGGCATGCCAGTCCCCCGAGGCCATGCTCACGGATGCGGACGAGGAGGCCTATGAGCTCCTCGACGCGCGCCGCGCGGAGCTCTTCGACGACCCCGCCGGGTTCCGGATCGAGCGTGAGGACGACAGTCTCCGTGCCCGGCTCCTTGCGGGTCAGCCCGCTCCCGCGGAGCCCCTGGGGCTCGCGGATCTGCTCGACATCGCCGCGGAGAACAGCCGCGAGTACCAGACGCAGAAGGAGGGCCTGTACCGCGCGGCGCTGGACCTCGCCCTCGAGCGCTGGCGGCTCACGACGATCGCCTCGGCCGGGGCAAGCGGAGGCATCGACGGCACCGGCAACGACGAGAACCTCGTGGGCTTCTCGGACGACGCAGCGTCCGTGGCGGCCGGGGGCAGCGTGGGCCTGTCGCGTCTGCTGGGCACGGGCGCCAGCATCGTGGGCTCGATCGGCGCGAGCCTGTTCCGGGTGGTGACCACGGGGGACACGACCCAGGTCTCGTCCGACCTCTCCCTGGCGATCACCCAGCCCCTGCTCCGCGGAGCCGGCAAGCGCATCACCCTCGAGCCGCTGACGCAGGCCGAGCGCAACCTCGTCTACCAGGTCCGCTCGTTCGAGCGCTACCGCCGCGAGTTCTCGGTGCAGGTTGCGCAGCGGCTCTACGGGCTGCTGCAGCAGATGACCGTGCTGGAGAACCAGGAGGCCAACTACCGCAACCTGGTGGCGCTGCGCGAGCGCAACGAGGCCGTCGCGGCGGCTGGTCGCCTCTCCCAGATCGAGGCTGACCAGGCCCAGCAGAACGAGGTGCGTTCGGAGGGCCAGCTGGTCTCCCAGCGGGCGAACCTGGCGCGGACCCGGGACAACCTGATGCTCTTCCTCGGGCTGCCCGTGAAGACCGACCTGGTCTTCGATCGCGAGGAGTTCACTGCCCTCGAGGCTGTCGCCGGCGAGGAGCAGGCCTTTGACGAAATGCGCGCCATCGACCTGGCACTCGAGCAGCGTCTGGACTTCATGACCACCCTGGACGAGCTCACGGACGCCGAGCGGAAGGCCTACATCGCGCGGGACTCCCTGCGGGTTGGACTGGACGTGGACGCGCGGATCGCGCCCTCCTACGACGTGGACGGCGGCCTGCAGTACGACTGGCAGAGCACCAGCTGGAGCGCGGGCCTGAGCCTGGACCTGCCCTGGAACCGGATCCCGCAGCGCAACGGGTACCGCAACTCCCTGATCACCCTCGAGGTGCGCAAGCGCGCGGTGGAGGCGGCCAGCGACGGCATCGTGGCCTCCGTGCGTGATGTGATCCGGGTGCTCGAGAACGCGCGGATCAGCTTCCAGCTGGCCGAGATCGCGGTCGAGATCGCCGAGCGTCGGGTGGAGAGCACCCGGCTCAACCTCGACTACGGCCGGGCCAGCACCCGTGACGTGCTGGAGTCCGAGGAAGCCCTCCGCGAGGCGCGCAACAGCCGTGCCTCAGCCCTCGTGAGCCTCACCCTTGCCCGCCTCGATCTTCTCCTCGAGCTGGAGGCCCTGCGGGTCGACGGCGAGGGGATCACCTACGACCAGGACCTGCTCGCCTCCCTCGAGGCCAACGACACGCCATGAAGACCAGCACCCTCTTTTGGACCGGGGCCATCCTGGCCGTGGTCGGCGGCCTCGGTTTCGCCGCCGTCGAGCTCGAGTGGATGAGGCCCGAGGAGGAGGAGTCCATTGACGGGGCCCTCGTTCGCAAGGGCTCCCTGCGCATCAGCGAGACCGTGCGGGGCAACCTCGAGGCGCGCAACGCCGTCGTGCTGCGGAGCGAGATCGAGCGGGGCACGACGATCCTCTACCTGATCGACGAGGGCGCCCAGGTGAAGCCGGGCGACCTGGTCTGCGAGCTCGATGTCTCCGAGCTCGAGGACCGCCAGGTCGAGCAAGAGATCACGGTCAACCGCGCCAAGGCCAGCCTCACCAAGGCCGAGGAGCAGTACGCGATCCAGGAGATCCAGAACCGCACGGACCTGGCCCAGGCCGAGCTGCAGCTGCGCTTCGGCAAGATGGACCTCGAGAAGTACGTGGGGCGCGAGGGCGCCACGATCGGGGAGGACAACCTGGTCCTGTCCGAGTGGCAGCACGAGCTCCAGAAGCTCGACGAGACCATCCTGCTGCGCGAGCAGGAGCTGACGCAGTCTTCTCGCGACCTGGAGTTCACGCGCGAGCTGGTGGGCCGGAACTTCGCTGCCCAGCAGGAGCTGGTGGACGACGAGATCGCCTATGAGCGCGCCCGCGTGGCCCTGGGGCAGGCCCGGCGCGAGAAGGCGCTGACCATGGAGTACAACTACGAGCGCAAGCTCCAGGAGCTCCAGGAGGAGATCGAGACGCGGCAGCGCGACCTCGAGAAGACCGATCGCCAGGCCCGGGCCAAGATGGCCGACTTCGAGGCCGAGGTGGAGAGCGCTCGCTTCACGCTGCAGCGCGAGGAGGAGAGGCTGGCCAAGATCCTCGAGCAGATCGAGAAGAGCCGGATCATCTCGCCCGCGGAGGGCATCGTCGTCTACGCCCGCGAGCGCAGCCGCTGGGGCTCTGGCGACCCGATCCAGGAGGGCACCGAGGTCCGCGAGCGCCAGGACATCGTGACCATCCCCCAGCCGGGCGGCATGGTGGCCGAGGCCAAGCTCCACGAGACCAGCCTCAAGAAGGTGACCTCGGGCCAGAAGTGCCTCGTGCGCATCGATGCTCAGCCCGGCAAGGTCTTCGAGGGGCGCGTCTCCTTCGTGGCGACCCTGCCCGACTCCGGCTCGTACTGGAGCAACCCGAATCAGCGGGTCTACCGCTCCGAGGTCGTGCTGGAGGAGGGCAACGAGGACATGCGTCCGGGGATGTCCTGCAGCATCGAGATCCTCGTGGACGACCTCGACGACGTGACCTACGTGCCGCGTCAGTGCGTGTTCTTCGACGGCAGGTCCACCGTGGCCTTCGTGCTGAAGGATGACGCGGTGGAGCGGCGTGAGGTCGAGGTTGGGCTCGACAACGCCCAGTGGGTCGAGGTGAAGTCCGGCCTGAGCGAGGGTGAGAAGGTCGCCATGGCTCCTCCCGCAGACTTCAAGCCGGAGGCGCCCTCCGCGGGCGCGCCTTCGGATGGCCCGCGTGCCGAGCGCGTCGAGGGCGCGGGCGGCGGCGCCGCCGGGGCAGGCGGCGGCCGTCCCTCTGGCATGCCGGCGGGCGCTATGGGCGGCGGCCGCTCGATGGGGATGGGCTCGACGGGCTCCGGCGGACGCCCCACAGGAATGGGGGCTGGCGCAGGGGGCTCTGGTCGCGGTGACGCGGCTCGCGGGGCCTCGGCCGGCGGCGGCCGTCCCTCCGGGGCCGGGCGTCCCTCCGGCGAGGGGCGCGGCGCGGGCGGAGGCCGCCCTTCGGGCGGCGGTCGCCCCTCGGGCGGGAGCGCGGGCGGCAAGTGAGCGACGGCTCTGCACCTGATGCCGTCGCCGAGCTCGTCGACGTGCGCCGCGTCTACCAGATGGGCACCACCACGGTGCCCGCGCTGGATGGCGTCAGCCACACGTTCCGGCGCGGGGAGTACTGGTCGATCATGGGCAGCTCGGGCTCCGGCAAGAGCACCCTGCTGAACATCCTTGGGTGCGTCGATCGCCCCACGGGCGGCGAGTACAAAGTCGGCGGCCGCGGGGTCTCGACCCTCACCGACGACGAGCTCTCCGAGCTGCGCGGCGCGAGCCTCGGGTTCGTGTTCCAGAGCTACAACCTGATCCCGCAGCTGAACGTCCTGGAGAACATCCTCGTGCCGGTGATGTACCGGGACGAGTGGCCCGACTGGGCCGAGGACCGCGCGCGCAACCTGGCCGAGCGGGTCGGCCTGGCCGGGCGCCTCGACCACCGGCCGCCGGAGCTCTCGGGCGGCCAGCAGCAGCGCGTGGCCATTGCCCGCGCCCTGATCAACGACCCGAGCATCCTCCTGGCCGACGAGGCGACCGGAAACCTGGACTCGCGTACCGCGGACGAGATCTTGGAGATCTTCGACGAGCTGCACGCGGAGGGGAAGACCATCCTCCTCGTGACGCACGAGTCCGACGTGGGGGAGCGCGCCGAGCGCATCCTGCGCCTCAAGGACGGTCGCATCGACGCCATCGTGGAGAACCGCTGAGCCATGGTCGTTCGCTCCCCCTTCCTGCGCACCGTGCGCCTGGGCATCAGCAGCCTGCTGCTGCACAAGCTGCGCTCGTTCCTCACCACCCTCGGCGTCCTCTTCGGCGTCGCGAGCGTGATCGCCATGCTCGCCGTGGGCGAGGGCGCCAGCGAGCAGGCCCAAGAGCAGATCCGTCAGCTGGGCAGCCAGAACGTGATCCTGCGCTCGGTCAAGCCGCCCGAGGACCAGCAGTCCAACCAGGAGACGCGCGTCCTGGCCTATGGCCTCACTGACGATGACCGCGCCCGCGCGCGCCTGACCTTCCCCGGCGTCCGCGACGTGGTCCCGGTGATGATCATCCCCGAGGAGGTCCGCCACGAGGACCGGATGTGCCGCCCCCGGGTCATGTGCACCGAGCCCGACTACCTCTCGGCCACCGGCCGCGTCCTGCAGAGCGGGCGCTTCCTCAGTGAGCTGGACGAGAAGCTGGAGGAGCCTGTGTGCGTGCTCTCCTTCGAGGTCGCGCGCTACCTGTTCCCCTACGAGTCGCCGATCGGGCGCCGCGTGAGGGTCGGCAGCGAGTACTTCGAGGTCGTGGGCATCCTCCTGCCGCGCGTGCCGATCGGGCAGATCCCCATCGACTCGGGTGCCGAGGTGAGCGGAGACATGATGATCCCGCTGGCCTCTGGCCGCCGCATGTTCGGCACGACCCAGGTCAAGATGCGCAGCGGGAGCCGCGACATCACCGAGGTCGAGCTCCACGAGATGATCATCAACGTGGAGCGGGCCGTCGACGTTCCGATGATCGCTGACGCGGCCCGGACCATGCTCGACCGGGAGCATCGGGAGAAAGACTGGGAGGTCGTCGTGCCCCTCGAGCTCCTGCTGCGCGCCGAGGAGACCAAGCGGATCTTCAACATCGTCCTCGGGTCCATCGCCGGCATCAGTCTCCTGGTGGGGGGCATCGGCATCATGAACGTGATGCTCGCCACGGTGACCGAGCGCACGCGTGAGATCGGCATCCGGCGGGCCCTCGGCGCCAAGCGGCGCCACATCGTCATCCAGTTCCTCGTGGAGACCGTGGTGCTCTCGGGCTTCGGCGGTTTTGCCGGCGTCGCCCTGGGACTCGCCATCCCCGCAGTGGTCGAGGCCACCGCCGGGATGCCGACGATCGTCACGCCCCAGGCTCCTACCCTGGCGTTCCTGATCTCGGTCGGGATCGGCGTGGTGTTCGGCCTCTACCCCGCCTGGCGCGCGGCCCACATGGACCCCGTCGAGGCGCTGCGTCACGAGTAGTCCCCGCGCGCTGAGCCGGTCCTGAGTCTGGAGCCGGATCTCGGCCCCGCGCGGGCCGGCGTGCGTTCCCGTCAGGCTTGGCTGCTCCACCGTCAGGCTCGCCTGTGCCGCCGTCAGGCTCGCCTGTGCCTCCGTCAGGGCGGAGCTCCTCGATTGCCGTGCAGGAAGAGGGCCTCGGCCATGTGCGGAGGCTCGATCTGTGGGGACCCCTCGAGGTCCGCCAGCGTCCGCGCGACCCGGCGCAATGCCTGAACCGCGCGAGCCGAGAGGCTGCACTCGAGGGCGGCCCGGCGCAGGATCTGAGCGGCGCGGCCGCCCAGCGGCGCGCTGGCCTCCAAGGCAGACCCCGCGAGGCGCCCATTCAGCGGCGCCTGCCCGCGGGCCCTGCGGAGCTCGCGCGCCCGCCTCAGGAGGGCGGTGATGCGTGCGCCGGTGAGCGGGCCCCTGCTGCTCTCATCCCGCGAGCTGCTGTCGACAGCTGCGCTGCTCTGCCCGCGTGCGTGGGGAGGTGTGGTGCCAGCCCTTGCGGTCGAGAGTGAGGGAGAGCAGGGCGAGCTTTGGGGCGACGAGGCGGCCTGCGCCGGACCCCGCGTCTTGCTGGGAGAGAGTCCCGTCAGCGCACCGGCCTCCTGTTCCTGCGGCTTCCCTGGCCTCCCCGGGTCCGCGGAGGGGGCCGGGGCGAGGAGGTCACGGGCCTCCGGCACCGCGAGGTCTACGAGGAGGTCGAAGCGGTCCAGCAAGGGCCCGCTGATGCGTCCGGCGTAGCGGCTTCGTGCCGCGGGCGTGCAGGTGCAGCGGCGCCTTGGGTGTCCGAGCCAGCCGCAGGCGCATGGATTCATGGCCGCAACCAGGAGCACCCTCGAGGGATGCACGACGTGCTCGCGCGCGCGGGCAATGCGGACCTCGCCCGCCTCGAGGGGCTCGCGCAGGGCCTCGAGCGCGTCGCGCCGAAACTCCGGCAGCTCGTCCAGGAAGAGCACGCCCCGATGGGCAAGGGACACCTCCCCAGGGCACGCATCCCGGCCTCCTCCGACGAGGCCGGCGAAGCTCGTGGTGTGGTGCGGCGCACGCAGCGGCCTGCGGTCCCCTCGGGGGCTGGGCCTGCGCGGGTCTGCGTCGGCGAGGGCCAGCAGCTCGAGCTGCTCCTCGGGGGTGAGCCGGGGTAGCAGCCCCGGGAGGCGCTGGGCCAGCATGGACTTGCCGACTCCCGGGGAGCCGCGCAGGAGGAGGCTGTGCCCGCCCGCGGCCGTGACGAGGAGCGCGCGCTTGCCGAGGTCCTGGCCTCGCACCTCGTCGAGCCCGGTGTCCTCGACCGTGGGCTGCTCGGCCATTGCATGACTGGAGGAGGAGCCTCTCCGACCGGCGCGCACGCCCCGGTCCTCGCCCGGTGCATGCGGAGGGACGGCCTGCAGGGAGCGTGCGCCGCGGAGGTGGTCAAGGGCGTCGCGGAGGTGCGTGACGGGGAGAATCTCCATCCCCGGGACGCGCCGAAGGAGCGGGAGGCTGGCCGTCGGGGCGAGGACCGTCCTCAGCCCCGCTCCGCGGGCTGCGAGGGTGGCTGCGAGCGCCCCGGCAGCCGGATGGACCGCGCCCCCGAGGTCCACCTCGCCGAGCAGGAGCAGGTCGCGCAGGCGTGGCGCGGGGATCTGACCCAAGGCGCAGGCCACCGTGCATGCGATCCCGAGGTCAGGCAGCCCCCCCTGCTTGGGACGCGTGGCCGGGGCGAGATTCAGGTGGAGTTCTCCCTGGGGGAGGCTGAGCCCCGCGCTGGCCAGCACGGCGGGCAGGCGCGCGCGGGACTCGCGCAGAGCGCCGTCTGGCAGTCCGGTCAGCAGGACGCGCGTCCCGCCCCGCTCGCTGGCTTCGAAGCGTGCCTCGACGGTGACCAGCTCGGCGCCGTTGGGGCCAAGGGAGGCGGTCCGGCCCTCGACCGGACCGCGCCCGCTGGGCGCAGCGCGGGAGGGACGCTCGGTTCGGGCAGGGACGCTCACGCATCCAGGACGAACGGCCTGGGTCCCGGTTGCGGGCCTGCACCAGGCTGTCCCTCGGGAACCGCCTCGGGCGATCAGTAGGATGCCGGCATGTGGTTGCTGCTGCTCGCCCTGGCCCAGGACCCCGCGGGGGAGGTCCCGGCCCCGGCCCCGGCCCCGGCGGCGGAGGCCGTGCAGCCTGAGGCGAACCCGTCAGGAACGAACCCGGCCCTGACCGCAGCCTGGGAGTCCCTGCCCCTCGATGACCTGGGTCCCGGGGCGCGGCTGGGGCAGGCCCTGGCTCTCGGGGACTTCGATGGCGACGGCTGGATCGACCTCGCTGCGTCGGCTCCGGGCGCGTTGCGGCCCGAGGGGCCCGGCCGCGGCGTCGTCCTCGTGGCCTACGCGGCCGAGGGGGGCCTGCCGGCCGGCGTACGCGAGACGCGGATCGTCGCCCCGCCCGCGCACCAGCCCGACTTCGAGTCACTCGAGTTCGGCCACAGCCTCTGCGCCATCGATCTCGATGACGACCCCGAGCCCGAGCTGGCCATCGGAGCTCCGCGCTCCGGGGACGATTCCGGCTCGGTCTGGGTGTGGGGGATCGAGGGCGCCCACCGGCCCGCGCGGATGATCCTTCCGCCGGGGACCCTCCCCGGAGGACTGGGGCACGCCATGTGCAGCCTGGACCTCGAGGGGGACGGCAGCCTCGACCTCGTGATCGCGGCGCCCCAGGCGACCCTCGAAGGGCTCCGCTGCGGCGCTCTCCTGGCCTTCTCGGCGCGCGGCGGCCGCCGCGTGATGGCGCCGGTGGATCCGCAGGAGGGCGGGCTCTACGGCTTCGCGCTCGGTGCCGCGGACCTGCTCCCGGGCGGCCCTCAGAATCTCGTGGTGAGCGAGCCGGGCGCCGCGCACCTGGGGCAGGCCGAGGTTGGGCGGGTGTGGGTCCATCCTCCCCTCGGCGCTCTGCGGCGCCCCGAGCTCTGCTTCGACCTCGAGCCGGTCGCCGGGGAGCGCTCGCGCTTCGGGGTGGCGCTTGCCGCCGCCGGACCGCTGCTCGCCGTCGGGGCGCCGGGGACGGACCGTGAGGGCCGGCGGGACGTCGGCCGCGTGCTGTTCGCCGGGCGCTACCCGCGCCTCGACGCCCTGATCGAGCCCGGCCTCTCGCGCGACGCCCTGCTCGGAAGCTGCCTGCTGTTTGCCGACCTCAGCGGAGGGAGGGCGCAGGACCTGGTGGCGCCCGTATGGGGCGCCGAGACGCCAGAGGCCGACGCGAACCGCGGCGCCTGGGTCTGGCAGGACCTAGCGGGCGAGCCGCACTGGCTCCCCGCGCCCGTCGGGGGCGGCGCCCGCTGGGCGAGGACGCTGCTCAGCCTCGAGCTCGAGGGCCGAACGCTGCTCCTCGCGGGGGACCCGTCCTTCGACCGCGAGGCGCGGCCCCGGGGAGACAACCATGGGCGCGTGACCCTCGCGGCCTTCGAGCGTCCTTGATTGGTTGGCCTCCTGCGTGCCAGCCTGGGGCCATGGAACCCGCCGCAGGCCCGCCCCAAGCCCCGTCGTCCTCCGCGCCGGCCCGACGCTCCCTCGTGCGCAGGCTCTTCCCCCTGCTGCTCTTGCTGCCGGGAGCCTGTCTCCAGCCCGGGGCCGAGCCAGAGGTCCCCGCTGCCGTCGAGGCGCCCGAGGTCGGCGACGCCGTGCAGCCGGTGGAGCGGCAGGGCCAGGAGCTGGTCGCCTGTGGCCAGCTCTTCCACGTGGGCGTTCCGGTGGTCCTCTGGTACGACCAGGGGGGGTACGACGCTTACAGCACGACTCTGCACTTCGAGGCGCCCGCCAGCGGTCGCGCGGTGGAGGACGGTGAGCTGCGCTACCAGCCGGGCCGTCGCGTGGACGGTCTTCCCGGCCAGTACCAGGTCACGCCCGGCTCGAAGGACCTCGAGGCCCTGCGCAGCGCTGTGGACCTCTTCGTCGTGCACTACGACGCGTGTGGATGCAGCCGGCAGTGCTTCAAGATCCTCCACGACCGGCGCTGCCTCTCGGTGCAGTTCATGCTGGACGTGGACGGGACGATCTACCAGACCCTCGACCTGCGCGAGCGCGCCTGGCACGCGGCCAAGGCCAACACGCGCTCGGTGGGGGTGGAGATCGCCAACTTCGGTGCGCGACGCGTCGGGGATGAGGCGGGCCTGGCCGCGCTCGACGACCTGCACCCCGCGGACGAGCAGGGGCACTACGTGGCGTTCCCCGCGTGGATGGAGCCCCTCGACATCCGCACCCCCGGCTTCCGCGCCCGTCCGCGTCACCCCGAGCGCATCGAGGGGCCGATGCAGGGGGGCACCTATGCCCAGTACGACTTCACGGCCGAGCAGTACGCGAGCCTCGCGCGCCTGAACGCCGCGCTCTGCCGAGTCCTCCCGCGCATCGAGCCGGACGCTCCGCGCGACGCGAGCGGCCGGGTCCTCGACCGCGTCCTGGACGACGCGACCTACGAGAGCTTCTCCGGAGTGGTGGGGCACCACCATGTCTCCGCCGCCAAGCAGGACCCCGGCCCCGCCTTCGACTGGGAGGGGCACTTGGCATCCGTGCGCGCCCTTCTGGGCGCGCCGTAGGTAACACCGTGCGCGCCCTTCTGGGCGCGCCGTAGGCAACACCGTGCGCGCCCTTCTGGGCGCGCCGTAGGCAACACCGCGCGCGCCCTTCTGGGCGCGCCACAGGAGATCGCGTGCGCGGCCTCCTGGGCGGGCGGTGGTGAACCCCGTGCGCGTCCTTCTTGGCGAGCCGCTGACGAGGACAGTGCGCCGTAATGGGCGTACCTCTAGACGGCCGCGGCCCTACTCCGCGCCGCGGCCGCCGGCGCGGGCGACGAGGGCGACGACGAGGAGCAGGACGAGGAGGGCGACCAAGGTCGTGACGATTTCCTGGGCACCGATCCAGGCCAAGGGGGCGTGGCCGGTCATGAGCCGGGCTCCTCGAGCAGGCGGCCAAGGTGTCCGTCGGCGTTGCGGAGGGCCTCGCGGGCCGCAGCGGCGTCGAGGCCAAGCCGGGCCATGACGACCGCGGTCTTGACTCGCCCCTCGGCGGCCCGGAGGAGGCTCTCGGCCTCGGCGCGGTCGACCCCGCCAAGGGCGCTCACCAGGCGCAGGCCGCGATCGACCAGCTTCACATTGGCCTGCGTGTTCACATCCACCATGCGCCCCTCGTGGACCTTCCCCAGCTGGACCATCGTCAGGGTGGAGAGGGCGTTGAGGGCCAGCTTGGTGGCGGTCCCGGCCTTCATGCGCGTGGAGCCCTGCACGGGCTCGGGGCCGCACAGCAGGCGGATCGAGAGGTGGCCAGGGGCGGGGACCTGCTCCTCGGAGACGCAGGCCATGAACACGGTTCCGGCTCCCCGAGCGCGGGCCTCGTCCAGGGCGCCGTGCACGAAGGGCGTGGTCCCCCCGGCGGCGATGCCCAGGCAGGCGTCGCCCGAGCCGATTCCGTTGCGGCGCACTGCTTCTGCGCCGGCTTCTGCGCTGTCCTCGGCCCCCTCGACGGCCTGGGTCAGAGCGCGCGGGCCTCCGGCGATCTCGGCCACGAAGCGGCTCGGGTCCGCTCCAAAGGTCGGCGGCAGCTCGGAGAAGTCCAGGGTGGCCAGGCGCCCGCTCGTGCCCGCGCCCACCGCCAGGATGCGCCCACCGCCGCGCTGCACCGTGGTGAACAGGCGCACCGCCTCGGCGAGCGCCGGCCGCGCCGCTTCGACCGCGCGCACCGCCTGCTGGTCCTCCTCGATGAGGCGCGCCAACCCGTCCTCGATCGAGAGCCGGTCGAGGGGCGCTCGCGTGCCGTCCAGCTGCTCGGTCAGGAGGTGACCGCGGTCCGCGATGTTCATGAGGCGCTCCCTCCGTCCTCGCCTGCTCCCGGACCCTCTTCACGGGCCCGGCGCCGACGCTGCAGGCGCTCGCCCGGCTCCCACATGCGCCCGGGCGCGAGGGACAGGCCGCCGTCGATCACGAGGCACTCGCCGGTCACATACTCGGAAGCTCCCGACAGCAGGTGCAGGCACTGGGCCGCGACCTCGTCGGTGTTGCCGAAGCGGCCCAGAGGCACCTTGGCGCGCATGCGCTGCTCCACCGCCGGGTCGGGCCAGAGGTTCCCCTTCGCGCCCTCCGAGTGGAAGGGCCCCGGCGCGATGGCGTTCACGCGCACGCCGTGCTGGGCCCACTCGGCGGCCAGCGTACGCGTCATGGCGAGCACGCCCGCCTTGGCGCTAGCCGAGTGCACCACGCCAGGCATGCCCGTCCAGGCGTAGGTGGCGACCACATTGAGCATCGCCCCGCCGCCGGCGGCGATCATGTGGCGGCCGGCGTACTTGCTGCAGGAGAAGGTGCCGTCGAGCACGATGCCGAGCACCGACCGCCAGGCGTTGTGCGAGAGCCGCTCGGCCGGGCAGACGAAGTTCCCCGCAGCGTTGTTCACGAGCAGGTCGATCCCTCCGTGACGGTCCACGAATTCCTGCAGGCGCGCGCGCACCTCGGGGTCCTCACGCACGTCGAGGACCACGGCCTCCGCGCTCCAGCCCTTGCTGCGGGCCTCGTCGAGGAACCCGGCGTGGTGCTCGGCGGAGCGTGAGGCGATGGTGACATGGGCTCCGAGGGCCGCTAGCCCGCGGCTGATCTCGAGCCCCAGGCCCGTGCCGCCTCCGGTCACGAAGGCGCGCTGGCCGCGGAACGCGTCGGCGGGCAGCCAGCGCGCCGAGGCGGGGAGAGGGTCGACCGAATCCATGCCAGCAGCCTAGTCCAAGGCCGCGCAGCGTCCGAGGCCGCGGGTGGCAAAGCGGGGCGCCTCGGCAGGCCTCCGTGGCGGGCCAGCCGCGCGAGTCAGGGCAGGGCCACCAGGTCACCGTCCTCCGGCGCGAGCACGAAGCGATAGATCCTCCGCGGGCCCTCGCCCAGGTTCGCCTCGGCGAGCACCACGGCGCGGCCGAGGGCGCGGGAGAGGCTCACCTCGAGAGCGCCCGGCTCCAGGGGGCTCGTGGTGTGCACGGTGAGCTGCTCGCTCCCTGTGGGCAGATCCTCGCGGAGCTCCACCTGCGCGGAGGCCTCGGCA
Organism: Planctomycetota bacterium; assembly: GCA_040265735.1. Lineage (GTDB taxonomy): Bacteria > Planctomycetota > UBA1135 > UBA1135. Next base: position 3,979 of record JBDQFW010000009.1, on the reverse strand, counting down.
GGCGCCTCGGTGCATGAGGAGAGCCCGCGGGAGATGCCGAGGCCGCCCACCGCGCACCCCAGCGCGCCCAGGCCGCCCACGACCACCATGCCGCCCACGGCCAGCATGGACACGAGGCTCGACAGGATGCCGGGCCCTCGGCCGGCAGGTTCCGCATCGGCGCGTGCCGACGGGACGTGTCGCCCAAGGGCCCCGCGGGCCGCGACGCCGCGCAGGGAGCCGAGCGAGCGCAGGACCAGCACGAGGCAGCCCAGGAGCAGGAGGGCGGGGAGCGCGGACAGCGGGAGGAGGGCAGCCATGAACCCTCCTTCGGAGCGCAGCCCCGGGCCTTGCAGGCGCGGGGCCGCCTGGCGCTCGCCGCCGGCTCCTCGCAGGGGGCAGCCCGGGCTGGCCTTCGGCTACCCTGCACGGCGCGGCGCGCGGAGCGCGGGCCGCGGAGGCCGCCCCATGCAACAGCTCGAGAGCTACCTGAACGGTTCCTGGCACCCCGGCTCGGGGACGCCCCTGCACGATCCCACCACCGGGGAGACGGTGGCCGAGTGCGGCTCCGAGGGCCTCGACCTGGCCGCGGCCGTCCGGCACGGGCGTGAGGTCGGTGGGCCTGCGCTGCGCGCCATGACCTTCCCCGAGCGCGCGGCGATGCTGAAGGCCCTGGCGGGCGCGATCCACGAGATCCGCGACGAGCTCCTCGACCTGGCTCGCGTCAACGGCGGTAACACCCGCGGCGACGGCAAGTTCGACGTGGACGGGGCCACCGGAACCCTCGCAGCCTATGCCTCCTTCGGCAAGCGCCTTGGCGACCAGCCCTACCTGACCGATGGAGACGGCGTGCAGCTCGGGCGCACCCCGCGCTTCTGGGGCCGTCACGTGCGCGTCCCGCGTCCGGGCCTCGCGGTGCACATCAACGCGTTCAACTTCCCGGCGTGGGGGATGATGGAGAAGGCCGCGTGCGCTTGGCTCGCGGGGGTCCCCGTGCTCTCGAAGCCCGGCAGCAACACCGCGCTCGTGGCCTGGCGCATCGCGCGCTGCATCGTCGAGTCCGGGCTCGTGCCCGAGGGCGGGTTCCAGTTCCTCTGCGGCTCCGCCGGCGACCTGCTGGACCACCTGGGGCCCATGGACGGAGTCGCCTTCACGGGCTCCGCGGCCACCGGCCTGCGCATCCGCTCGCACCCGAACCTGCTGGCGCAGGGCACGCGGGTGAATGTGGAGGCGGACTCGATCAACGCGGCGGTGCTGGCCCCCGACCTGGAGCCCGGCAGCGCCACCTGGGACCTGGCCCTCTCGAACCTCGCGACGGACATCACGCAGAAGGCCGGCCAGAAGTGCACCGCGGTGCGGCGCATCTTCGTGCCCGAGGGCCTCGTGGATACGCTGCTCGAGGACCTGGGCACCGAGCTCGATCGCTACCGCATGGGGGACCCGGGCGAGCGCGACACCCGCGTGGCCCCGGTCGCGCCGGGCCAGATCGACGATGTGACGGCGGGGCTGGAGCGCCTCAAGGATGCCGCTGACGTGGTCCGCGGCGGGACCCGCCCCGAGGGGCCGGGCGCCTTCCTCGAGCCGACCGTGCTGCGCGCCCGCGATGCGGAGGCCGAGGTGCTGCACTCCCTCGAGGTGTTTGGGCCGGTCTCGACCGTGGTGCCCTACTCGGGCAGCGCCGAGGATGCGACCCGCCTCGCCAACCGCGGCGGAGGCGGCCTCGTGATCAGCCTCTACTCGGACGACGCGGCCTGGACCGAGGCGGTGACCCTGGGGGTCGCGCCGTGGCATGGGCGCGTGTGGATCGGCTCGAAGCGTATGGCCGAGCAGGCGCTGGCCCCCGGAATGGTCCTGCCCCAGATGGTGCACGGAGGCCCCGGTCGCGCAGGCGGGGGCGAAGAGCTCGGCGGCCTCCGAGGCCTCGACTTCTACACCCAGCGCGTGGCGCTTCAGGGCTTCCAAGGCTTCCTCGACGGTCGCTTCGGCGGTCCTGACGAGGCCTGAGCACAGGGACCGGCCCTGGAGGGCCCTGGCCGTTAGGCTGGGGCCCATGCGCTGGAGCCACTGGACCCCCGCCGCACTCCTCGGAGCGGCCCTCGCCCTCGCCTCTCCCGCCGCCGCCCAGATCCTGGCCGTGCGGGTCGATGCGAAGGCCCAGAAGAAGCTCGAGGACTACCTCGGCGAGTTCCGCGGGCATCCGGTGGTGTTCGGTGAGGCCTACACCGGCCTCACGATCGGGGAGAACGGAGCGATCAGCTACAACCCCGCGGGGACGGTCGAGCTGTTCGTGCTGGACCCCAAGGACCCCGGGACCACGCCCTGGGAGGAGAAGAAGGGCAAGCGCGAGCCCTCCTCGAAGCGCAATGTGGTCGCGTTCAGCGGCGGCTCGATCGAGAAGATCGACCTCGCCCTGCCGGACGAGACCCTGCTGGGTCTGGCCCGCGAGTACCGCCTGCGCGACAGCCAGCTGCAGCTGCTGCTGGACGCTCGGGACGAGGCCCAGAGGGGCTCCGCCGAGTGGAAGCAGCGTCAGGAGCGCTACCTGGGGGCGGGCAAGCGCTTCGCCCAGTGGCTGCGCTCGGTCGGCATGCCGAAGGCAGCGAAGGACCTCGAGAAGGTCGCCGGCAAGGAGGAGCGGCGCGGCCGTGAGGACGCGCTGGCCGCGCGCGGGAAGGCGGCCCAGGACTCCTTCCACAAGGCGGAGGCGGACCCGCGGCTGGTCGAGATCCTCTCCGGCCTCGGTGTCGATGCGGACCGTATCCAGTGCTTCGAGACCGTGCACCTGCGCGTGACGACAACCCCGGCGCTGCTGCCGCCGGAGGACCTCGAGGCGGCGCTCCGCTTCGGGGAGGAGGCGATCGAGCTCTTCCGCAAGGAGCTGCTCGATCCCTACGAGGCGGAGGACTTCCCGGACCGGATCCCGGACAAGATCTTCGCGGAGTGGATCCTGGTCCCCTTCCAGGACGACCTGTTCCGCGGCACCAGCGAGAAGTACCTGGGCTCGGACTGGTCGCGGGACGTGGAGGCGCGCCAGCAGATCGGCGGCGAGCGCTTCGACGGGACCCAGGCGAAGCCCTTCCGGTTCCTGCGCAAGTGGCGCGAGGACGACCGCTTCATCCCGATGGTGGCTCACCAGGCGGGGCACGCCATCGCCGGACTGCACTACGGCAACGAGGAGGGGCGCATGGGGCAGGACTGGCTGTCGGAGGCTGTGGCCTGGTGGCTCTCCTTCGAGCTGCTGGGCCGCAACGACATGACCTGCATCGAGTTCCGCTACGACAAGAACTCGACCCAGTCCAAGCAGCGGCGCATCGGCGAGAAGGGCGAGAAGTCCTTCGACATGGGCCTGCGTGCGAAGCTGAACGCCGTGGCCCTCAGCAACGGCCGCCCGGTCGAGCAGCTCGCCATCAAGACCCTCTTCGAGATGGACGATGCGGATGTGGCGAAGTCGTGGTCGTTCTACGACTACCTCATCCGGCGCGAGGGCGAGGCGGCGGGCGGGCACGCGGAACTGGGCCTCGATGGCCTTGCCCAGGCCGTCGTCGCCGAGCATCGAGAGCAGGCGCGGGATCTGGAGGCCGATCTTGTTGCGCCGGGAGGGCCGGTTGGCGAGGACCCCGCCCTCGTTGGGATAGGTGAACAGGTCGAAGTTCAGGCGGCCGGGAAGCACGAGGTAGCGCAGCACTCGAGCCAGGCCCACGCGCTCGGCGCGCACGAGCTGGAGCTCGGGGAGGGGAGTGCCCTCGACCTGCCGCAGGAAGAACCAGACCACGTTGCCGGCCGCTGAGACGACCTGGCTCGGCCGCTCTGCGTGACCGGTCGCCGCACCGCCGAGCCAGATGCGGAGGCGGCTGCCCACGCCCACCACGAGATCGATGCGACGTGTCTCGCTGGCCGAGAAGTTCTTGATGGTGGCGCCGAAGATGCTGGAGTTGGGGACCCGGATCTGGACGTTGTCGGGGGTGGTGAGCAGGCAGGTGAAGATGCCCACTTCCTTCAC